>JANMYQ010000243.1:0-13398 GCA_031382215.1 Methylibium sp.
CCGCCGTCGTGGCCAAACTGGGGCCGGTGGACGTGCTGGTGAACAACGCCGGCATCACGCGCGACATGACCTTCAAGAAAATGGACAAGGTCAACTGGGACGCGGTGCTGCGCACCAACCTGGACAGCCTGTTCAACATGAGCAAGCAGGTGGTCGACCACATGGCCGAGCGCGGCTGGGGGCGGGTCATCAACGTGTCGTCGGTCAACGGCAGCAAGGGCGCGTTCGGGCAGACCAACTACTCGGCCGCCAAGGCGGGTGTGCACGGCTTCACCAAGGCGCTGGCGCTCGAGGTGGCCAAGAAGGGCGTCACCGTCAACACCATCTCGCCGGGCTACATCGGCACCAAGATGGTCACGGCCATTCCGAAGGAAGTGCTCGACAGCAAGATCCTGCCGCACATTCCGGTCGGCCGGCTGGGCAAGCCGGAAGAGGTGGCGGGCTTGATCATCTACCTCGCGTCTGAAGAGGCCGCCTTCGTCACCGGCGCCAACATCGCGATCAACGGCGGCCAGCACATGCAGTGAGCGCAGCTGCCCACAACCACAACCACAACAGGAGCATCGAATGATCAAATCCGGCATCGATCAGGACGCACTGATCAAGCAGTTTTCCGAAGCCTCGGCCAAGCAGGGCGAAGCGCTGCGCAAGGCGGTGGCCGAGGCCACGCTGAAAGCACTGCAAGGCCGTGAACTCACGCTGGCCAACATCCGCAAGGTCTTGAAGACGGTGACCGAAGCGGCCAGCACCGGCGCGGCGCAGAGCCCGCTGCCGGCGGTGGACGTCGAGGGCCTGCTGGCCAAGGCCTTCGACGGCATGGACGCGGCGCTGCTGCAGACGGTGGAGGCCAACCGCAAGGCGCTGAACCAATTCGTCGAACAAGGTGTGGGTGTCCAGGACAAGCAGATGAAGACCGCCCTGGCCAACCTCGAGAAGATGGAAGACATGTTCTTCGACACCGTGACCAAGGCGGCCAAGGGCGCCGACCAGCCCCTGCAAGGGCCGTGGGACCAGGTGCTGGGTGCGATGAAACTGAAAGGCACCGCCACTGGCGCCCAGGCCAGCCTGTCGGTCGAGCAACTGGTCAGCCAGGCCCAGACCGCTCTGCGCGACGGCCGCGCGATCAGCATGAAGGCCACCCAGGCGCTGATGGACAGCTACACCACCCTGGTCAGCGGGGTGTTGATCGGCATGTCGGAGGCGCTGCAGCCGCAGGCGGGCGCGCAGAAGGCAAGTGCAGCAAAGCCGCGCAAGTAGGTCGGCAAAACGAGACGCACGGGCACGGGCACTCGCACGCCGACCTCAGCCCGTGCCCTGGCTGGCCGCGGCCCAGAACTTCTCGGCCACCGCGCTCAGTGCGGCTCGGGGGCGATAGAGGCGCACGCTCAGCGCGATGGTCCAGCGCGCGCTGCCGGTAGCCACCAGCCGGCCAGCCGCCAGGTCCTCCCGGACCAGGCTCGCAGGCAAGAAGGCCAGGCCCCGGCCTTCGAGCGCCAGGCTGCGCAGCACGGTGGCCAGGTGGGCAGTGAACACCACTTCGCGGCCCGGTGCCTCCAGCGCGGCACCGTGCAGCGAACGCAGCACGCGGCCCAGGCCCGATTCGGCGCTGTAGGCGAGCATCGGCAGCGCCGCCTTGGCGCCGCGGCGAGGTGCGGCGTCGAGGTCGAAGCGCGGCCGACCCTGCGCGTCCGGTGCGCACACGGGCAGCAACTCGTCGCGCCCCACCTCGCACGAGACGAAGCTGGCAGGGTCCAGACTCGACGGCGCACGCTCGTGCCCATGGCATAGCAGGAACTGCACACGGCCATGCTGCAACTGCGCCTCGCAGTGCGCCGCCACGTCGCTGACGAGCTGGATCGGGCCGACCGCGGTGCGGGCCTCCAGGCTGCGAAGCCAGGCCGGCAGGAAATTCAGCGACAGCGCATGCGTGGCGGCGAAACGCAGCGTTGACGCACTGCCGTCGGCGACGGCGCGCGCCTCGTCGGGCAGCCGCTCCACGCGCCGCAGAAGTTGCTCCGCGGTGCCGCGCAGCCACTCGCCCGCCTCGGTGAGCGTGACCGGGTGGCCGCTGCGGTCGAACAGCGGCGTGCCGAGCCACTCCTCCAGCGCCTTGATGCGACGGCCGAAGGCGGGCTGCGTCATGTGGCGCTGCTCGGCCGCGCGCGAGAAGTTGCCGCTCTCGGCCAGCGCCTGGAAGTCCTCCAGCCAGGACAGGTTCATCGTCATCGGCAGTACGACCTCGTCATCGGCAGTGCCTCAGGAGCATCAAGTGGGTCGAAAAGAGCATTGGCACAGAGGGCAGGTCGCGCCGCACACTGCGGGCCGCTGACCCGTTCAAGGAGCCATTGTCATGCCGACCATCACCACCTACCGCGGCATCATCCCCGCGATCGCCTGCCCGTTCACGCCCGACCATCGCATCGACGAACCGGCGCTGCGCCGCCTCGCGTCCTGGCTCGCCGCCCAGCGCGGCGTGGTGGCGGTGATGACCAACGGCCACACCGGCGAGGTGTTCTCGCTGCAGCCGCACGAACGCGCCCAGGTGACGCAGATCGTGGCCAATGAGCTGCGCGGCAAGCTGCCGGTGATCAGCTCGATCGTCTGCGAAGGTATAGCCGACGCCAAGGTGCATGCGCGCATGGCCAAGGAAGCCGGTGCCGCAGGCCTGGACGTGATGCCGCCGCACCACTGGCTGCGCTTCGGCTACCGGCCCGACCACGTGCGCCACTACTTCGACGCCATTGCGGAGTCGGGGCTCGACCTCATCGCCCACGTCTACCCGGCCTGGACGCGCGCTTCGTATTCCACCACCGTGATGGCCGATCTCGCGCGCCATCCGGCGGTGCAGGCCTTCAAGGTGGGCCAGCGCGACATGAACAAATACGCTGCCGACGTCGCCGCCGTACGCGCGGCCGACCCGTCCAAGGCGATCCTCACCTGCCACGACGAGTACCTGCTGGCGTCGATGGTCCAGGGCGTGGATGGCGCGCTGGTGGGCTTCGCCACCTTCATCCCGAACCTGATCGCCGACCTGTGGCAGGCGGTGAAAGACGGCGACCTCAAGCGCGCGATGCAGATCCAGGCCGTGATCACGCCGCTGAAGGACGCGGTCTACGGCGGTGGCGAACCCACCGGCGAGGCGCATGCGCGCATGAAAGCGGGCATGTGGCTGGCCGGCGTGATCGACGACCCCACCGTGCGCCCCCCCACCGAAGCGCCCACCGAGGCCGAGATGCAGGTGCTGCGCGCCGCGGTGGCCCAGGCCGGGCTGCTCAAGCGCTGATCGCGCGTTGATCGATCAGAACGCTGAAACGAGCTTTGAACACAACCACGACAAGGAGACAGACCATGAAGCGATTCCACTTCCTGCGCGCCATCGCGGCCGCCGCCCTTGCCTGCACCCTGGCCCCGGCCTGGGCCCAGGCCTACCCGAACAAGCCGGTGCGGGTGATCATCCCGTTCCCGCCTGGCGGCACGCTCGACTTCATCGGGCGCACGCTGGCGCAGAAGATGTCGGAGCAGACCGGGCAGACCTTCGTGATCGAGAACAAGCCGGGCGGCAACGGCTTCATCGGCGCCGACGCGGTGGCCAAGGCGCCGGCCGACGGCTACACCCTGCTGTTCAACGCCTCCACCTTCACCACCGGCCCGATGGTGGTCAAGAGCGCGCCGTACGACGTGAACCGCGATTTCACGCCCGTGGTGCTGGTGGCGCAGGCGCCGCTCGCGGTGTCTGTGAACAACGACCTGCCGGTCAAGGACATTGCGAGCCTGATGTCGCACGCCAAGGCCAACCCGGGCAAGCTCAACTTTGCCATCGGCTCCACCGGCTCGGCCGGCCACCTGTCGACCGAACTGCTCAGGCGCGCCGGCGGCATCGACCTGACCATCGTGCCGTACAAGGGCACCGCGCCCGCGTTCCAGGACCTGGTGGGCGGCCAGATCCAGGGCTTCGTCGACCCGCTGCTCGGCGCGATGAACTTCCACAAGTCCGGCAAGCTGCGCATCGTGGCGGTGACCTCGAAGAACCGCGTGCCGACGCTGCCCGACGTGCCCACTGTCGGTGAGTCGGTGCCGGGCTACGAGTTCTACAGCTGGTACGGCCTGTGGGGCCCGGCCGGGATGCCGGCCGACATCACCGCCAAGCTCAATGCCGAGGCCAACAAGGCGCTGGCCAGCGACATGCGCGACAAGCTCGTTTCCCAGGGCCTGATCGTCAACGGCGGCTCGGTCGACGACGTCGTGAAGTTCCAGCGCGAGGACATGGCCAAGTCGCAGAAGATCATCACCGAAGGGAAGATCAGTGTCGACTGAGTCGCGGCGCGCGGTCGTGACCGGCACCAGCTCCGGCATCGGCCGCGCGGTGGCCGAACGGCTGCTCGCCGACGGCTGGCAGGTGACAGGATTGGACCTTGCGCCTGCCGCGATCACGCACCAGGCGTTCACGCACGTGGCCGCGGACCTCACCGACGCCCAGGCCACCGAGCGCGCGGCCACCGAGCTGGGCACGCCCGACGCGCTGGTCCATGCCGCTGGCGTGCTGCGCGTCGGCCCGCTCGGCCGGCTGAACATCGATGACGGCACGCTGATGTGGCGCCTGCACGTCGAAGCCGCCATCCGCCTGGCCGACGTGCTGCTGCCCGCGATGGCGCGCGCCGGTTCGGGCCGCGTGGTGCTGATCGGCAGCCGGGTGGCGCAGGGCAAGGCCGGGCGCAGCCAGTACGCCGCCACCAAGGCGGCGCTGCTGGGCCTGGCCCGCAGTTGGGCTGCCGAGGTGGTTGCCTCGGGCGTCACGGTCAATGTGGTCTCGCCCGCGGCCACCCAGACCGCCATGACCGACGACCCGGCGCGGCGCGACGTAACGCCGGTGCTGCCGCCGATCGGGCGCCTGATCCGGCCCGACGAGATCGCGTCACTTGTGAGCTACCTGCTTTGCCCCGCGGCCGCTGCGATCACCGGCCAGGACCTCCAGATCTGCGGTGGCGCTTCGCTGCCGCGCTGACCCGACTACCACCCAGCATCATGAAAATCGTCGAGATCCGCGAATTCACGCGCCCCATCAGTTCGTCCATCCGCAACGCGTACATCGACTTCTCGAAGATGACGCTGAGCCTGGTGGCTGTCGTCACCGATGTCGTTCGCGACGGCAAGCCGGTGGTCGGCTACGGCTTCAACTCCAACGGCCGCTACGGCCAGGGCGCGCTGATGCGCGAGCGCTTCATCCCGCGCGTGCTCGAGGCTTCGCCCGACTCGCTGCGCGACCCCGAGCGCGACAACCTCGACCCGCACCGCGTGTGGGCCGCGATGATGAGCAACGAAAAGCCCGGCGGCCACGGCGAACGCTCGGTGGCCGTGGGAACCATCGACATGGCGGTGTGGGACGCGGTGGCCAAGATCGCGCGCCAGCCTCTGCACCGCCTGCTGGCCGAGCGCTACGGCCACGGCCAGAGCGCCGACCCGCGCGTCTTCGTCTACGCCGCCGGCGGTTACTACTGGCCGGGCCAGGGCATCGAGGGCCTGACCCGCGAGATGCAGAGCTACCTGGACCGCGGCTACAGCGTGGTGAAGAAGAAGATCGGCGGCGCCTCGTTGGCCGAGGACTGCCAGCGCATCGAGGCCGTGCTCAAGCTGCTCGGCCCCGGCCAGCGCCTGGCGGTGGACGCCAACGGCCGCTTCGACCTGAAGACCGCGGTCGCCTACGCCAAGGCGCTCTCGCAGTACGACCTGTTCTGGTACGAGGAGGCCGGCGACCCGCTGGACTACGCGCTGCAGGCCGAGTTGGCGCAGCACTACGACAAGCCGATGGCCACCGGCGAGAACCTGTTCTCGATGCAGGACGCGCGCAACCTGATCCGCTACAGCGGCATGCGCCCCGACCGCGACTGGCTGCAGTTCGACTGCGCGCTCAGCTACGGCCTGGTGGAATACCTGCGCACGCTGGAGATGTTGCGCGAGCACGGCTGGAGCCCCAAGCGCTGCGTGCCGCACGGCGGGCACCAGATGTCGCTGGCCATCGCTGCCGGCCTGGGCCTGGGCGGCAACGAGAGCTACCCCGACCTGTTCCAGCCCTTTGGGGGCTTCCCCGACGGCGTGCGCGTCGAGAACAGCTATGTCACGTTGCCCGAGTTGCCGGGCATCGGCTTCGAAGGCAAGGCCGACCTGTACGCGGAGATGAAGGCGCTGGCGGCGTAGATGGAAGTCGGCTGACCTGCTTGATTGAGGGGGACGCCCAGTTCACTGTCAGTCAATCCGCAGGTCCGCGTGGTGAAATGCCGGCCGGCCGATCTACAGGCTTTCACTAGGCCGGCACGCAGGCCGCGCCTCTAGACTGTCTGGGCCGAAGGGACCGAGACACACCATGCAGCACACCAACTGGGCGACGAACCGGGTTCCGGCCTGCGACCGCGCCGAGGCCTGGAGTCATATCAACACGCGCTACTTCGGCAGGCTGCGCGTTTCCAGCCTGCATGACGGGCCGCTGGATGCCTCGCTCGATGTCTTCGACGTCGGCGCGCTGCGCATGTACCGCATCGACGCGCCGGCGCATCACATCGCGCGTGATTCGGCCTGCGGCGAATTGCCCACCGACGAGTTCTACAAGCTGGTGCTCCAGGTCAGCGGCCGTGGCGTCGTCGAGCAGCAGCAGCGCCGGGTGGTGCTGCAGCCTGGCCACTGGATCCTGTACGACCCGCGCGCGCCCTATTCCATCACCAACCACGAGCGCTGCACGCTGCTCGTGACGCAGGTGCCGCGCACGCTGCTGGCCGGGCTGCGCCTGCCCGGGCCGCACGCTGGCGAGATGGGCAGCGACAACGTGGCAGGCCTGCACAGCGTGTTCGGCAGCTACCTGCGCGCGCTCAGCGACCAGCTGCCCGGTCTGCCCGACGGAGTCGGCCAGGCGATCAGCGAATCGGTGATGGGGCTGCTTGGCTCGACGCTGGCTGAAACGCTGCGGCGCGTCGGCGAGCCGGTGCCGCTGCCTTCGATGCTCAAGCTGCGCGTCAACCAGTATGTGCAGGCGCACCTGTCCGACCCGGAACTGAGCATCCAGCGCATCGCCGATGCGCTGCGCTGTTCCAAGCGCTACATCCACCGCGTGTTCGAGGACGACGCGCTCAGCCTGGAACGCCTGATCTGGAACCAGCGGCTCGAGCGCTGCCACGCGGCGCTCACGCATGAAGCGAATGCCAAACGCTCGGCCGCCGAAATCGGCTTCGCATGGGGCTTCAGGAGCAGCGCGCACTTCAACCGCCTGTTCAAGCAGCACTATGGCCTGACGCCCGGGGCGTGCCAGCGCCTGGCCGGTGCGCCGCGGGCCGGCATCTTGACGCAGTAGCCCGCGGACGGCCATGGCGTCGGCAAGGGCCGCCGTCCGCCTTCTTCACGCGAGGTAGCTGGCGTGGAGAATCTCCGGCTGCTCACGCAGCGTCTGCGCCGGGCCCGACCAAACCGTCCGCCCGCGCTGCAGCACACAGGCGCGGCTGGCCAGCGACAGCGCGAGCGTGGTGAACTGCTCGATCAGCAGCACGGCGGCGCCATCGGCCGCGGCGCGCCGCACCACCTCAGCGAGACGCCGCACGACCAGCGGGGCGAGGCCAAGCGACAGCTCGTCCACCACCAGCACCTTGGGTCGCGCGAGCAGGGCCTGCGCCATGCAGACCATCTGCTTCTGCCCGCCCGACAACGACCGGCCCGTCTGCATGAGCTTGGGCTCGAGTTCCGGAAAGATCCCCAGCACGCGCGTGATGGCCGGATCGACCTCGGCACTGGGCAGCAGCATCGCGGCGGCGCGCAGGTTGTCGTGCACCGACAGGCCGCCGAGCAGGTGGTGGCCTTCCGGCACGATCGCCAGGCCGGCGCGGCGCACGGCATCGGGCGAGAAGCCCTCGAGCGCGACGCCATCGACGCCCACGCGGCCTTGCCCGCGCGCGATGGCGCCGGCCAGCGCGAGCACGATGCTCGACTTGCCGGCACCGTTCGGCCCGAGCAGCGCGACGATCTCACCGGCCGCAACGTCGAGTTCGAAGCCGTGGACGACGGCTTTGCCGCCGCGCGAAACATGGAGTTGGCGAACTTCGAGCATGCTGGAATCGGGATGGGTCAAGCGCCGAGGTAGGCCTGGCGAACGAGCGGGTCGTCCAGCACCGAGCGCGTGGCGCCCAGCGCCAGGCAGCGACCGAAGTCCATCACCAGGGTCTGCGTGCAGATGGCGGCGATCAGGTCGACGTCGTGATCGATCAGCAGCACCTGGGCGCCGAAGTTTTGCGGGATCGACGCGATCGCGTCGCGCAACACACGCGACTCGCGCTCGTCCAGCCCGGCGCCCGGCTCGTCGAACAGGATCAGGCGCGGTTCGCCGACCAGTGCCTTGGCCACTTCGACCATGCGGCGCCTGAACAGGTCCAGCTCGGCACCCGGCACCGCGGCGCAGTCGAGCAACCCGGCGTGCTCGAGCGCTCGGCGCACCTGCGCGTCGGCCTGGTCGCGGGCGTGCGGCACATGGTCGAGCATGGCCTGCACGTTGTCCCAGACGCTCAGGTCCTCCACGACCTGCTCGGTCTGGAACGAGCGGCGCAGGCCGAAGCGCACGCGGCGCGCGGTGTCCATGCCGAGCAAGGCCGTGCCGCCCACGTGCACCTCGCCTGCTTGGGACCGCACGAAGCCGCTGAGCAGGTTGACGAGGGTGGTCTTGCCCGCACCGTTCGGGCCGATCAGCCCGCACACTGGCGCATCGAGCGCTGCGTCGAGCGAGTCGATCGCGACGACGGCGCCGAAGGCCACGGTGAGGCCCCGGATCTCGATCATGCCCGCGCCTTCAGGCGGTGGAAGGCGGCGAGCAACTGGCCCGCCAGCCCGCGCGGCGCGGTGATCAGTGCGTGCAGCAGTGCCGCACCGAAGAACACCATGGCGAGGTAACCGTTGACGCCGAGGTCGATCAGCAGCGACGGCACGGCGCGCAACAACAGACCGGCCACCAGCGCGCCGGCCCAGTGGTAGGCACCGCCGATCAGCGACAGCGCGAACAGCATCACCGACTCGCTGGCGGCGAACGCACGGCCATCGAGTTGGCCCACCGAGCCGGCGAGCAGCGCGCCAGCGACGCCGGCACACACGCCGGCGAGGCCGAAGGCCCAGGTCTGGTACAGCAGCACATTGACGCCCGCGCCCTCCGCCACCGCCTCGCCACGGCGGATCAGCGCCCAGGAGCGGCCGGCCCGCGTGCGCCGGTGCAGCTCCAGCAACGCCAGCATGGCCGCGAGCCATGCGGCCACGTAGGTGAAGTACGCGCCCTCCCCCTGCGCAATCGCAGGGCGGGGCAACATCAAGCGCTCGCTGCCACTGATGCGCCCGAGAAAGCCCGCGCCGCCGTCGGGAAAGCCTGTGGCGCTGATCACGACCTGGAAACCTCCGGCCAGCATCAGCGTCACCAGGGCCAGATACAGCCCCTTCAAGCGCAGGGCCGGCAGACCGGCCAGCATGCCCACCACACCCGCAGACAGGCCACCGGCCAGCACGCAGGCCTCGAACGGCCAGTGCAAGCCATGTCCCACGCGCAGCGCGACCCAGCCCCCGACGCCCAGCAGGGCGTATTGGCACAGGCTCACCAGGCCGAGTTGGCCGTACAGCAGCGCCACGCCGGCGGCGGCGACGGCCAGCGCCAGAGACGATGTGAGAGTCTTAATCCAGTAGGCGTTGGCCAGCCAGGGCACCACCACGCCGATCGCCATGACCACCAGCACCATGCGCAGCAGCGCCAGGCGGGCGGCGCGGCGCTCGCGTCGAATGGAGTCGGGTCTGATTGGGGCACCCTTCGGCCTGCCGGCCGGTCCCGCCACGCGGGAATGAGCCCCTTCGGGCGGCCGGACGGATCTCTAGGTGTGCGAGAGACATCGCGCCACAGCACGATGGCCAGCAGCGCAATGAGAAACGGCGTGGCGGTGCGGAACGGCGAGAAGCCGGGCACCAGGACGGCCACGGCCTCCAACATGCCGATGGCCAGGCCCGCCGCCACGGTCACGGGCAGCGACGACAAGCGGCCGATGATCGCTGCGGCGAAGGCCGGGATGACGAGAAAGGTCAGCACCGTGGCTTGCAGCCGCACGATGTTGCCGAGCAGCAGCCCGCAGATGCCGGCGAAGGCGCCCGAGATGACCCAGGCGGCAGTGTCCACCTGGAGCACACGAATGCCCAGGATGGCGCTCAGGGCGCGCTGGTCGGCCAGCGCCCGCATCGCCAGGCCGATGCGCGTGCGCGCCAGCAACAGGCCCACCGCGGCCATCATCGCTACCGCGGTGACGAGGCCCAGCACGCGGGTGTAGGTGAGCCGCACGTCGGCGAACGCTATCGCCCCGGCGTCGGTGGGCAGCACGAGCCGGCGCGGCTGCTCACCCCAGAACCATTCGGTCAAGCCGAGCACGACGAGCGCCAGCCCGAGCGTGCCGATCGAGCGCACCGTGGGTTCGCGCTCGGCCAGGTACGGCGCCAGCAAGCGACCGTAGGCCAGCGAGATGGTGACCGAGGTCGCCACCGCGGCAAGCACAGCCAGCGACAGCGGCCAGTCGTGGTCGAGCGCCGACCAGGCGACGTAGGCCGCCACCGCGCCGAGCGCACCGAACGCGAAGTTCAGTACGCCCGACGAGCGGTACAGCACCACCAGCCCGACGCCCGACATCGCATAGACGGCGCCTACGCCCAGCCCCGAGATCAGGAACGGCAACAGATCGGGCATGTCAGTACCGCCCGGCCGTTCCGAAGGTACTGGCCGCCCCCTCGGGGGGCAGCAAACGAAGTGAGCTCGGCGGCGTCATCTCGGCAACCTCAGATCAGAGCCCGAGCTTCTTCTCCTGCTCGCGCAGGTCGTTCAGTTCAGGGTCAGCGGCCATCAGGCAGCCGTTGCTGACCTGCTTGAAGCCGTTGCCGCTGACCTGCGCGATCGGGCCGCTGCTGTTGGCGTTGTGGCGCGCACCGTCTCCCACGTAGAAGGGCCGGCACAGGATGTCGCTCTTGAAACCCTTGACGTTGCGCAGCGCGGTGCTGACGCTGGCGCGATCGATCTTCTTCGGGTCCATCTTCAGCAGCGCCTCGGTCACGATGCGTGCGGCCAGGTAGCCAGACTGCGCGAACGAATCACGCGGGTCGGTCTTGGCGCCGAAGGCATCCATCGTCGCCTTCCAGTTCAGGTTGTCGGGGCCGGCCGACTCCACCGGCATGAACTCCAGGTGGATGTCGAAGTTGCCGTTCCACGCGGCGCCGATCGCCTTGGGCACGTCGAAGTTGTAGCCCGGCGTGCTGGAGACGAAACGAATCTTCTTCGCCAGGCCCTGCTGTTCCGCAGCCGCCAGCATCGGCACCATGATGCCCTTGGGCACGTTCAGCACGATCGCGTCGGGCTTCTTCGCGGCCGCCTGCAGCATCGTGGAGGTGGCGTCGGGCGAACCCGGGTCGATCGTGATCACGTCCACGTCCACGCCGTTGGCCTTGCCCCAGTCCTTCGCGCCATCGCAGGCCCAGTTGCCCAGGCTCGGGATGTTGGGAATGACGCAGACCATCTTCTTCGCTTTGTAAGCCTGCGCCGCGTACATGGCCACCACGGTGGCCGAGACACGCGGCCCGGTGTTCACCGGCACGTAGTTCTTGGCGAAGAAGCACTCGCGCGGCACGCCGACGCCGGCGATCACCATCACGTCTTCCTGCGCGTACATCTTGGCGTTGACACCGCACTCGACGAAGCTCGAGCTGCCCACCATCGCGACGACCTTGCGGTCCTTCACCAGCTTGGCGGCCGCCTGCGCGGCGACCTCCGGGTTCCACTGGTCGTCGACGATCGTCAGTTCGACCGGCCGGCCATTGATGCCGCCGTTGGCATTGACGCACTTGAAATAGGCCTGCGAAGCCAGCGCCGAGGCGCTGAAATCGTCGGGCCCGGTCTTGCCGACGACGGCGCCGAGGGCGATCGGTTCACCGCTGGCGGCCTTGCCGTTGTTGAGCCCGCAGGCGGGCTTGGCTTGCGCCATCGCGGCACCCGTGCTGAGCAGGGCGGCGGCGGCAACGATGTGCTTCAACGTGGTCTTCATGAGATGTCTCCTTGCGGTTCTGGACTCTGAAATCGCCGGTGCGTCAAACCGACATGCAGACGCTCTTCACTTCGGTATAGGACTCGACGGCTGCACGGCCCAGATCGCGGCCCATGCCGCTCTGCTTGTAGCCACCGAACGGCAGGTTGGCGTCGAGCATGTTGTGGGTGTTGACCCACACGGTGCCGGCCTTCAGCCGCGGCACGATGCGGTGCACCGCCGACAGGTTGTTCGACCAGACGCTCGCGGTGAGCCCGAACGGCGAGGCGTTCGTTTGCCGGATCACGTCCTCGACGTCGTCGAAGGGCATCGCCGCGAGCACCGGGCCGAAAACTTCCTCGCGCACGACCTGCATCGTGGGGTTCACATCGACCAGCACGGTGGGCTGGACGAAGCAGCCGGCGTCGCGGGCGCGTTTCCCGCCGGTCAGCGCGGTGGCGCCCGCGATGCGTGCACCGTCGAGGAAACCCATCACGCGGTCGAAGTGACGGCGCGAGACCAACGGTCCGAGTTCCGAGGCGGGGTCGAAGCCCGAGCCGATGCGCATGCCTTCGGCCAGGCGCGCCACTTCATGCACGACCTTGTCGAACAAGCTGCGGTGGACATACAGCAGCGAGCTGGCGGCGCACACCTGGCCCTGGTTGAAGAAGATGCCCATGGCAGCGCCCGCCGCCGCCGCCGCAGGGTCGCAGTCGGGCAGCACGATCATGGGCGACTTGCCGCCGAGTTCCAGCGTGAACCGGGTCAGGTGGTCCACCGCGGCATGGCCGATGGCGCGGCCGGTGGGTGTGGAGCCGGTGAAGCTGATCTTGTCGATGCCCGGGTGCGAACACAGCGCGGCACCCGTGCCGCCGCCGCCGCAAACGACGTTCAGCACACCGGCCGGCAGGCCGGCTTCGATCGCCAGCGCGGCAAGGCGAAGCGCGGTCAGCGGCGTCTCGGGCGATGGCTTGACGACGACCGTGCAGCCCGCGGCCAATGCCGGCGCGATTTTCCACAGCGCGATGGCGAGCGGGAAGTTCCACGGCACGACCGCCGCCACGACGCCGACGGGCTCGCGCTGCGTGTAGGTGTGGTACCTGGCTCCGGGCGGAAACGGGATCGAGTTCTGCAGCGTGCTGCCCTCGAGCTTGGTGGCCCAGCCCGCCATGTAGCGCACGAACTCGGCGGAGAAGCCGACATCGATCATGCGCGCCACGCCCTGCAGTTTGCCGCCCTGCAGCGTTTCCATCGCGCTGAGTTCGTCGCCGTGTTCCTCGATCAGTTGCGACAGACGGATGAGGATGCGCTCGCGGTCGGCCGGCCGCATGCGTGACCAGGCGGA
>JANMYQ010000252.1:0-39487 GCA_031382215.1 Methylibium sp.
GGACTTCAAGTTCCGCAACGGCGAAACACTGCCCGAGCTGCGCCTGCACTACACCACCCTGGGCGACCCGAAAGGCGAGCCGGTGCTGATCCTGCACGGCACCACCGGCTCGGGCACCGGCATGCTGAGCCCCACGTTCGGTGGTGAACTGTTCGGGCCCGGCCAGCCGCTGGATGCGAGCCGTTACTACATCATCCTGCCCGACGCGATCGGGACCGGAAAGTCGAGCAAGCCGTCAGACGGGCTGCGCGCGAAGTTCCCGGCGTACAACTACGACGACATGGTCGACGCGCAGTACCGCCTCGTCACTGAGCATCTGGGCGTGAAGCGCCTGCGCCTGGTGCTGGGCAACTCGATGGGCGGCATGCAGACGTGGATGTGGGCGCAGAAGTACCCCGACGCGATGGACATTGCGGTGCCGATGGCCTCACTGCCCACCGAGATGTCGGGCCGCAACTGGATGCTGCGCCGGCTGCTGACCGAGTCGATCCGCACCGACCCGGAATGGATGGGCGGCAACTACACGAAGCAACCCCGGAGCCTGCAGTTCGCGTCGGTCTTCTTCGGCACCGCCACGCTCGGTGGCAACCAGGGCCTGTTCAAGCTGGCGCCCACGCGCGAGAAGGCCGACGCGGTGATCACCCAGCGCCTGACCGGCCCGTTCGCTGGCGACGCCAACGACCACCTGTACCAATGGGAGTCGTCGCGCGACTACAACCCCTCGCCGGGGCTGGACCGCATCAAGGCGACCTTGCTGGCCATCAACGCCTCCGACGACGAGCGCAACCCGCCCGAGCTGGGCGTGCTCGACAAGGAGATCCAGCGCGTCAAGAACGGCAAGGTGCTGATCATTCACGGCAGCGCCGACACCTTCGGCCACGGCACCACCGGCAACGCCAGGTTCTGGAAGAAGGACCTGGAAGCGCTGCTGCAGGCCACGCCGCGTTCGGCCAACTGACCAGGGATCCACGGCATGTTCCGCGAGACGTACCTCGACCACGCACAGATCGTCGACCAGCTCAGTGCGTGGTCGAAGCAGCACCCTGAGATTGCGCACCTGGGCAGCCTGGGCAAGAGCGCGGCCGGCCGCGACATCCCGCTGCTGACGATCGGCCGCCACCCCGAGCAGGCGCGCCCGGCCGTGTGGATTGACGGCAACATGCACGCCAGCGAAGTGTGCGGCTCGAGCGTGGCGCTGGCGATGGCCGAAGACATTCTGGCGATCCACGCCGGCGCCAACGAGGCCGGCGGCAAGCCCTTGCCGGCCCACATGGCGCAGGCCATCCGCGAGACGCTGTTCTACGTGGTGCCGCGCATCTCGCCCGATGGCGCCGAAGAGGTGCTCAAGCGCGGCCGCTACGTGCGCTCCAGCCCGGTGGACGACCGCGTGGCCCAGGGCCATGCGCGCTGGGAGGCCGGCGACATCGACGGCGACGGCCACGCCGGCTACATGCGCCAGGCCGACGCCGATGGCGAACTGGTGGAATTGCGCGGTGACGATGGCCAGCCGCTGGTGCCGCCGGTGATGGTGGCGCGCCAGCCGGAAGACGAGGGGCCGTATTACAAGCTCTACCCCGAGGGGCAGATCGTCAACTTCGACGGCCGCACGATCCCCGAGCCGCACTACCTGAGCGACAACCCCAACGACTTCAACCGCAACTTTCCCTACTCGTGGGCGCCCGAGCCGCAACAGGCCGGCGCCGGCCACTACCCCGGCAGCGCGCCCGAAACGCGTGCGGTGATCGAATTCGCCACGCGCCACCCGAACATCATGGTGTGGCTGAACCTGCACACCTTCGGCGGCGTGCTGATCCGCCCGCTCGGCGACAAGCCCGACAGCAAGCTGAACCCGGGCGATCTGGGCGTGTTCGAGCAGGTCGAAGCCTGGATGACCGAACACACCGGCTACGCCACGGTGAGCGGCTTCCACGAATTTCTGTACGAACCCGAGAAGCCGCTGCATGGTGACCTGAGCGACTTTGCCTACCACCAGCGCGGCGCGCTGGCCTACGTGGTGGAGCTGTGGGACCTGTTCAAGCAGCTCGGCATCGAGCGCAAGAAGCCCTTCGTCGACCACTATTCCAAGCTCACGCGCAAGGACATGCGCGCGCTGGCCGAGTTCGACCGCCAGCACAACGCCGGCCGCATGTTCGGCAGCTGGAAGAAGGTGAACCACCCGCAGCTCGGTGAGGTGGAAGTGAACGGCTTCGACCCGCGGGTGGGCATCTGGAACCAGCCGTACGAACGGCTGGACGAAACCTGCCGCACGCAGAGCGCGGCGTTCCTGCGCGTGGCGGCGCTCGCGCCGGGGATCAGCGTCACGGTCGTCAAGCAGGAGCGCATCGACAGCCACACGCGCATCGATGTCCGCATTGCGAACCACGGCTACCTGAGCAGCTTCGGCCTGGCATCGGCGAAGGAGTTGCCGCACTCGGAGCCGCGGCGCCGGACGGCGCGCGGCGCAGGCGTGACCCTGCTGGCGCCCGCTGAAGCGGTGGTCGAGAGCGGCCACCTGGACGGCTGGGGCGGCGCCCTGTACGGCGGCCCGAGCGTGTTCTCACCCTGGACCCGCGGCAACGGCCATGAACGATTCGTGACCCTGGTGGCGACCGGCTCGGGCACGGTGCATGTCGAGGTCGGTAGCTGCCGGGTGGGTGTGCACCGGCTGGTGGTGGATGTGCCCTGAGCGTGGCGTGAGCGAGCTTGAGCGTGGGTTGGGCTTGGCTCAGACATCGGCTGGTGATCGCGTGGCGCCCCGCTCCACCACCCACATCCTCAACCCCACCGGCACCATCGTGAACGACATGCGCTCTTCGACCTCGCCGTCACGGCCACCCGGAGCCTCGACGCTTTCGATCTCGAAGCTGCCCAGCAGCATCGCCAGCGCCATCTTCATTTCCAGAAGCGCCAGGTAGCGGCCGGGGCACGAGCGCGGGCCGGCGCCGAAGGGCATGGAGATGCGTTTGGCACGGCTGGCATCGGCACTGGCTGGGGTGTCGTGAGTGTCGCTGCTGGTGTGGCTCCTCTCAGCCAGCCATCGTTGTGGGTCGAATTGTTCGGGGCGGTCGAAGTGCGCGGCCGACACGCTGTCGTGCCGCATCACGCACCACACCAGGGTGCCGGGTTCGATGCGCAGGTCGCCAATGGTCGTTTCGCGCAGCGCCTCCACCACCACGAACGGCGCAACGGGCTTGAGGCGCATGGTCTCGTGGATGCAGGCTTCGAGGTAGTCCAGGTCGGCCAGGCGCTCGGGCGTGAAGTCTTCAGGCCTGCCGGCCACGCGCCGCACTTCATCGCGCGCCCGGGCCAGCGCGGCCGGGTGGCGGTGCAGCAAATGCAGCATCCAGGCCAGCGTGTTGGCGGTGGTGTCTTCGCCGGCCAGCAGCATGGTGAGCACGTTGCCGGCCACCTGCTGGTCGTCGATGCCGGTCGCACCGTCGTCGGCGGCCACGATCATGGCTTCGAGCAGGTTGGGCGGTTGCGCGCGCCGTGCGGGCTCGGTGCGCAGGCGTTCGCGCGCCTGTGCAATGAAGGCGGCGATCGCGGCGTTGACCTCGGCCACGCCGCGGTCGAGCTGGCGATCGGCGCTGAGCCGGAACCAGCGCCAGTACGGCAGCGGCGACATGACGCGCCGGTACAGCGCGGGGAAGATCTTGTCGAGGTGCTGCTGGATGATGTCGCCGTCGGACTCGAGCGTGTTGATGTCGGCGCCGAAGGTCAGCCCGGCCACGGTGTCCACGGTGTAGCGCATCAGCTCGGGCTGCAGGTCGAGCGCACGGCCCTCTCGCGCGGCTGCTTGCCAGCGCGCGCGCAGGCGCAAGGTGACGCGCAGCAATTGGGGGAAGTAGGCGCGCACGCGCGTCGGGTCCAGGCCGCTCATCACCATGCGGCGCTGGCGCCGCCAGGCCTCGCCCTCGGAGCCGAACAGCCCCGGCGTGAGCCCCATCTCGCGCGACACCTTCTGCAGGTGCGCGCCGCGGCGGAAGCCGTCGGGCCGGTCGCGCAGTACGGCGGCGATCTGCTCGTGGTCCGTCATCACGACGATCGGCTGCGGGCCGAGCGTGATGCGGAACAGCGGGCCGTAGCGGCGCGCCCAGCGCTCAACGTCGCGGTGCAACTGCGCGCGGCTGATCTGGAGCAGGTTGCCGACGATCGGCCAGCCGCGCGGGCCGGGCAGGTCGGCGTGGCGGCGCAGAGTGGGCGGGGCGTTCATGGTTGGTTGTACTCCAGATATCGACCGGCCTGGCGCCGGCCGAGCTGCGGCGAGCGGCCCAGAATTTCGGTCTTGGCGTCAACCAGTTTCGGCGCCGGGGAGAAACCTTCGAAGGCCTCGCCGCCCTGCCAGTCGCCCACGCTGTACACGCGAGACAACCTCAGTCGAGTCTGAGCTTTCGCCAGCGTTCAGCCTGGCCGGGAACGGGGCGGTCAGCATCGTGCTCAGGCGATTCGGAGACGGAGTCGGCGGGCTCACTTCGGCTTGCTTTGCAGAGCCGCGTCGGTTCAGGCGTGCGACAGGTGAACACCGGCCAACCGCCGCGCCCGCACCAGCAGCCACACCACGATGCTCACGTTGAGCAGGTTCCACGCGATGCCGTTGACGAAGGCGGCGCGGTACGAGCCGGTCCAGTCGAAGATCGCGCCGGACATCCAGCCGCCCAGCGCCATGCCGAACAGGGTGGCCATCAGCACGGTGCCGACGCGCGCGCCAGCGTCCTTCGGCGTGAAGTGCTCGCGCACGATCAGCGCGTAGCTCGGCACGATGCCGCCCTGGAACAGCCCGAACAGAATCGACACGACGTACAGCGAGCTCACGCCGTCGCTGATGAGGAACATCAGCAGCGCCACGCCCTGCAGCACCGAGCCGAGCAGCAAGGTGCGCAGGCCGCCGATGTGGTCGCTGATCCAGCCCGACACGAGCCGGCTGACGATGCCGAAGCCGAGCATCAGCGACAGCATCTGCGCACCGCGCGCGGCGCCGAAGCCGAGGTCGCTGCAGTAGGCCACGATGTGCACCTGCGGCATCGACATGGCCACGCAGCAGGCCACGCCGGCCACGCAGAGCAGGAACTGCAGCACGCCGGGCGAGAAGCCGAGCGGGCGTTCCGAGCCCGCGTGTGGTGACGCCACGGGCAACGCGGCAGGCGCCGCTGCTGCCGCCGACGCTGCCACCACTGGCAGCGCCACCGGCGGCCGGCGCCGCAACACCAGCGCGAGCGGCAACATCGTCACCAGGCAGAAGGCGCCGATGCCGATGTAGGTGGCGCGCCAGCCGGCGCTGTCAATGAACAACTGCATCACCGGCGGCCAGAACGCGCCGGCCGCGTAGTTGCCGCTCATGCAGATGGCCAGCGCGATGCCGCGCCGGCGCGTGAACCACAACGACGTGTCGGCCACCAACGGCGCGAACGTGGCCGAGGTGCCCAGCAGCCCGAGCAGCAGGCCCTGGGCCAGATTGAACTGCCACAACTGGGTGGCCGAACCGGCGATCACGAAACCCGCCGCCAGCCCCAGGGTGCCGATCAGCACCGGCACCATCACGCCGAAACGGTCCGACACCTTGCCCATCAGGATGCCGCCCAACCCGAAGCCGATCATCGTCAGCGTGTAGGGCAGCGACGCGTCGGAGCGCGACACGCCGAAAGCGAGCTGCACCTGCGGCAGCACCACGGTCACCGCATACATGCCCGAGCCGCCGATCGTCATCAGCAGCAGCGACACGATCAGGCGCATCCAGGCGTAGCGTGATTCGGGGCCCGGTTCTGGTGCGGTTGCGGTGGACATGCGGCCAGTCTAAAGGTGCGTTCGGGCCCTCCGCACCGGTGCCCGCACGGGGTGAACCCTGGGACGCACGGCTTGCCGAGAACCTAGAATCGCGCCCCGAAGTTCGCCGATGGAGCCGAGCCATGCGTCACCCCTGCCTTCCCCTGCTTCTGGCGGCCGCGCTGCTGGCGGGTTGCGCCACGTCCACCGTGCGCAACCCGGTGACCGGCGAGAACGAACGCACGGTGATGGACGAACCGCGCGAAATCGCCGAAGGCAAGAAGGCGCACCAGACGGTGCTGCAGGAGTACGGCGTCTACGCCAACCCGCGCCTGCAGGCCTACGTGAACGACATCGGCCAGCGGCTGGCCAAACAGTCCGAGCGCAGCCAGCTCGAATGGCACTTCACGGTGCTCGACAGCCCGGAGATCAACGCCTTCGCGCTGCCTGGCGGCTACGTGTACATCACGCGCGGCATCATGGCCTACCTGGAGAGCGAGGCCGACCTGGCCGGCGTGATCGGCCACGAGATCGGCCACGTGACCGCACGCCACGGAGCGCAGCGCGCGACCCGGCAGCGCACGGCCGGCGTCGGCGTCGTCGCCGCCACCATCCTCGGCGCGGTGCTCGAAGGGGTGGGCGTGGGCGGCGCGGGGCAACTCGCCAACCAGGTGTCGCAGAGCGTGGCGGCCGGCTACATCGCCAGTTACGGCCGCGAGCAGGAACTGCAGGCCGACCGGCTCGGCGCCGAATACCTGGCCCGTACCAAATACGACCCGCGCAACATGGTCGACGTGATTCAGGTGCTGAAGAACCAGGAACGTTTTGCCGAAGATGCGGCGCGCGCCGAAGGCCGCACGCCGGGCGCAAACACGAGCTGGCTGGCCTCGCACCCCAGCAACGACAAGCGCCTGCAAGACATCACCCAGATCGCCCAGCAGTACAAGGGCCAGTACGCCGACGACGGCCGGGCGCGTTACCTGCAGGCCATCAGCGGCATGACCTTCGGCGAGAGCAGTGCGCAGGGTCTGACGCGCGGGCGCAATTTCTATCATGAGCCGATGGGCTTTGCGCTGACCGCGCCGGCCGGCTGGAAGCTGCAGAACGAAGCCGATGCGATCACCATGGTCAACGCCGAAGCCAATGCCGGGCTGGTGGTGAAGCAGGTGCCCGAAAAGGCCGGCAAGACGCACGACGAGATCATTCGCAACGCGCTCAAACCCGACAAGGGCAGCCTCTTGCGCACCACCTTGAACGGCTTTGCGGCAACGCGTTTCGTGGGCAGCCGCAGCAACGAGCAAGGCCAGGTGCAGCCGCTCGAGGTGACGATCGTCACCGGCCCGGCGGGGCAGAACTACCTGATGGCTTATGTCTCGAAAGACGCCGATTCGCTGCAGCGCGCGCGGCGCCAGTTGCAAGAGGCCGAAGGCTCGTTTCGCGCCCTGACGGCGGCGGACCGGGCGGCCGCCAGGCCCTGGGTCATCAAGGCCGTTCCGTACCAGCGCGGCGGGTTTGCGCAGCATGCGCGCCAGTCGCCGCTCGCCACCTTGCCGGAGCAGCAGTTGAAACTGATCAACGGCGTGTACGGCGGCGGCGAGCCGCAGGTGGGGCAGTTGGTGAAGGTGGTGGAGTGAGCCGTGCTCAACGGGCCCGGATGGTGCGCAACCGGGGTGACGGCTCGGTGACGGTGGGATCGAAGGCATGGTCCACCATGCGCGCGGCGGTGAGCACCTTGCGCACGTAGGTCAGCGTTTCCAGGTACGGCGGCACGCCGCGGTAGCGTTCTACGGCGCCCTCGCCGGCGTTGTAGGCGGCGGCCACGAGCGACACGTCACCCTCGAAGTAAGCCAGCAGCCAGCGCAGGTAGGCCATGCCGCCGCGGATGTTCTGCGCCGGGTCGAACGAGTTGCGCACACCGAAACGCGCCGCGGTTTCGGGGATCAGCTGCATCAGCCCGCGCGCGTTTTTGGGCGACAGCGCGACCGTGTCGAAGTTCGATTCGGTCTCGATGATGGACAGCACCAGTTGCGGCTCGAGCTTGTACTCGGGCGCGATCTGCTTGACCAGGTCGACGATGTACTTGGGCCCGCGCGAGGTGACTTCGACCTGCTGCAAGAACGGCCGCGGCCGGTCCAGCGCGGTGCGGCCCGGCGGCGCCCCCGCCACGCGCACCGGCGGCGCTGCCGGCCGCGGTGGCGGGCGCATGCATTCGGGCACGTCTGCCGTGGGGCCACCCACCGTGCCCAGCATGCGTTTGGCCTGCTCGAAACCCTGCTCAGCGGCGGCATGAAAGAAGAACGCGGCGGTGGCTTCACTGCGCTCGACACCGCGGCCGTTGGTGTACAGCCAGCCCAGGTTGAACTGCGACTCGGCGTCGCCCAGCTTGGCGGCCTGGCAGTACAGCGCCGCAGCGCGCACGCCGTCGCGCTCGACGCCGTCGCCGTGTTCGTGGGCCGAGGCTTCGTCGCGCAGGATCTTGATCAGCACGGTCTGGTCTGGCGTGACCGGAGGCGCAGACGCTGGTGCGGGCAGCGCCTGGGCGGCGGCCAGGCCGGCCCAGACGGCCAGGCAAACGGACAAGAGCACGCGGGTCTTCATGCGGAGGGTCGGCATGGGGTGCATCAGGTCGCCGCTTGCGGCGCGGGTTTGGGGGAACTTTGCGCGTACAGCGCGAGCTTTTCGTACAGCGTCGCGCGCGAAATGCCGAGCAGGCGTGACGCGGCCAGTTTGTTGCCGGCAGTGGCGGCGAGTGCATCGTGAATCGAGCGAGCTTCGAGTTCGGCCACCGCTTGCGGCAGCCGCTTCAGTGCCGTGGGGGATGCAGCGGGGGGAGCAGCGCGGGGTGCATCCGCCAGCGCGGCGGGCACAGCGGCGTGCAGCTCGGCGGTGTGCAGCTCGGCCGCCTGCGGCTCGGCGCTATGCGGATCGGCGACGTGCGAACCGTCGATGTGTGCGGCCAGCCCGGCCACCGCGTTCGTCGCTGCCAGCGCAACCGCCTGGGCGTGCCGCTCCGCCGCCTCTACCCTGCCACCCAGCGCCGTGCCCTTGAAGTGCGCGGGGCGCAGCAGCAGGTCGTCGGTCATCAAGGTGGCCTGCTCCAGCACGTTGCGCAGCTCGCGGATGTTGCCCGGCCAGTCGTGCCGCTCCAGCAGCGCCAGCGCGTCGGCGTTCAGGCCCTTGTGCGGCAGGCCGCTGCGGCGGGCAATGTCTTCGGCGAGCGCGTCGACCAGCGCTTCCAGGTCGGTCAGCCGTTCGCGCAGCGGCGGCAGGTGAATCGGCAGCACGTTGATGCGGTAATACAGGTCGGCGCGAAAGGTGCCGGCCGCCACCATGGCCTGCAGGTCGCGGCTGGTGGCGGCGATCACACGCACGTCGATCCGCTGCACGCGGTTGCTGCCGAGCGGCTCGACCTCCTGCTCCTGCAGCACGCGCAACAGCTTGCTCTGCAGCGCCAGCGGCATGTCGCCGATCTCGTCGAGCAACAAGGTTCCGCCGTCGGCCGCCTTGAACTTGCCGTCGCGGCCCTTGCGCTCGGCGCCGGTGTAGGCACCGGGGGCGACGCCGAAGAATTCGGCTTCGAGCAGAGTCTCGGGCACCGCTGCGATGTTGACGCCGACGAACGGCCGCGCCGCCCGCGGGCTGGCGGCATGGATGCCGTGCGCGAGCAGTTCCTTGCCGGTGCCGGTTTCGCCCAGCAGCAGCACCGTGCTGTCAGCCTGCGCCACCCGGCGTGCCTGGCGCTTGACCTCCAGCGCCGCCGGGCTGGCGCCGCTGAAGCTGGCGATCGTGTGCTTGGGCCGGCGCTGCGCGGCGAGTTGCTGGCGCGCTTCGGTCAGCTCACGCTCCAGGCGGCTGAACTTGACCATCAGCGGCTGCATCGTGGTCTCGGGGTGGTCGAGCAGCACCATGCCGAGCGCGCCGATCACCTCGCCTTGCGCGTCGCGCAGCGGCAGACGGCTGACGAGGAAGGTGCCGGCCTGGTTCGTCAGCAGGTCCACCACGATCGCCTGGCCGGTCTCGATCACCTGCGCCATCATCGTGTTGGGCACCACCTCTTCGACGCGCCGGCCCACGAAGTCGGCCTCGGCATGGCCGAGCGCGGGCAGGAAGCGCTTGTAGCCCTCGCTGATCCACACGATGCGGTGGCCGCGGTCCACCACCATCATGCCCATGGCCGTCTGCGCAAAGGTGTCGAACAGGCTCTGCGCGGCGAGCTTGAGCACGCCGTCGGCGTCGGCGGGCAGGGCGGGCAGGGCGGGAAGGCTCAGAGGGATTGAGGATGAAGAATTCACGGCAACGGACGTGTCGGAAAAGCAGACACTTTACCTGCGAGCGGCAGGGACTTCCATCCGGGCAGGCCCAACTCACAGTAATGTCCGGGAAGATGACACATTCGCGCGGCAGCGCCGCATCGCCTTCAGTGCCTTCACTAACGGCCGATACCCGAAGTTCGTCTCGTCTTCGAAACCCTGGCCGGGGATTTGCCCTTGGACCTTGAAGCACAACAAGCCCTGTGGGCCAGTCTCGAAGGCAGCCCGGCCGGCATTGGCCTCTTCGACCCGCAAGAGCGCCTGCGCTTGGCCAATCGCAGCTTCCTAGAGGCCTTTGCGACGACCCTGGACCCAGCCCCCACCTGGGAAGAAATGCTGCGCCACTGCCACAGCGAGCGCAAAGGCCTGCTGATCGAGACCGACGATATCGACGCCTGGATCGCCCAGGTGCGCCAGACCCACCGCAAGCTGCCGGTGCGCAACTTCGAGTCCGACCTGACCGACGGGCGCTGGATCAGCGTCAGTGAAACCCTGCGCCCCGATGGTTGGGTGCTCGTGGTGGCCGCCGATGTCACGCCGCTGAAGGCCAACGAAGCCACGCTGCGCCAGGCGCGCGACAAGGCCGTGGTGGCGTCGCTCACCGACCCGCTGACCAACCTCTACAACCGCCGCTTCATCTTCAACCGCCTGCGCGACCTGCTGGCCAGTTCACGCGGCATGCGGGTTCCGCTGACGGTGGCGGCGATCGACCTGGACCACTTCAAGCTCATCAACGACACCCACGGCCACAGCGTGGGCGACCAGGTGCTGAAGCACTTTGCGCAGATGACCCGCAAGCACCTGCGCCCGATCGACCTGGTGGGCCGCATTGGGGGCGAGGAGTTCCTGGTGCTGCTGCCGAATGCCGAGGCCGCCGGTGCCGCGCAAGCCCTGGCGCGGCTGCGCAAGCTCTTGCTCGCCACGCCGTCGGTGTCGGCATTGCCGCAGCTGCGCCTGGCGTTTTCGGCCGGGCTGACCACGGCCGACGCAGCCGACAGCGCCGACCAGATCTACCACCGAGCCGACCGCGCGCTCTACAGCGCCAAGGCGGCGGGGCGCAACTGCAGCATGGTGATCGACCGGGCCGGCGTCCAGACGCATTGCGCGCCGTAGAGCGCTGCTGAGGCGCTGCTGAGGCGCTGTAGAGGCGTCGTGCAGGGCTGGCGGCGCCGGGTAACGCGCGCGACTTTGCCGGGTTTTCATCGACTTGCCGGCTCTGTAATTATGAATTACGATGCCACTCGAACGCGCGCTGCTCCTTTCAACCTCGCCATGGTCGAACCCACTCCGATACGCCCCGCCTCACTTCATGAAGAAGTGGCTGCTCGCATTCGCAGCATGGTGTTCGAGCGCCAGCTCGCCCCCGGCCAGTGGGTCGACGAGATGGCGCTGGCGCGCGAATGGCAGATCAGCCGCACGCCGCTGCGCGAGGCGTTGAAGGTGCTGGCCGCTGAAGGATTGGTCACTGCGGTGCCGCGCCAAGGCTGCAAGGTCACCGAACTGTCGGAAGACGATGCCGATGAACTGTTCCCGGTGATGGCGCTGCTCGAAGGCCGCTGCGCATTCGAGGCGGTGCGCAAGGCCGGCCCGGCCGACGTGAAAGCGCTGCGCCAGTTGCACGCCAACCTCGAGAAGTACGCCGCGGCGAAGAACATCGACGGTTACTACCGCGCCAACCACGACTTCCACAGCAAAGTGCAGGCGCTGGCCGACAACCGCTGGCTCGACCGCGCCACCAACGACCTGCGCCGCTTTCTGCGCCTGCTGCGCGGGCGCCAGCTCAACTGGCCGGGGCGCATCGACGCCTCGATCAACGAACACCGCGTGCTGATGGACGCGGTGGAACAGCGCGACCCGGCGCGCGCCGAGAGAGTGATGCACGACCACTTGATGGCCCAGCTCGCCGCGTTGAAAGCACTGCGGGCGCATGAACAATCGCTGGGGCGACCCGTGCCATCGCCCCCGGCGGCATCGCCCGTACCCGTTCACGGAGTCTCGAATGCTTGAATCCCTTGGCAGCGCAGCCCGCAAGCTTGGCAACGAGCGCAGCCTGCGCGGCCTGATCGTCGACTGCAAACGCCTGCTGTCCGAACGCGGTGCGGCCAACAGCGTGGCCATCGCGCGCACCTTGGTGAGCCGCTTCCAGGCCCTGCCCGACGAGCAGCAGGGCCGCTTCTTCGAGCGCCTGTCGGCCGACTTCGGCCCCGATCCAGCCGCGGTGCTGAGCAGTGCGCAGGCCTACGCCAGCGACCCGAGCGCCCCGAACCTGCAGCGCCTGACGCAGCTCACCGAGCCGCCGCGGCAAGAGCTCCTGCGGCGCATCAACCGGCTGCCGGGCGGCACCTCGAACATCGTCGCGATGCGGCGCGCGCTGCTGGCCCGCGTGGACAAACAACCCGAACTTCAGGCGGTCGAGGCCGACTTCCTGCACCTGCTGTCGAGCTGGTTCAGCCCCGGCTTTCTGCAATTGCAGCGGGTCGACTGGAACTCACCGGCGCAGTTGCTGGAGCAGATCATCCGCCACGAGGCGGTGCACGAGATCGACGGTTGGGACGACCTGCGCCGGCGCCTGCAACCCGACCGACGTTGCTTCGCCTTCTTCCACCCGCAGTTGCCGAGCGAGCCGTTGATCTTCGTCGAGGTGGCGCTGTTGCCCGACATGCCCGGTGCCATCAAGCCATTGATCGACAAGGCCTCGAACCCGACGCCGCTGAGCCAGTTCAAGGTCGCCGCGTTCTATTCGATCAGCAACTGCCAGCCGGGCCTCAAGGGTGTGTCGCTCGGCAACTTCCTGATCAAGCGGGTGGCCGACGAACTCAAGCGCGAGCTGCCGCAGCTCAAGACTTTCTGCACCCTGTCGCCGATCCCCGGCTTTGCGCGCTGGGTGCGTGCCGGCGCGCCGTGCGACGGGCTCCCCAAGGTTCGCAACGAGCGCTTGCGCGAGGCACACCAGACGCTTCTCGACGCCTGCGAGGGCAACCTCGACAGGCTCGCCACCGCCCACGCGCTGCGCGACCTCGACGCGGCCGGCGCCCAGGCGCTGCTGCGCCTGGGCGCGTTCTACCTGGCGTTTCGCACGCCGGCAGACGGCGGCGACCCGGTGGCACGTTTCCACCTCGACAACGGCGCGCGGCTGGAGCGGCTCAACCCCTTGGGCGACCTGTCGGCCAAGGGCGTGCGCCAGTCGCTCGGGCTCATGGTCAATTACCTGTACGACCTGAACAAGGTCGAATCGCACCACGAAATGTTCGTGCAGGGCGAAGTGGCACACTCGCGCGCTTTGGCTGCCTTGCTCTAGTTGAAGTACCACCCCACCACGTCCGACCCGGAGACAAAAGATGAAATCTCACACCCTCGCCATCGCCTTGGCCACCGCGCTCGGCAGCGCGTTGTTCAGCCCCGCGCTGCGCGCCCAATCGGGCTGGCCCACCAAGCCGGTCACGATCGTCGTGCCCTTCCCTGCCGGTGGCGGCACCGACGCGTTTGCCCGCCCGCTCACTGCGGTGCTGACCAAGAACCTCGGCAAGCAGATCATCATCGACAACAAGGGCGGCGCCGGCGGCACCGTGGGCGCCGGCATGGCGGCCAAGGCCGCACCGGACGGCTACACCTTCTTCATGGGCGCAGTGCACCACGCCATTGCGCCGGCCATGTACCCCAAGCTCGACTACAACATCGAGACCGATTTTGTGCCGGTCGGGCTGATCTCCAGCGTGCCGCAGGTGATCGTGGTGAACCCGAAGAACGTGCCGGTGACCGACCTGAAGGGCCTGCTCGACTACGCGCGCAAGAACCCCGGCAAGCTCAACTACGGCTCGGCCGGCAACGGCACCTCGCACCACCTGGCGGGCGAATTGTTCAAGCTGCAGACCAAGACATTCATCACCCACATTCCGTACCGCGGCGCCGGCCCGGCGCTGCAAGACCTGATCGCCGGGCAGGTGGACATGATGTTCGACGGCCTGGGTTCGTCGGCCACGCACATCAAGAACGGGCGCATCAAGGCACTGGCCGTCGGCGCCGACAAGCGCGCCCCGGGCTTCGGCGACGTGCCCACCGCCGCGGAAGGCGGTGTGCCCACCTACCAGGTCGCGACCTGGTACGGCCTGTGGGCGCCGAAGGGAACGCCGAAGGACATCGTCGACCACATGAGTGCGGAATTGAAGAAGGCGCTCACCAGCCCCGAGCTGGTCAAGGCCTGGAACGACCTCGGCGCCGAGACGCCGAACCTGTACGGCGATGCCTACGGCAAGTTCGTCAACAGCGAGATCAAGCGCTGGGCCGAGGTCGTGAAGAACTCGGGCGCGAAGCTGGACTGATGTCGGGCAGCGTCACGCTGGAGCGCTGTGGCCCGGGCGGGCACTCGGCCCGGGTGCTCCTCGCCAACCCCGGCAAGCTCAACGCCATCGACGTGGCGATGTGGGGCGAGTTGCGTGCGGTGTTCGAGCGGCTGCAGGCGCTCGCGCCGGCCGATGCGCCGAGTGGGGTGATCGTCTGCGGCGACGACGGGCAGTTCGCCTCGGGCGGCGACATCCACGAGTTCGCGAGCTTCCGCTTCAACGAGGCGAAGCTGCACCACTTCCATGAGCAGTTGGTCGCGCCCGCGCTGCACGCCATGCTTGACTGCGACATCCCGACCCTGGCGCAGATCGACGGCGCGTGCATCGGCGGTGGGCTGGAGATCGCGGCGTGTTGCGACATCCGAATCTGCGGCCAGGGCAGCCGCTTCGGCGCACCGATCGCGAAGCTGGGGTTCGCGATGGCGCCGCGCGAACTGCAGGTGCTGCGCCGCGTGGTGAGCGCTCCGGTGCTGCGCGAGATGCTGCTTGAAGCGCGCTTGCTCGACGCCGACGCGGCGCTTCGGCTCGGCCTGGTGCATGAGGTGGTGGGCGACGGGCAGGTGCGCACGGTGGTCGAACGGCGTGCGGCAGCGCTGACGGGCCTGTCGCCGCAAGCCGCGCGCATCAACAAGCGCAGCTTGCGCCAACTCGAAAGCGGCGCGCCAACGCCGGCCGAGCGGCGCGCGCACTTCGCTTACGCCGCCAGCGCCGAACACATCGAAGGCGTGAGCGCCTTCATCGAAAAGCGGCCACCACGTTTCGGGCGCGATTGATCAGCGCCGAGACGGGCCCCCACAAGAACCGACCGGAGACTGACACCATGGCCAACGACCGCAACCTGTTCACTGCGCTGCGCAACGCCTTCCCGACCGACCTGGACACGACCGCGATCGAGACCGCCGACGGCGCCGCGCTCCTTTACACGTGGCGCGACCTGGACCGCGCCACCTCGATGATGGCCAACCTGCTCGCCTCACTCGACCTGCCGGCCGGCGCGCGCGTGGCGGTGCAGACCGAGAAGAGCGTCGAGGCGCTGATGCTGTACCTGGCCGTGCTGCGCGCCGGCTACGTGTACCTGCCGCTGAACACCGCCTACCAGAGCAGCGAGATCGAATACTTCATCGCCAACGCCGAGCCGAGCGTGATGGTGTGCTCGGGCAAGAACTTCGGCTGGGTGTCCAAGATCGCGTTTCGCGCCGGCACCGCACATGTGTTCACGCTCAATGAAGACCGCAGCGGCAGCCTGCTCGAACGCGCCGCGCACCACAGCGACCGCCACACGCCGGCCGCCAAGGGGCGCGACGAACTCGCCGCGATCCTCTACACCAGCGGCACCACCGGCCGCAGCAAGGGCGCCATGCTGTCACACGGCAACCTGCTGAGCAACGCGCAGACGCTGAAGTCGTACTGGGGCTGGACGCCAGGTGACGTGCTGATCCACGTGCTGCCGATCTTCCACGTGCACGGCCTGTTCGTGGCTTCGCACGGCGCGCTGCTCAATGGCAGCAAGATGATCTGGTTCTCGCGCTTCGATCCCAAAGCCGTGATCGCGCGGCTGCCCGAGGCCACCGTGTTCATGGGCGTGCCGACCTTGTACGTGCGGCTGCTCGGCGAAGCCGGCTTCACGGCCGAGGTGTGCCGCAACATGCGCCTGTTCGTCAGCGGATCGGCGCCGCTGCTGATCGAGACCTTCAATGATTTCCGCGTGCGCAGTGGCCACACGATCCTGGAGCGTTACGGCATGAGCGAGACGGTGATGCTCACGTCCAACCCTTGCGACCCGGCGTTGGGCGAACGGCGCGGCGGCACGGTCGGGTTTGCGCTGCCTGGCGTGCAGTTGCGCGTGATGGACGAGAAGCGCCAGGAGTGCCCGACCGGCGAGATCGGCGGCATCGAAGTGCGCGGCCCGAACATCTTCCAGGGCTACTGGCGCATGCCGGAGAAGACGGCTGAGGAGTTCACGCAAGACGGCTGGTTCAAGACTGGCGACGTCGGCAAGGTGGATGCCACTGGCGTGGTGACCATTGTCGGCCGCAGCAAGGACCTGATCATCACCGGCGGCTACAACGTCTACCCGGCCGAGGTCGAGGCTTACCTGAACGACATGCCCGGTGTGGCCGAAAGCGCCGTCATCGGCGTGCCGCACCCCGACTTCGGCGAAGGCGTGGTCGCGGTGGTGGTGGCCAAACCTGGCGCCGCGCCATCGGCCGCCGAATTGGTGAGCGGGCTGAAAGCGCACATCGCCAATTTCAAGGTGCCCAAGCACCTGTTCGTTGTTCCCGAGCTGCCGCGCAACGCGATGGGCAAGGTGCAGAAGAACCTCCTGCGGGAGCAGCACAAGGCGTTGTTCGCGCGCTGACCTTGGCAGGCGCTTGCCCGCCACAGTTACCCGCCAGGTAATCGCCTTGCGTTCTCCGGTTGCCCACACTGAGGGCACTCAACACCGGAGCTCTCGATGAAAACCGTTCACCCCTCCCCGCTCCTGAAATTCGCCCTGCTCGCCGATGCCGCCGTCAGCGGAGCGATGGGCGTGCTGCAATTGAGCGCCACCGCCACGCTGGCCGCGCTGCTGGAGCTGCCGCAGGCCCTGTTGCTTGGCACCGGCGAATTCCTCGTGGTCTACGCGCTGCTGCTGGTGGGCATGGCCACCCGCGCCAGACTCTGGGCGGCACTGGTGGTGTTCATCGTGCTGGGCAATGTGATGTGGGGCCTGGCCTGCATGGCACTGTCCGGCACCGGCACGCTCGCGCCGAACGCGCTCGGCATCGTCTTCCTGCTGCTGCAGGCCGCAGCCGTGGCGGTGTTCGCTGCGCTCGAATGGCGCGGCCTGTATAGGTCGACGCCGGCCGGGGCGACGGCAGGCGCGGTGCTGTCGTGAGTTCAGGCCGAGTGGCGGCGTGCGGTATCTTCACCACCGGATGAACACCGCCCTCAACTCCCGTCTCGCAAACGCCGCAGCGCCGTTCGGCGAACACCTGCGCCAGTGGCGCCAGCGCCGCCGCATGAGCCAGCTCGACCTGTCGGCCGAGGCCGATATCTCCACCCGCCACCTCAGCTTCGTCGAAACCGGCCGCTCGCTGCCCAGCCGCGAGATGGTGCTGCGCCTGTTCGAGCGGCTCGACGTGCCCCTGCGCGAGCGCAACACCATGCTGATGGCAGCCGGCTACGCGCCGATGTACCGCGAGCGGGCGCTCGACCACCCCGCGCTGGCCGCAGCGCGCCAGGCCGTCGAGCGGGTGCTCAAGGGGCACGAGCCCTTCCCCGCGCTGGCGGTGGACCGGCACTGGAACATGGTCGCCGGCAACCGGGTGGTGCAGCACCTGCTGGCAGGTGTGGACGCGGCGCTGCTCGTACCGCCCGTCAACGTGCTGCGCCTGAGCCTGCACCCGCAGGGCCTGGCGCCGCGCATCGCCAACCTGGGCCAGTGGCGCGCTCACCTGTTCGCGCGCCTGCGCCAGCAGGTGCATGCCACGGCCGACCCGGTGCTGGCGGCGCTGCTCGATGAACTGCTGCAGTACCCGGAGCCAGCCTCGCCCGATGACGTGGCGCTGGACGGTGAACTGCTCGGCGTGGTGGTGCCGTTCCGGCTGGTCACGCCGCTGGGGGTGATGAACTTCATCAGCACCACCACGGTGTTCGGCTCGCCGGTGGACGTGACCTTGCAGGAAATGGCGGTGGAGTCGTTCTTCCCCGCCGACGACGCAACCGCCCAGGCCTTGCGCACGCTGGCCTGAGCCCCGGGCGCGGTTACCGCCTGTCACGCTGTCGTTTTCTTGTCGCCGTAGCGCGCTTTGTTGTCACTTTCTCGCCCCCTCATCCGAGGGGAAGCGGTGACCGTTCGTTGCCGGCGCCTGCGCGGCTTTGAGAGTTCCGCGAGCCGCCGGCTCATGGCGCCCGGCTCGGCAGGTCGCAAGCGCAGCGCCGCACACCATGTTGCTTCGGCTTACGAATTCGGCCGCGGGCGCGGGCGTCATCGCCTAGATTCCAGTCAGACGATCCGTGCACCTCATGACTTCCCACGCCCCCATTCCCCATTCGAAACACGCCCGCCGCGCCGCCGCGCTGCTGTGCCTGGCGTTGGCCGCGGCCGCACCGGCCTGGGCCCAGAACGCCGTGACGGGCAGGGCGCTGTTCGAAGACACGATCAACGTGACCGGCATCAACACCCTGACCGGCAACTGCACCAGTTGTCACACCTCGGTGCAGAACCGCCGCACCCAGATCGGTGGCAGCCCGTTCGCCGAGATCAGCCTCACACTGGCCACCAACCGGCTCGGCACGGCCATCGCGTCGCAGTCGGCCATGCGGCAGTTCCAGGCACTCAGCCCGGAGCAGATCCAGGACCTCGCGGCCTACATTGCCGACACGCCCGAGATCAGCACCGACCAGCTCGACTTCACCGCTCCGGCCATCAACACCTTCACCACCGCGCAGATCGTTGATCTGCGCAACTCGAAGGCCGCACCGGCCACCGAAACGCTGCGGGTCGTCAAGGTCGAGATCACCGGCACCGCCGCGGCGCGATTCCGGCGCACGACCGACACCTGCGACCAGGCGACCGTCGCGGTCGGCGGCTCGTGCCGCGTGACGGTTGATTTTTCAGCCCCCGACACCCTTTCCACGATCGTGCCGCTGGTGTTCACCTTGCGCCAGGGCACGTCTGGCACCACGTTCTCGCGCACCGTGCTGCTCAACGGCGCGGTGGCCGTGACGGCGCCGCCCGGCGGCGCCGCGAGCAGCGGTGACTCGGGCGGCGGTGGCGGTGGCGCACTTGGCTGGCTGTGGCTGCTGGCGCTCGCCCTGGCCACCGGCGCACTGCTGGTGCTGCGGCTGCGCTCCGATTGGCCGGCGGTAGGGCGGCACAAGCGGCGCGCGTCGGACCGGGCTCAGTAGCTCACGCGCGCCAGGTAGGTCGCTTTCGCGGCCTCGCGCGCCTGGCCCAACGTGTGAACGCCTTTGGCCTGCAGCAGCGGGACCAGGCGCAGGAACACCTCGGCCGTCACGATCGCATCGCCCATCGCCGTGTGGCGGCCCAGCACCGGCACGCCCAGGCGTTCGGCAATGGCTTCGAGCCGATGTGATTCCTGGTTCGGGTGCAGCACGGCCGACAGCAGCAAGGTGTCGAGCACCGGTTGCTCGAAACGCACGCCGGTGGCCGCCTCCTTCAGCTGCAGAAAGCGCATGTCGAACGCGGCGTTGTGAGCCACCAGCACGGTGTCGGCGGCAAAGGCATGGAAGGCTGGCAGCACCTCGGCGATGCGCGGCTGGCCCACCAGCATCTGCGGCTGGATGCCGTGGATTGCGATCGACGCCGCCGCCATGCTCCGCTGCGGATCGATCAGTTGCTCGAAACCTTCAGAGCGCAGCAGCTTGCCGTTGACGATGCGCGTGGCGCCGATCTGGATGATCTCGTCGCCAGCCGACGGGTCCAGCCCGGTGGTCTCGGTGTCGAACACGGTGTAGCTCAGCTCGCTCAAGCTGCGCTCGTCGAGCGCGCGGTTCTGGGCCGAGGTCTGGAACAGGTCGAAGTCGTAGAACTCGGGCCGGCTGTCGCCGCGCACAAAGTTCGCCGCGGGCAGCGACGCCTGCGCGCCGGCCAGCGGCAGCAGAAAGCGGAAGAACGCCTGGTGGCGCACCCGCTCGCGCTCGAACCAGAACTCGCCGCCGTGGCGCTGCACCACGTCGCGCAGCGTCATCGCGGTGGTCTCGGCGCCGATCTTCATCGGCTCCGTTTCCCAGCCGACCACCGTCTCGGTGCTCATGGCCTGGCCGGTCCAGAGCAGGTCGAGGTGGGCGCGTGTGTGGGCCTGAGCACTGCCCGCCGCCGGCTGCAGGCGCAGGTGCACGAGCTTGATGCCGTACTCGTCGGCCAGCCGACCGGCCAGGTAGGCCAGCGCCTGCAGCAGCGAGAAGCTGTCGACCTCGAGCCACAGCGATGAATCGACGTCGAGCGCCGCGGCGCGCGCGCCGGTGAGGGACTCGATGCGCTGCAACGCCGCCGCCACCAGATCGGCGCCGAGCATGTCTTCGAGCGGCCAGCGCGCCTTCATGCCCTGCGCGGTGTCGTCGGCCAAGTCACGGATGCGCCGGCTCATCGCGCCGACCTCGTCGCGGATCACCGCATGGAAGCGCTCGCGCATGGCCGGCTCCAGGTCCGGGTAGTCGAGCATTTCGACGGCTGCCTGCAAGTTGCCCAGCGAAGCGCGGCTGCCTTCGGTCAGGCCGTGCAACAAATGGTCGCGCGCGGTCTGCGCTTCGAGCTCGGCGGTGATGTCGTCGAGCAGCAGCACGAAGCCGCTGAGCTGGGAGTCGGCGTCACCCGGGCCGCTGGCAACCTCGCGCACCGGCGCCATCTGCGCGCGCAACAATTGCCCGCCGGGCGTGGCGGTGACGAACTGGGCCGACGGGCTGGCGTCGCCGCGCTGCAGGCGCTGCTGGATGCTTTCGAGCGCATGCGCGACCAGCTTGCGTTCGAACACCGCGTAGATCGAGCGGCCCAGCCCGATCAGCTCGGCCCCACCGGCGCCGATGGAGCCGATGGGACCGGCCGCCAGCGCACGGAACTGCAACTTCGCGCGCTGGTTGTAGAGCAGGATGCGCCCGTCCAGGTTGCACACCACCACACTTTGCGTCAGCTCGGACATCAGCGCCGCGAGGCGGCTGCGCTCCTGCTCGATGCCGCGGCTGGCCTGCGCCACCTGCTGCGCCACCTCGGTGCGCAACTGCGCGCGTTGTGCGGCGAGCTGGTTGATGGCCGTGGTGAGCGCGCGGTTCGCGGCGCTGCCTTGCGGCGGCAGTTCGCGCTGAACCTCTGTGGCGAGCAACACCTGGGTCTGCTCCAGCAGGCGTGCCGGCGCGGCGACGTACTCGAGAAACAGCTTGCGCAGCCACGTGGCCACCCCAGCGAAGACCACGAGCGCGACCATGAACACCAGCGCCGCGCGCGGGCCCAGAACGCTTCCGACGGCCTCGCGCTCGGAGCCGTCGAGCGTGGCCCAGACCAGCGCCGCGGTGCCGCCGATGAAGGCCAGCATCGCCAGCCCGAGGCCGGCGATGGCGAGCAGCAGGCGCTTGTCTTCTTTCAAGCCCGTTCCTTCAAGTGCGTTCCTTCAAGCGCCGTTCTTCAACTGCCGTCCCTCAAGCGCCCAACCCCAGAAGTTCACGCACCTTCTGCGCGATCTCCTTGGTCGAGAACGGCTTGGCCAGGTACGCGGTGGCGCCGACACCCAGGCCCTTGGCCACATCAGTCTCGCGGCCCTTGGCGGTGAGCATCAGGATCGGTGTGTCTTTCACGCTCTCGGTGGCGCGCACTTGCTGGCAGACCTCAAAGCCGGTCTTGTGCGGCATCATCACGTCGAGCAGCACGAGTTGCGGGCGTTCGCGCAGGATGGTGTCGAGCGCCTCCTGCCCGTCGCGCGCGATCAGCACCTCGTAACCTTCGCGCTTCATCAGGTACTCGAGCGAGATCACGATGTTCGGCTCGTCGTCGGCGATCAGGATCCTGGCGCTCATCGCTTCTCTCCTTCGGCCTGCCCGGGCCAGGGCAGATGGAATCCAAACGTGGCGCCCTGCCCCGGCGCCGATTCGACCCACAGCGTGCCGCCGAAATGTTCGACGATGCGGCGGCTGATCGGCAACCCCAGCCCGGTGCCCTGCGGCCGGTGCGAAGCATCACCGCCCTGGCGGAACTTCTCGAAGATCAGCGCCTGCTGGGCGAGCGGGATGCCGGGGCCATTGTCCTGCACCGCCACCGTCAGGCCCGCATCATCGGCGCTCAGCCGCAGGCGCACTTGACCATGATCAGGCGGCACGAACTTGACGGCGTTGGACAGCAGGTTCAACACCACCTGCATCAGGCGGTCGGGGTCGGCCTGCAAGGTGGGCACCTGCGCCGGCAGCTCCAGCACCAGCGAGGCGCCGCGCTCCTTGAACAGCTCGGTGGTGGTCTGCGCGGCCTGGGTCAGCAGCGCGCGCAGGTCCACCTCGGTGTGCAGCCACTCGCCCTGGCCGGACTCGATCTTGGCCATGTCGAGCACCTGGTTCACGAGCCGGCTCAGGCGTTCGGTCTCGGCGGTGATGATGGACAGAAACTGCTGGCGCTGCGCGGCCGGCATGTCGGCGTCGTCGCTCATCAGCTCGGACAGCGCGCGGATCGAGGTCAGCGGCGTGCGCAGCTCGTGCGTCACCGACGACATGAAGTCGTCCTTCAGGCGGTCCAGGCTCTTGAGCTGCTCGTTGTAGGCGCGCAGTTGCGAGGCTTCGTCGAGGATGCGCATCACGTCGTCGAGCGCGAGCGGTTCTTCTTCGACGACGGACGCCACCATCACGCGCGCCGACGCGCTGCCGATCGCGCCGGCCAGTTGGGTCTCGACGAACTGCACCAGTTGCGCATCGGGCGGTATCTGCGCGATGCCGGCCACACCGGCGCGGCGCGCGTGGTCCTCGAACAACTGCGTCGCGCGCTCCGTGCCGACGAATCGCGCGACCAGCGCCAGCAGATCGGCCACATTCGCGCGGCCTTGCCAGAACACCGGGCCGGCCGCGGCGGGGCTGCCGTCGGCCGCCTGCGCACGGGTGCGTGCGAACACGTCGACGAACAGGAGTGCCTGGCTGGTTTCACTCGCCGACGGCGCGCGCCGCAAGGACACACCCACGTACGCGCCCACGTTGGCCAGCAGGCTCCAGAACAGCGAATGCGTCAGCCCGTCGAGCCCGCGCAGGCCCAGCAATTGCTCGGGCTTGAGCAGCTCGATGCCGAACAGCCCGTGCTGCAGGAAACCGCCAGGCATCCAGCCCGACTTGGCAATCGACGGCAGCATCAAGGTATAAGCCCACAACACAAATCCCGCCAGCAACCCGGCCAGCGCGCCACTGCGCGTGCCGCCGCGCCAGTACATGCCGCCCAGCACGGCCGGTGCGAACTGCGCCACTGCGGCAAAGCTGATGAGGCCGATGCTGACCAGCGCATACGCCTCGCCGGCGACGTGGAAGTACACGTAGCCGAGCAGCAGCACGCCGACGATGGCAGCGCGCCGGATGCCCAGCAGCACGCCGCCCAGATCGCCGCCGGTGCGTGTGGCAAAGCGGCGCAGGCGCAGCAGCAGCGGCATCACCAGGTCGTTGCAGACCATGGTGGAGACCGCAATGGTCTCGACGATGACCATCCCGGTGGCCGCCGACAGCCCGCCGACGAAGGCCACCAGCGCCAGCGCCTGCTGGCCGTGCGCGAGCGGCAGCGACAACACGAAGCCTTCGGCGTCCATCGTGCCGGGCCCGAAGTACAGCAGCCCGCCCAGCGCAATGGGCAGCACGAACAGGTTGATCAGCAGCAGGTAGAGCGGAAAGGCCCAGACCGCGCGCCTGAGGTGCCGCTCGTCGACGTTCTCGACCACCATCACCTGGAACTGGCGCGGCAGGAAGATGACCGACAGCATCGACAGCAAGGTGAGCGAGAACCACTGCTCGTACGCGAACGCCTTGCCCTGCCCCAGCGTGAGCAGGTTGCGCAGCGCCGGCACCGCGCTGGCGCGCTCGAACAGATCGCCAAGACCGTTGAACATGCCGTAGCTGACGAACAGCCCGACGGCCAGGAACGCCACCAGCTTGACCACCGACTCGAACGCGATGGCCGCGACCATGCCCTCGTGGCGTTCGGTGCTGTCGAGCTGGCGTGCGCCGAACACCATCGTGAAGCCGGCCAGCGCGAGCGCGAAGTACAAGGTGCTGTCGCTCCACCAGGCGCCCACCGGCGCATGCGGCTGGCCGAGCTGCGTGGTCAACACGACGAAGCCGCTCGAGATGGCCTTCAGCTGCAGCGCGATGTAGGGCACGATGCCGACCACGGTGATCAAGGTCACCAGCCCGGCCAGCAACGGGCTCTTGCCGTAGCGGCTGGCAATGAAGTCGGCGATCGACGTGATGCGGTAGGCCTTGGCAATGCGGATCATCTTGCGCACCACCACCCAGGCCAGCACCATCGCCAGCATCGGCCCCAGGTAGATCGGCAGGAACCACACGCCGGCCGACGCCGCACGGCCGACGCTGCCGAAGTAGGTCCAGGCCGTGCAGTAAACCGCCAACGACAGCGCATAGACCCACGCATTGCCGATCACCGAACGCCCCTGCCGCGCGCGCCGGTCGCCGAAGCTTGCGACCGCGAACAGCAGCAGCAGGTAGGCGAACGACGCGCCGACGACGAGCGGGGCGGAGAGCATGTCAGCGCCTATGACGAGCCCGGGCCCGCTTCGTCATCGCGCTCGACGATCAGCGCCAGCAAGCCGATCAGCACGCCCCAGACGATGAACAGCGCGGCCGGGAACAGCGGCACGCCCCACAGCGTGACATCACGATCCCACAGCGCCAGCAGCGGGAAGTTGAACAGCAGCCCACCGGCGAAAAACAGAGCCAGCAGGCGCTGTGTGGTCAGGCCCTTGAACATGTGCGAGGCAGGCTCAGCCGTAGATCGGAAAGCGGCGTGTGATGCCATGCACTCTGTCGAGCACCGAGCGTTCGGCAGCGGTGTTGTCGCCGTTGCCAACGTTGCCAACGTTGCCGCCGCTGGTGCCATCGCCAGAAACGCGCAGACCTTCCAGCACCTCGTTGACGAGGTCGCCCACGGCCTTGAATTCTTCAAGGCCGAAGCCGCGTGTTGTGGCGCCCGACACGCCGAAACGCAGGCCCGACATCACCTTCAAGTCGGCCGCGTCGGACGGAATCGGGTTCATGTTGGCAATGATGCCGGCGCGCTCCAGGCTCTGCGCCGCGGGTGCGCCGGTGAGGCCCTTGGAGCGCAGGTCCAGCAGCATCAGCGGCGTGTCGGTGCCACCGCCGACCAGCTCGAAGCCGTGCTGCTGCAGGCGCTGCGCCAGGCAGCGCGCGTTGGCCAGCACCGCCGCCGCGTAGGCCGCGAACTCGGGCTTCAACGCCTCGCCCAGCGCCACCGCCTTGCCGGCGACGATGTGCAGGAAGGGCGTGCCCTGCAAGCCAGGGAACACGGCCGTGTTGATCGGCTTGCGCAGCGCCTCGTCGTTCCACAGGATGATCGCGCCGCGCGGCCCGCGCAGTGACTTGTAGGTGGTGGTCGTGACGACGTGGGCATGCGGGAACGGGTGCGCGTGCGCGCCGCCGGCCACCAGCCCGGCGAAGTGCGCCATGTCCACCAGCAGCTTCGCGCCGCCCGCGTCGGCCGCGCGCCGGAAGGCCGCGAAGTCGAGCGCACGCGGGTAGGCCGAGCCGCCGGCGATCACGAGCTTGGGCTGGTGTTTGCTCGCCAGCCGCAGCACCTCGTCGTAGTCGATCAGGCCCGTCACCGGATCGACGCCGTAACTCACCACCTTGAACCACTTGCCGCTGAAGTTGACCGCCGCGCCGTGGCTCAGGTGCCCACCGGCGTTCAGGTCCATGCTCAATATCGTGTCACCCGGTTCTGCCAGCGCATGCAGCACCGCATGGTTGGCCTGGCTGCCCGAATGCGGCTGCACGTTCGCGAAGCGGCAGCCGAACAGCTGGCAGGCGCGCTCGATCGCCGTGCGCTCGATCACGTCGACATTGACCGCGCCGGCGTGGTAACGCTTGCCCGGGTAACCCTCGACGGTCTTGTTGGTCAGGATCGAACCCTGCACCTCGAGCACCGCGCGGCTGACGATGTTCTCGGACGCGATCAGCTCGATCACGCCTTGCTGGCGCTGCGATTCGTGCGCGATGGCGTTGGCGATGAGCGGGTCGGTCTGCGCAACCGGGGCGCTGAAGTAGCCGGGCGGGAGGAGCGGCAGAAGAGGCATCGGGCCGGGCCTTCAGGAACCGCGCAAGGCGGCAACCGTGTCGCGGATCAGGTGGCCGGCAATGCTGAAGCGCGGCGGAATGGTCGGCAGCGCGTCGATCGGGAACCAGGCCGCGGCCTCGATCTCGCTCTCTTGCCGCACGATCTCGCCGCCGGCCCACTCGGCGCTGAAAGCCACCATCAGGCTGTGCGGGAACGGCCAGCTCTGGCTGCCGTAGTAGTGCAGGTTGGCCACCTGCACACCCACCTCTTCGGCCACCTCGCGCTGCACGCAGTCTTCGAGCGATTCGCCGGGTTCGACAAAACCGGCCAGCGCGCTGAACATGCCGGGCGCAAAGTGCGGCGCGCGCGCGAGCAGCAGCTCGCTCTCCGGCCCGTTCTTGCGCCACACCAGCGCCATCATCGCCGGGCTCAGGCGCGGGTAGGCCGCGTGCCCGCAGGCCGGGCACTTGCGCGCCCGCTCGGCGGCCTGCAGTTCGGTGGGCGTGCCGCACACGCCGCAAAAGCGGTGCGCGCGGTCCCACTCGAGCACCTGCGCAGCGCGGCCGGCCAGCGACATCAACGGCTCGGCAAACTGCATCATCGCGGCGCGCAGCGGCACGCTGCGCCGGCCGCTGGGCACGCTGGCCAGGCTGACAGCCCAGCAGTCCACGTCGTCGAGCCGGCCAAGATAGTGGCGCGTGCCGGCCAGCGGCTCCCAGGCGTCCCACGGTTCGGGCACCAGCGCGGCGTCGCCGGCTTCGGGCAACAGCAGCTTGCCGTCGACGAAGGCAAAACACCAGGCCAACGGCGTGCCGGGCTGGCCGGGCTCGACGATCTGGATGGAAGGAACAAACAGCATGACGGGGCGATGCCGAGAGGCACGGCAGTGGCTTGGCAGCCCTGAATGTATCGCGCCACGCCGCACGCCGGCACGCCGGCACGCTACGATGCGCCCCCATGGCGGGCCGCCCGGCGCGCGAACCGAAACACCATGGCCGACCCCGATCTGTTCGATGCCAGCGCAGCGCCCTCCCCGTCGCTGCGCGCACTGGCCGAGCGCGGCGACATCCGGCGCTACCGCAAAGGCACGCTGCTGATCGAGGAAGGCGACCGCGGCGACAACTTGTTCATCATCCTCAAGGGCCAGGTACGCGCCTACGGCAGCAGCAGCGAGGAAGACCGCGAAATCACCTTCGGCTACTACGGCCCGGGCGAGTACATGGGCGAGATCAGCCTGGACGGCGGGCCGCGCTCGGCCAGCGTGATGGTGATGGAGCCCACCACCTGCTCGGTGGTCACGCGCGCGATGATCGAGCAGCACATTGCGCAGGATCCGCAGTTCGCCTTCGAGCTGCTGGCCAAGGTGATCCGCCGCGCGCGTTTGCTGACCGCGCGGGCCAAAGATCTTTCGCTCAACAGCGTGTACGGGCGGCTGGTCAAACTGTTGAACGAGCTTGCCGCCCTGGAACCGGATGGCACCCGCGTTGTTGCCGAACACAGCACCCACCAAGAACTGGCCGACCGGCTGGGTTGCTCGCGAGCGATGGTGACGCGGCTGCTGAAAGACCTGGCAAAGAATGGCTGCGTCGCGCAGGAGAAGCGGCACCTGCGGCTGATGCGGGAACTGCCGCCCAAGTGGTAGAGCAGGGTAGAGCGTTGGTGGGCCACCCGGGTGGGCTACAGGCGCTTCCTGCCGTCGCCCGGGTTGACCTTGCGCTTGGTTGGGTCGTCCGGACGCGGCAGCGGCTTGGGACGACGCGGCAATGACTTCTCGACCTCATCCCGGGTCAGTCCCTTGGCCATTGTATTGGCGACGTAACGTGCCGCCTGCGGCGCAGTAACGCTGGTGCCGTTCATGCGTCGCATCACGTTGCCGCGGTTGCCGGGCACACGTACTCCGGGGTGCGACTTGCCGGCATCCGCTTTGGCCGCGAACGGCAAATACCGCCTGGGAGGATGGGCCGTCCATGCTTCCGGCGGCGCGCCGGAATACTCGGCCACTGGCCCGTCCAAGGTTGGCCCGCGGTAAGCCCCGACGGCAAACACCTCCTGGCCCGTGGAGATATTGCTCATCGTGTTCGCCTTGCGTACGACCCCCTCGTCGCATTCCTCAGGTTCGTCGTCGAACGCGAAGAAGCGCGCCACCTGCTCGCGACGCGTGCCGAACACCACCTCGTCGCGTTCGATCCAGGCCTGCACGGTCATCTTCTCGTTGCCATTGTTGTGGAAGGTCACCTGCCACGGCCCGGCCACACTGAAAGGCCATTGATCGGCGGGCGACCTGCGGCTGGCAGGTGCCGCTGTGCCTGAAACCGCCAGCAGGACCATCGTCCGCTTTGCAGTGCCGGCCTGCACGACGACCGGGTAGAAAAGCAACGCCGCACTCACATCGGCATCTTCGCCGATGAAGTCTTCGCAAAGGTCCTTCCAGACCGTCATCTCGACGCCATCCGCCGACACCACGGAAACGACGACCTGCGCAAGATCCTGCTTTTCTGGTAGCCAGAACTCGACGTGGGTGTCGAAGCGCTGCATCGGAGGGATGAAAACGCCGAGCGTCGAACTGCCGCCTGGCGGGACGTCGATCAGCGCATGCGACTCCGCCGTCCGGCTGTTGCCGGCGGCGAGCGTGACAGCGACATCCGTGTCTGCGTTCAGCACTTCGTCCAGCGCCCTTTCCAACATCGCCTGCCCCATGTGCGCGCCAGCGGTCGACCCCGAAGACAGGTTCACCACCACAGGAACCTCGCCACCGCCCAAGCGCGCGAATCGATGCCGAGCCTCGCGCAAGATGAAGCGAAGACCATCGAGCGCGTTGATCGAGATCCAGCGGCCGGAGGAGATCTCGACCTGCTCGCGCGGCAAGTCGACGAAGATCAGCGGAGCCTTCGACGCCGCATCCCCCGCCTGGCCGTACAGATCGCCGCGCAGGTTAGATGGGGTGCCGGCGGCAACGGCCATCACGCTGCCACCATGCGATGCGCGGGTCAACAGAACGCGGCTGGCCTTCTGGTAGCCGAGTTCGAGGGTCGCAAAGGCGTTCTGGTAGCACTGCAACTCATCGAGTTCGCCTCGTGGGCTCGAGCGATTCATGAACAGCGTCATGCCCTCTCGGTCGAGAACACGGCCATGATCGAAGTCGACCGGCTTTCTCCATGGCTCTTCCGGCTTGTCCAGCACGGTCTGCTGCCACAGCACAACAATTCGCGGGTCTCCGTGGGCGTCGCAAAGGTCCGGGTGCGCGAATGGGCAACCGTCGTCGATGATTCCCAGCACCACGGCCACCTTCTTGCGACGGTCGATAGGGTCCGGAAGCTGGACGCCTCCGTCGCCCTTGACGACCCGCCCGCGCGGGTAACCCAGCTGAACGCGCGCTACATCGGCATGATCGAGAAGGTCCACGATCAGAGTCTTCAGTCCGCCGCCATCCAGTCCACGAATGTCGAGCCGCAGCGTCGCAAACGTCGATACCTTCCCATCGGCCAGCGTGCGGTCATAGACCTTCGGAACTCCAACGCGATCCTCGTCAATGCCACGAATCCCTACCCAATCTGCGCTGCCCTCAGCCCGTTCAACGATGAACGAGAGGTGCGAAATGCCCATCGCCTTGTCCTGCCGCCGGAAATTCCGGAAGTCGGTGCATTGGGCCCAGCGCAGGTACGGGTCGACGGGGCCGTCGCTCCACTGATAGGCTTCTCCGAGGTCTTGAATCAGCACAGCAGATCTCCTTGCGTGTCCATGGCCGATTGCCTTAACGCGGCCGCCAGTCGGCCCACTCGTCATTCGCTCGCTTCCAGGCGTGCGCCATCAACGGTGACGAAGATAGATCGTCACACCCTCTTTCGATCTCCAAGAAGTAGGGCGAGAGATCCGCGCCATTGCAATCTGGCTTGTCCATCGGCTGATGCCGATTGAAGTCCTTCAGCAATTCGGGCAGCGGCTCACCTTCGACCATCGTTTCCTTGCCAGCAAACCCGCGCGGCTGCCAACCACCGCCCTTGCAGCGGTGCAAGATGTATTCGGCTAACGTCTCACCCACCATGCGGCCAACCACACTGTCGATATGGAAGTGCACACCCGCGATCACCCGGTTGTCGGAGATTCGTTTTGCCAAGCGCTGGAGTTGCCGGCGCAACGGGTTCTCCGTCCCCTTGTCGCCATAGAAATTGCATTGGCCGCTCAACTCCAGCAGCAATCGCGCAACCAGAAACGCCTCGGCCCCATGGCCGCACGGGAAAGCACCGAACCGGCGTGGATTGATCATGGGCTGAATGCTGGGGGAATAGGCCGTGGGCCGCGGGCACGCAAAGGTCTGCTTCGCAAATTGGTTGACGTGCGACAGGCATAACAACGCAATCGACAGGAATTCGAGCGTCCTGCGCTTGTCGCTGAGGTTCAGGTCGACGATGCTGGCCCAAAACTGCATCGGAATGCCGATCTGGTTGACGATCTCGGCCATGCGCTCGTTGCGCAGGTCGCTCATGTCGAATACCTGCTGGGTCTGGCGCTCGAACAGCGCGGCCGGCGGACGAGTGATCTGGAGCAGGTCGCAGACCACTGCGGTGTGCTTCTTCTTTTTCGGGTCGAACCACGGGACCACGTGCTGCGCCAGGAATACGCCTCCCACCTGCCTCAAGTGCAGGGGCTGCATCAACTCGGTCAGGCAGTTTTCGACGCGGACGTCATCGGCCCAGCGCTCGAAGTACGACAGGTCGCCAATGACCGGCAACTCATCGGGAGCGCCCCCCTGGCTGCGCGTCGGCAACCAATGCTCGATGACGCGCCGCTGGACCAGTTCCTCTCGGCTGGAGGTCAAGGCAAAGGAAACCGCCGGGTCGGCACCGGACGCCAACGTTGCCGCGGGCGATGCAGCCACCGGCTGAGAATAGGGAGGAATCCAGGCCGTCGCGCCCTGTGCGCCCTGTGCGCCCTGCGCGCCCTGCGCCCCTTGCGCGCCTTGCGCTCCTTGAAATGAACTCAGTCCAGGCATGATCTCGACTCCGTTTGGTCCGGAACACATGGCGAAATTGCCGACACACTCGACCTATCCCAAAGGAAGCCCTGCACTTGCAAGCGCTCGACCCAAGGTCTGGTTTTGCACGCTATCGACCGCGGCTCTCTCCAGGAATTGACGCACGTTCGAATTGGGTTCAACCGCCAGGAGGCGAGTGACTGTCTCGCGGGCCTCATCGACCGCATTGACCATCACCTGCGCGATGGCCAGCGCCCGGTAAGCCGACCCGTGCATGGAGTTGGCGCGGATCGCCCGCTGTGCCAGTTCGATCGTGCGGCGATAGTCCTGCGCACCCAACGCTGCGGACGAACTCAGCGAGTCGTAGTAGAAGCGCAGCGGGTCCAGCGGCGTCAGGTGCAACGCCCGTTCACTCGAATCGAGGGCCGCTTCCGGGTCCCCCATGAAGCCATGCGCCACGCCCTTCAGTAACCAGGCCAGCGGCTCGTTCGGATTGCTCGCCAAAGCCAGGTCGTAGTAGCCCCGCGCCGCGTTCATGTCGCGGTTCACACCCGCCTCGACCGAGCCGGCCATGGCCAGCGCGAGCGACGACTTCGGGTCGTGGTCGAGCGCGCGCTTGGCAAAGTCGCTCGCCTGCGCGCCGTCGCGGCGCACGTCGCTGGACCAGCCCTGCACGATCCGGAACACATGCCAGCGCGCCAGCCAGGCGGCCGGCGCGGCGTTGCGCGGTGCGCGGTCGCGCAGCGCTTCCAGCATCAGGCGCGCGCGGTCGAAGTCGGTGCGTGAGAAGCGGTGCAGCAAGGTCACCGCCGACAGGTACAAGGTGTGCGCGGCCAGATTGGGCAGAGGACGACCGTGGGCGACGGTGAGTTCGGTCTGCGTCAGCGCGCTCATGACTGCCGATACGGCACGCGCGACCACGTCGCTGTCGGTGCTGAGCACTTCGCTGTTCGAGCAGGCAACCACTTGCTCCCAGACGACCTGGCCGCTGGCGCAGTGCACAAGCTCCAGTTGGGCACTCAGATGCCCATCGCTTTCTTCGCAGCGCCCGCCCAGAACGTAGTTCGCGGCCAGCATGGAGCCTGCCGCAGTCTGCTCGACGTTGCGACCCCGGAAGGCGTGGGTCGACAGCCGGGAGATGACACGCAGCACCGGGCTTTGCGACAGCGCCGATGTCAGTTGATCCACGAAAACGTCGCCGCCACCCAGCACCGCCGAGTGGATTTGATCCCGGCCCAGTGGCATGACCGCCAGCGTGGCGCGCTGCTCGGGGCCGGTGTCCACTGCCGCCGGGACGCCATGAATCGACCCGGCCGACGCAGCGGCATGCAGTCGATAGGCGCGCACCGGGTCGGCCACGTTCTTCAAGAAGCACTCGCCCAGGTCGTGCAGTTCGCCATCGAGCTGGTCGGTGAGACGGTCCCGCACGGTGGCGCTCAGCACGGTCTCACCCGGCCCCGCCAGCGAGGTCACCCGCGCCGCCAGGTTGATGCCACGGCCATAGATCGCGCCATCGTCGACGATCACTTCGGCGGTGTGGATGCCAACGCGCAGGGCGATGGCCTCGTCTGCGCTCCTGCCGATGTTTGCGTCGGCGGCGCGGGCGTGCAACTCCAGAGAACAGGCCGCGGCATGGCGCGCATCGGTGAACTTGATCAGCAAACCATCGCCGCGGCGCTCGAGCACCACGCCTTGGTGCGCCAACACAACCCCTTGCGCCAGGTCCTTGAGCAGGGATCGGATGCGAACGACGTTGGCGGCTTCGTTCTGTTCGATCAGGCGCACCGACTCGACCACGTCGGCAAACATGATCGTTGTGGTTTCAGTCTGCAGTTCAGCGTCGAAACGCGGCGCCTCCACATGTGCTCCCGGGACGAGTCTCTTGCCCAGGTCGGAGAATAGCGAATCCTTCGCAAAGCGGGGCGCCGTCGGCCGCAGTCGGCCGAAGGTGGCGCGCAGGCCCGCCCTCGGGGTCGCCGCGAAGGTTTCAGGCGTGCAGTTCATCGAAAGCTGCCTGCTCCAGTGCGGTTGCAGTCGGGAGACGCGCCGAGCCGGCATGCGCCTGTGCACCGCCGCCAACGGGCGCGCCCCGCAACGCCGACACCAGCGGCGGCAGCATCGACACTTGCCGGATCAGCTCGCGGATGCTGACCGCGCCGGTCTTGGCGCGCACGCTGCCGATCTGGGTGCGCACGGTGTGCATCGACACGCCCTGGTGGCTGGCGATCTGGCTCGGGTCGTGCCCGGCGCACAGCGCGGCCAGCACGCGCGTTTCGGCCAGGGTCAACGAGTGGTTGCGGGCAAACCATTGCACCGACAGTTCGCCGCACATCGCGCGCTTGCCCAGCACCACCAGCATCGCCGCGCCGCGCCCCACCTCGGCGGCCATCAACGGCACCACCGCAATGCTGACCACCTGCGCGCCCTCGCCCACCGAAAGCATCCGGCGCAGGCCACGTACTGCGGCACTTTGCAGGGCGTCGTGCAGCGGCGCGACGTCGAGCGGGCGGCGCGCGCGCAGCTGGCCGGCGTAGAGCTGCAGCGGGTGCTGCGCGTCGAGTTCGGCGCGAGCCACGTGGTTGACGTGCAGCACCTCGAGCTGGTCGTCGAGCAGCAGCATGCCGTAGTCGATCTCGTCCAGCATCGGCCCGAACCATTGGGCAGTCCGGGTGCCGTGGCTGCGTCGCTCCGGCCCGGCGTAACGGCGCGAGCCGAGGGGCGGGTCGGATGGGTTGGCAAAGCCCCGCTGGGGCGCTGTCTGTACTGGGTCAGGCATGTCGAACACTTTGGATGCTCCCGGTTTGCGCGCGGGCGACATGGCCCGTTGCAGTGGAGAAATCTAGTTCGCTGCGGCGCGTGGGTCTGGCCACTCTGCAAGCGCCGGATGGCAAATATTTGCACTGCGGCAGCCCTGACACCAGGGCAACACGTGCGGCCTCCTCAATGTTGAGGAGACCGATCCCCAGATCAGGCGATGCATCCGATGGCTCACAAACGGACATTGCTCTCGTCCCTCGTACTTGTTGTGGACACCTCCGACCAACTTCCGGGAGAGAGAACTTGAAATCCGCGCACCCCCAACCCCTGACGCTGGCCACGCTTTTTGCCAGCGCGGCCTTGCTCGCTGCATGCGGCGGCGACCCAAAGTCGGACCCGGCGCCGACCACCGTCACGCTCACCGGCGTGGTCGCCGACGGCCCGCTGTCGGGCGCCAGCGCCTGCTACGACGTCAACGACAACGGCGCCTGCGACGCCAGCGAGCCGAGCAGCAGCACCAGTGACGCCGACGGCAAGTTCAGCTTGATCATCCCCGAGGCAGACGTCGGCAAGCACGGCATCGTGGTCGTGGTGCCCGCCACCGCGGTGGACAAGGACACCGGCACCGCCGTCGGCACGGCTTTCACGCTGAAGACTCCGGCCAGCACCGGCACCACGCCGTTCGTGAGCCCGTTGACCACGCTGGTGGTCAACATCGCGGCCGTCCAGGGACTGAGCACGCCCGCGGCCGAGGCCGCGGTGCGGTCGCAGCTCGGCCTGACCAACTCGCCGCTGGCCGACTTCGTGGCCGGCGCCGACACGCAGGCCGGCACGTTCGCGAAGACGGTGAATACCGTGATCATCGAAGTGACCAAACTGGCCGACGCATCCACCACCGCGGTCTCGCCCGAGGCCCGGCAGGCGCTGATCGCGTCGGTCACCACCGGTGACCTGAAAACACTGGCCACGCTGGTGAACAGCGCCGGCGCCGGCACCCCGGCCCAGGTGGCAGCGGCCGTGGCGCAAACGGTGCTCGACGACCACAACCTCAGCGCCACCACGGTGGCGGAGCAGGCCGCGTTCGTGCTCGGAACCACCGCGCCCCCGACCCCGGCCGCCAACGGCCCGTTCGTGAGCCTGCGGCGCTTCACGTACACCGACGCCAACAACTACCAGTTGCAGGCCTTTGTCGGCGACGACACGCCGGGCAGCGACGGCACCTTCAAAGTCAGCGAGGTGCGCACCAATCTGGTAGCCGGCGTGAACCAGCCGTTCAACCGCAACACGGTCTACTGGAACAGAACCAGCGCCAGCTGGACGGTGTGCGACCGCCAATGGCAGATCATCGTGGTGACGCCGGCTGCAGCGGCCAGCGGCGCCACACCGGCCACACCCCAGAGGTCGGCCTTCTGCGGCGCATCGCTGAGCAGCACCCAGACCAGCGTCGAAGACGTGTCGGGCAAGAAGATGGCTGACGTGGTAGCCGCGATCCGCGCCTCGACCTTGTCCGACGCGCCGGGCTTCGACACCGACGCCAAGGGCCTGCCCAAGTTCTGGGGGCCGGACCCAGCCCTGCTGGGCGACGAGCCCTTCCCGGCCAGCTCGGCTTTCAGCAAGCGCGTGCAGGCCAGCGAGGTGGGCGACACCGAGCGCTACAACCTGACCGACAAGCCGCGCGTCATTCCCGCCAGCGGCACCGGCACCTATCGCCAGGCCGCGAGCTTCGACGACTTCAAGCGCATGTCGGGCAACCTCGTGAACACCGCCGCGGTGGTGAGCAACGTGAACAGCATCTTCCTCGACGACCTGCCCGCCGTGCAGGCCGACCCGCTGCTGAGCCAGATCAAGCGCTACCGCGCGGCCTTCGATCCGGCCGGAGCGGCCGTGCGCTACTACGCGTGTGACGTGCTGACCTCGGCCAACACCTCGCAGAACTGCACGGCAGTGGGCGACGGCACCAGCAGCATCACGACCCGCGCCGACTCGCGCGTGCTCCAGTTCGACACTGGCTACCCGGCCTCGCTGACCACCGCGCTGGCGCGCAAGCGCCTGTTCGTCGAACGCAGCGGCGCGGTGTTCGGCGGTGCGATCGACCTGGAACGCACGCGCTACCAGCAGCGGCCCAACACGGTCGCGTGGAACGCGCTGCGCACGAAGCTCGGCATTGCCGAGCCCACCGCGCCGGTGGCACCGGTGGGGGCTGGGCCGTTCGAAACCCTTCGGGTCTGGACCTACACCGACACGTCGAACTACTTCTTCCGCCTGTTCACCGGCGACAGCAGCGTGCTCGACGCCAACGGCTACTACCAGGTGGCCGAACAGCGCCGCAACGTGGTGGCCGGCGTGGTGACGCCGTTTGCGCGCAACGCGTTGTACTGGACCGGCACCGAATGGTTCGACTGCCCCGGGGAAGCCGCCGGCTACTTCAGCGCCAACTCGGTCGCGCCGCGCAACAGCAGCTACTGCCAGGCCTACCTCGACGACCGCTACAACAGTGCCACGATCACCCTGGACAACCGGCTGATGGGCGACGTGCTGCGCGAAATTCGCTGGTTCTCGAGCAAGGACGGCAGCTTCGACTATGCGACCTGGGGCCCGAACCCCGATGTGCACACCGCACTGAACACATCGCGCTTTCCGGCCGGAGCGACGCTGGAGCACCGCGGCAACCTGCGCACCGGCACACCGATCGCCATCTTCACCTCGGCCTCCAGCCGGGTTCGCGTGCCGCCGGCCGACGCGAGCGTGCCGTTCGACACTTGGCCGTTCGCCGCCTCGCTGGACGAGTTCATCGCCAAGAACCCGGGCGACCTGTTCGGCGGCGTGATCGACGGCTCAAAAGCCTTCTTCGTGCAGGGCTACGCGCTGCCCGCGCCGCCGGCACCCGAGTACACGACCGAGGTGCAGATTCGCGTCTCTTTCGACGCCAACGGCAACAAGGCGCGCTTCTATCGCAACTACCGCTCGGTCGCTACCGGCTTCACGACGGCTTATGTGACGCTGCTGGACACGACGTACACGGTCGAGACCCTCGGCGGCAAGAAGGTGCTCAGGTTCGCCGCGATGCCTGACGGTTTCGAGCGCGACTTCTCCTTCCAGCGCATGTTTGCCGAACACAACGGCGGCGTTTGGTACGCGGGCAAGGACACCACACCCACCACGCCGTTCTACTCGATCCGCCCCAACGGCATCGCGCTGCGCGCCGTCGAGGCGGTCCTGGGCGTGGTGCGCTGACGCTGTACGAGAACCGGTCGTCGCCGCGCTTCAGCGGCGGCGACCTTTCAGGCTCACAGCTTCACCGGCCCCGCGATCGCCGGGCTCGCCGCGGCCCCGCCCACCGCGGCCCTCGCCTGCTCCAGCCGCACGCGATCCACATACTGTTCGCTGCGCGCGAGCTGGTCTTTCATGATGGCGTTGTTCTGGCCCATCGCGTCGATCGCCTTGGCGCGGAAGCTGTCCATCGCGTCCATGGCCTTGAAGGTCTGGTCGAACATCTCCTTGATCTTGTCGATGCCGATCATCGGGTTGCTCGCGAACTGCGCGGTCGCATCCACGTGCTGGTTGAGCTGCTTGCCACTTTCGGTGATCAACTTGCCGATCGTCGCGTTCACGCCCTGCAGCATCTCCATCACCTGGATCTGGTTGCCGGTGGCGCGCGCCACGGTCTGCGCCACGGCCAGCGCGCTCATGCCGGTGGTGGCCACGCGGGTGCAGCCGTTCATCATCTCGCGCCCGGTCTTCTTCAGCACGTCGAGCGCCAGGTAGCCGTTCACGCACACCGCCTGCTGGGTCAGGATGTCGGTCAGGTTCTGGCGCGCGTAGAACAGCACCTCTTGCCGCAATGCCTGGGCGGGTTGGGGGTGGGTGGCCTCGAGCTCGGCCACCTTGGCGGCAAGCTTGCCGTCCAGCGACTCGGCAAAGTGCGCCGCCGCCGCGAGCTTTTGCATCGCCTCCCACAGCTTGCCGCGCGTGGCCTCGATATCGACGATGTCCTTCTGCACGTCGTCGCGTGCGGCGTAGAGCTGGCCCATCGAGGTCTTGAGCTGCTCGCCGGCGCTTTCGAACTTGCGAAAGTAGGCCTGCAGCTTGTTGCCGAACGGAATGATGCCGAGCAGCTTGTTCGGCTGCAGCAGGTCGCCTTCGTTGCCGGGGTTCAGCTCGTCGAGCTGCACGCGGATGTCGCTGATGGCCTTGTAGGCCAGGCTGTTCTCCACGCCATTGAAGTTGCGGTGCATGAAGCGGCCCTGCATCAGGCTGGCGGCGGTGGAGACCTCTTCCTTGCCGAGTGCGAAGGCCGAATCGAGCTTGGCCTTGAAGCCGTCGGTGTGGATGTCTTCCTTCAGCAGCGCGTCGACAAAGCGCGTGACCTGGTCGTCGACGGCCGCCTTGACATCAGGCTTGAGCGGCACCGCGGTGCGGGTGGCTTCGGCCGGCAACAGGGTGATGACCTCGGGCGGCTCGAGCTGGAAGGTCGGCACGGTCACGGTGGTGGTGGCTGGGTTGGTTGCTGGGTTGGTTTCAGGGCTTGCCATCGCGGGCCTCCTTGGGCGGTGTGGTCAGGGTTCTGTCGAGTGAGGGCGCGCCGAGCATCGGTGCATTGCCGAACTTGTCTTGCAGGAACTTCGAGTGCACCAGGAAGGCATGCGCGTCCTGGCTGGCCAGGTCGTCGCCGAGCTGCTTTACCTTGCCTTGCAACTCGGCCAGCGTGTCGGCAAACGTGTCTTGCGCGGTCTTGCCGTTTTCGAGCAGGCGACTCGCAGCATATTGCGCAGGGATCGACAGGTAGGTCTTCAACGCATCGGGCAGGTACGAGATGGCGATGTGGCGGGCGTGGAAACTCTCCTGCAGCGACAACGAGCCCTTGCTGCGCTCCCATTGCGCGAGCAGCGTCTCCAGCGCGTTGCACAGCTCGATCACCTTGGCCTGCAGGCTGGCGGGCAGGCGCTTCTCGGGGTTGTAGTCCACCAGGCCGCGCACGCCGGTCAGCGCGCGGCTCATCGCTTCACGAGCGTCGCCTTCGTCCTTGAATTCCAGCGCCTCCCACATCGGGCCGGCGAGTTTGGGGAAACCCAGCCACATTCCACCAGCGGCAAATCCCGCCACGTAGCCGAGCATCGCCACCGCCAGACCGGACAAGCCCACCAGGCCCAGCGCCTTCAACACCAACACGGCCGTGGCCAGGCCGAGGCCACACCAGTTGGCGGGGCTGATGAGGAAGCGCAGGAGTTTGTCCACGGATCGGCTTGTCTTTAGGCGATGCAATGATCACGGGGAGCACGAAGGCCGTGCGAGTGTTGGCGCGGCTCGCGGCGGGCGGTACCCGGCGGGGGCTCATGCTGGAGCGGTCTGCGCTGGCGCTCCGACTGCGCTGCGGTGCTCGGTCTCGCGGCCCGTCGCCGAACTCGCTCCGCTTGCTTCGCAGCGCTACGCTCAAACAGGCGGCGACAAGTCAGTCTACGAACGCGCTCCGCGCGGGGCCGCAAGCCCTGTGCTCCTCGCCGCCCCAGAAATCGCCCCCGCCGGGCACCGCCCGCCGCGAGCGGAACCGTTTTCGCTCTTTGCCGCAAATTCAAAAGCCGGTGCCGCA
>JANMYQ010000269.1:0-7981 GCA_031382215.1 Methylibium sp.
CGAAACCTTTCAGGCCGATCAGGAAGCCCGAGTCGTAGAACATCGTCGTCGCGGGCCCGATCAAGAGCCCCGAAAGCGCACCCATGAACGCGGCCAGGCCGAAGCTCAAACGCCCGGCGCCCGAGGTCGAGATGCCCATCAGCCGCGCGCCGAGCCGGTTCACTGCCGTGGCGCGCAAGGCCTTGCCGCGCAAGGTGCGTTCGAAGAACAGGAACAACGCCAGGATCAGCACCACCGACACCATGAAGATGATCAGCGTCTGGCCGGTGAACATCAGCGGGCCGGCCGGAAAGCGCGCGTCCCAGAAGCTCGGGTTGCGAAAGCCCTCGGCACCAAAGAACACCAGGCCCAGCCCGGTCAGCGCAAAGTGCGATCCGACCGAGACGATCAGCAGCACCAGCACGGTCGCGTCGGCCAGCTTCTCGTAGGCCAGCCGGTACAGCAGCGGGCCGAGCGGCGTGACGATGGCCAGCGTGAGCAGGCTTTGCAGCAGCAGCGGCAGCTTGAGCGGCGCGGCCCACACGGTGATGGCCGTCACCACCACCGGCAGCGCCATGGCCTTGGCCGCGTCTGCCGCGACCCGGGCCGCGGGCAGGCCGCGCGTGTGAGAGGCCTTGGCGTCGAGCACGGTCGCGAGTGCGGCCATCGCCAGCAGCAGCCAGACCGTGCCGGGGACCACGCCGGTCTGCAGCAGCGCCAGGGTCAGCGCGCCGTAGGCGACGAACTCGCCCTGCGGGATGAAGATCACCCGCGTCACCGCGAACACCAGCACCAGGGCCAGCGCCAGCAAGGCATAGATGGCGCCGTTGGTCGCGCCGTCCAGCATCAGGATGCTGGCAATCGAGAAGTCCATGGGGTCAGGCTTTCAAGGCGGTGCAACCCTCCCCCAGCGGGGGAGGGCGTGGTCTCACTCCACTTTCCAGTCGCCGTTGACGACCTTCAGCATCACGCCGGTTTCGTTGGTGAAGCCCCAGTGGTCGGCGGCGGTCCAGTTCATCACGCCGTGCGAGAACACCGTGCGGCCCATGGTCTCCAGGCCTTCCTTGAGGCCGGCGCGGAATTCCTTGGTGCCGGGCTTGCCCTTTTTCAGCGCCATCGGCACGACCTTTTCCAGGGCGATGTAGGTGTCGTAGGCGTGGCCGGCAAACTGGTTGCGCGAGCCGGGGCCGTAGGCCTTCTCGTACTTCTGCACGAAGTCGATCGCCTGCTTCTTCGACGGGTGGGTGTCGGCCAGTTGTTCGGCGATCACCGCCGGGCCCGACACCACGTACGCGCCTTCGACGGCCTTGCCGCCCACGCGCATCAGGTCGCGCGAGGCCGCAGCGTGGGTCTGGTAGATCTTGCCCTTGAAGTTGCGCTCGACGATGGCCATGTGCGGCATGGCGGCGCCGCTGCCCGAGGCCACGATCAGCATCGCGTCGGGGTTGGCGCTGCTGAGCTTGAGCGCTTGCGCGGTCACGCTGGTGTCGGCGCGCGCAAAGCGTTCGGCGGCTACCACCTTGATGCCGGCCGGCTCGGCCACCGCGGTGAAGTCCTTCAGCCAGCTTTCGCCGTAGGCGTCGGTGTAGCCGAGGAAGCCGACGGTCTTGACGCCGTTCTTCTTCATGTGCTCGACCATCGCATGCGCCATCACCACGGTGGACTGTGGCAGGCGAAAGGTCCAGGCATCCTTGCCCGGCGGCAGCGAGACGGGCGAGAACGCGAGCTGCACGGTCTGCGACTCCATCGCCACGTCGGCCATCGCCGCGGCCACCGGGGTGGCGGCCGAGCCCATGAAGATGTCGACCTTGTCTTCGGTGACGAACTTCTTCGCGTTCTGCACGCCCTTGGTCGGGTCGGTCGCGTCGTCCAGGATCGTGATGTTGATCTTCTCGCCAGCCACCGTGGTGGGCCACAGCGCGAAGTAGTTCTTCATCGGGATGCCCAGGCCCGAGGCCGGGCCAGTGAGCGGCAGGCTCACGCCGATGGTGATGTCGGCCTGCGCGGTGGTGGCGAACAGCACGAATGCGGCCGCGGCGATGGGTTTCAGAACGGTCATGGACGTGTCTCCTCGGGGTGGGTCGGTCGGAAAAGTAAAAGGGGTCAGCTGCACATCAGCCGGATGTCTTCGGGCACGGGCATGGCCCTGAGCCGGTCGGGGTTGTCGGTGTCGCGCCGTGTAAAAGCACGAACTTCGCGGCCCTCGCAGATCAGGTCCTCGCCAGCGGTGCCATGGGCATCAACGCCGGCACGCGTCACGCGGTGCACCTGCACGAAGACCTTGGCGCGCCATTCTTCGACGTGCGTCGCGATCGTGATGGTTTCGCCATAGGTCACGGTCTTGATGAACTTGGTGTTGATTTCGAGCAAAGGCGTACCGACGATGCCGCGTGTCTTGACCAGCTCGCGCCACGGCGGCAGGCCGCATTGCATGAAGAACGACAGCGAGGCCGCGTCCATCCAGCGCAAGAAGTTCGGGAAGAACACGATGCCCGCCGGGTCGCAATCGCCGAACTGCACTGCGACGTGGTGGAGCGTGGTGCGGGGCATGGCCGAAGGCACGTCGTAGGGCTCAGCGCGGCGCCATGCGCAGCGCGCCGTCGAGGCGGATCACCTCGCCGTTGAGCGCCAGGTTCTCGACGATGCTGGCCGCCATGTGCGCAAACTCCTCGGGCCGGCCCAGGCGTTTCGGGAAGGGAATGCTCGCCGCCAGTGAGTCTTGCACCGGCTGCGGCAGCTCGGCCAGCAGCGGCGTGAGGAACAGCCCCGGCGCGATGGTGACCACGCGCACGCCGAACTGCGCCAGGTCGCGTGCCATCGGCAAGGTCATGCCGACCACGCCGCCCTTGGACGCCGAATACGCCTGTTGCCCGACCTGCCCGTCGAAGGCCGCGACCGACGCGGTGCACACCACCACGCCGCGCTCGTTGCTGTTGAAGGCGTCGGGCAGCGGGTCGAGCTTGACCATCTCGGCGACGGCCAGCCGCGTCATGTTGTAGGTGCCGACCAGGTTGACCTCGACGATGCGCTGGAAGTCTTCGAGCGGGGCCGGCGAACCGTCCTTGCCGACGATACGTTTGGCGCTGCCGATGCCGGCGATGTTCATCAGGATGCGCGCGGTGCCGTGCGCGGCGCGCGCGGTTTCGAGCGCGGCGAGCACGCTGTCGGTCGAGGTGATGTCGCAGGCGATTCCGATGCCACCGATCTCGGCGGCCAGCGCCTTGGCGCCGTCACCGTTGCGGTCCAGCACGGCCACCTTGGCGCCGCGTTTGGCCAGTTCGCGCGCGGTCTGCGCGCCCAGGCCCGAGGCGCCACCGGTGACGAGGGCTGCTTGTCCTTGGATGTTCATGGTGATCGATCTCTCGAAGAATCAGGCCTTGGCCGGCAGCAGCACGCCGTCACCGCCCGCAAAAAGTTGCTCGACCAGCGCGTCGCGGTGCTGCAGCACCATGCGCTGGTTGATCGAGCCCTTGTCGGTGATCTCGCCGCGGTCGATGCTGGGCGGGTCCACAAGAACGATCGCACGGGCCACGCGCGTGGCGCTGCCGGTGCCGCTGGCGTGCATCTGGTTCACGAGCTTCTGGAAGAATGCGGTCACCGGCGCGGCGTTCAGCACGTCCAGCGTCGGCGCGCCGGCGGGCAGGCCGGCGAGGGCCCGGCAACTGTCCAGCCGCGGGAAGATCAGGATGCCGATCTGGCTGCGGTTGATGCCTGCCACCACCACGTCCTGCACGCACGGGTCGCCAGCGGCGATCACGCGCGCGCGCAGCGGGCCGACCGATACGAAGGTGCCGGTGTCGAGCTTGAAGTCTTCGGCGATCCGGCCGTCGAACGCGAAGCCGAGATTCGGCTGCGCGGGGTCGATGAACTTCAGCGCATCGCCGCTGGAGTAATAGCCTTCTTCGTCGAACGACTCAGCGGTCTGCTCCAGCGCGCGCCAGTAGCCCGGCGTCACGTTCGGGCCGCGGTAGCGCACTTCGACCTTGCCGGCGTTGGGAACGAGCTTGAGCTCCATGCCCGGCGCCGGCAAACCGATGTAGCCCGACTTGACCTCGGCACCGTTGGCGCAGATCGCGAACGGTGCGGTCTCCGTCATGCCCAGCCCGGTAAGCATGCGGATGCGCTCGCCGCAGGCCTGCTCGGCCACAGAGTCGAGCTTGTCCCAGACCGGCTGCGACAGGCCGGCGCCGGCGAAGAACAGCATGTTCACGCGGCTGAAGAAGCGGTCGCGCATGGCGCTGTCGGCCTCCAGCGCGTTGGCGATTTCTTCGAAGCCCTTGGGCACGTTGAAGTACACCGTGGGCGCGATCTCGCGCAGGTTGCGCAGCGTCTCGCCGATCAGTGCCGGCGTCGGTTTGCCTTCGTCGATGTAGAGCGTGCCGCCGTTGTAGATGGTGAGCCCGACGTTGTGGTTGCCACCGAAGGTGTGGTTCCACGGCAGCCAGTCGATCAGCACCGGCCGCACCTGGCCCAGGCTCGGAAAGCACTGCAGGATCTGCTGCTGGTTGGCGCAGATCATGCGCTGCGTGTTGATCACGCCCTTGGGCAGTTTGGTGGAGCCCGAGGTGAACAGGAACTTGGCGATCGTGTCGGGGCCGACCTGGGCGTGGGCCGCGTCTACTTGTGCCGTCGGCACGGTGGCCAGCAGGTCGGCAAAGCTCAGCGTCTTGCGGCCTTCAGGTCGGTCCATCTGGCCGCTGGTGAGCACCACCGTCACGTCCGACCCCACGGTGGCGGTGATGGCCTTGCCAAAGCCGGATGCACTGGACGCAAACACCAGCCCCGGCGTCAGCAGCCCGAGGATGTGCTTGAGCTTGCCGTAGTCTTGCGACACGGTGGAGTAGGCCGCCGAGATCGGCGCGAACGGCACACCGGCCAACATGGCGCCCAGGCTCAGCAGCAGTTGTTCGAGGTCGTTGTCCGACAGGATCGCGACGGGCCGGTCCGCCGACAGTTTCAGGTCGATCAGCCCCTGCGCAATGCAGCGCGCGCTGTGCAGCGCCTCGCGGTAGCTGATGCGGCGCCAGTCACCGCCCTGGTGGCGCTTGGCGGCCAGCGTGTGCTCGGGCTCGGTAGCAGCCCAATGGATCAGCCGGTCAGTCAGGCGGACCGGGTAGGGCGCCAGCGGCTCGGTGGAGGTGACGAGCGTGCTGCCGTCGGGCCGCGGCGTGAGCGTGGCGGCGAGCGAGCCACCGAGCGGCAGTGCGCGGTACCGAGCAGTGGTCGTGGGCGCGCCCATCACTGCTTCTCCACTTTGCCGGCGCGCTTCTCCAGGAAAGCCCGCACGCGCACCTTGGCGGCGTCGTCGCCCTGCGCGATCGCGGCCATCAGCGACTCGACGAACAGCCCGTCGGGCTGCGACATGTCGGCAATGCGCGGCAGCGCCTGCATTACCGCAAAGTTCGACAGCGGCGCGTTGCCGGCAATCTTCTTGGCCAATTCGACCGCCTTGAGGAAGCCCAAACCGTCGGCCACGACGTATTGCGACAGGCCGCGCGTGAGGCCCTCGGCAGAGTCGAGCACTCTGCCGGTCAGCATCATGTCGGTCATGCAGGCCACGCCGGCCAGGCGCGGCACGCGCGCCGAACCGCCGCCGCCGACGAAGATGCCGCGCTGGCCTTCGGGCAGGCCGTAGTAGGCGCTGGCCTCGGCCACGCGCACATGGCAGCTCGCGGCAATCTCGAGCCCGCCGCCGACGACCGCGCCGTGCAGCACCGCGATGACGGGAACACGGCCGAACTGGATCGCGTCCATCGCCGCATGCCAGGTGCGCGAGTGCAACACGCCTTCGGCGACGCTGCGCTCGGACAGCTCCGACAAATCGAGCCCGGCGCAAAAGTGGCTGCCCGAGCCGGTGAGCACCACCGCGCCCACCTCGGCCGGCAGGTTGATGAAGGTGGTGTGCAGCTGCGCCACCAAGGTGTCGTTGATGGCGTTGCGCTTGGCCGGGCGGTTGAGCCGCACATGCGCGACGGCGCCGGACAGCGAAATTTCCAGCAGGTCGAGCGCGGCCAGTGGGCCGGTGGCGGGGGTGAAGGTGTCGGTCATCGTGATGTCCAGCTATTTACTTAAATGTATGAACTAAATGCCAAGCCGAAAACCTGGGGCTTACCCTGACACAGTGGTGCGTTGCAGCAGTCAGAATTCAAACCTTCATTGCCGCAGAAGGCGTGTCGAGGCCGACGCGCTGGCCTTGAAAGTTGATTCACAAGCATAAGTAAATCGGGCGCCTCGGGCGCCCAGGAGCCCGCCGAATGAGATCCCCTCGGACTTTCCTGGCGACGCTGCTCGCCGCTGGCGCCGCGTTGCTGCTCTCGGCCTGCGCGCAGACCGGCGGGTTGCCGCGGTTGAGCTCGGCGGCCGGTGCGCCGCTGCAGGCCTGCAGCGAGTTGGCGGCGCGCGTGAAGCTGCCGCAGACCGTCATCGCCTCAGCCGCCACGGTGCCGGCCGGCACGCTGGCGGTGGCTGGCCAGCCCATCCCCGAGCACTGCCTGGTGGTCGGGCGCATGAACGAACGGGTCAGCCCGGTCGATGGCCAGGCCTACGCCATCGGGTTCCAGATGCGATTGCCGAAAGACTGGAACGGGCGCTTCTTTCACCAGGGCAATGGCGGGCTCGATGGCTTCGTGGCCAACGCGGTCGGGCTGGTGGGCGGGGGTGGCGAGTTGTCGAACGCGCTGCTGCAGGGTTTTGCGGTGCTCAGCTCCGACGCCGGCCACACGCCGCGCCAGTTGCCGCTGTTCGGGCGCGACCCGCAGGCGCGGCTCGACTACGGCTACGCGGCCGTCGGCACGCTCACGCCGATGGCTCGCGCGCTCATCGCTGCGGCCTACGGCAAGGCGCCCGACCGTTCGTACTACGGCGGCTGCTCAAACGGTGGGCGGCATGCGATGGTCGCGGCCTCGCGCTACGCAGCCGACTACGATGGCATCCTCGCCGGCAACCCCGGCTTCAACCTGCCCAAGGCGGCGGTGGCGCAGTTGTACGGCGCGCAGCAGTTCGCCACCATCGCGGGCGACTCCGACCTGGCCAGCGCGTTCGCGCCCGACGAACGCCGCCTCGTGGCCGAAAAAGTGCTGTCGCGCTGCGATGCGCTCGACGGCCTGGCCGACGGCATGGTGCACGACACGGTGGCCTGCCGCGCCGCCTTCGACCTGGAGCGCGACGTGCCCACCTGCACCGGCCCGCGCGTGGGCAGCTGCCTGAGCGCGGCGCAGAAGGGCGTGCTCGCGCGCATCTTCAACGGCCCGAACGGGGCCGACGGCGCCAAGCTGTACTCGAGCTTTCCGTTCGACCCGGGCATTGCCGCGCCCGACTGGGCGAGCTGGAAGTTCGTCTCGTCCATCACCAACCGCGACCCGGTGGCCGTGGCCTACGTGTTCCAGACGCCGCCGGCCGCGCCCGAAGCGGCGGCCGACCCGCGCGGCTTCGCAATGGGCTTCGACGTGCTGCGCGACGGCCCGAAGATCCTTGCCAAGGACGCGACCTACACCGAGTCGTCGATGGAGTTCATGACGCCGCCCAACGCAGACGACATGGGCGCACTGAAGCGGCGTGGCGCCAAGATGGTGGTCTACCACGGCGTCGCCGACGGCGTGTTCTCGAGCGACGACACCGCCGCCTGGTACGGCCGGCTGCAGGCACAGAACGGCGGCGACGCGTCGAACTTCGCGCGCCTGTTCCTGGTGCCCGGCATGAACCACTGCCGCGGCGGCCCGGCGGCCGACCAGTTCGACCTGCTCACGCCATTGGTCGAGTGGGTCGAGAAAGGCCGAGCGCCGGAGCGCGTGACCGCACACGCGCGCGGCGCCGGCCACCCGGTGCGCAACGCCGACCTGCCCGAAGGCTGGCCCAGTGCGCGCACCCGCCCTCTGTGCCCGTTCCCGAAAGTGGCGCGCTATAACGGCAGCGGCAACAGCGAACGCGCCGAGAGTTTCGAATGCCGATGAAGCACGCTTGAATTGCTGCCGACCTGCCCCTGCCCCCTGACCCCTGGAGCCCG
>JANMYQ010000272.1:0-29647 GCA_031382215.1 Methylibium sp.
GCCGCGCGGGCGGCGCGCGAACGCGGCGCGGCGTGGCCATGGCCGGCCACCGCGGGCTCCGGCGAACGGGCGGCGACGCGCACGATGCGCGGGTTGGCCGCCGGCGTGGCGCCGAGCTTTTCAGCCAGCCGCTCGCGCAACTTGTCCAGCGGGTCTTGCGATTCGGCTTTCGCGGTGGTCTTGGCCGGGGCCGTCTCGGCCTTGCCGTGCGCCTTGGGCGCGGCCTCGGCCGGCTCCGCCTTGGCGGCGCGCGGCGCCGGCGCTTCGACCTTGGCATGCGGGTCGTCACCCTTCTTCGCGGCCTTGGGCTCGGTGGCCTTGGGCTCGGCGGCATGTGCGTCGGCCGCTTTGGCAGGTTCGGCGTCCAGGGCCCACAGCACCAGGCAGGCGGCGATGAAACGCCAGCGGCGGACGACGGGGGCAGGATGTGCGTGCATGGGCTCGGGCTCCGGAAGGCTGGCCCGACAGCGCGGGCTCTACCTCGCCATATCGGCCGGAACGCAGCGGTCTTGAACTGCGCCGCTCAGAGCGGGTCGCCGGGCTGAGCCGTGGCACGCTGCCAAAGCCCCGGCGTGTCGCACCGATCGAAGCCGGGATTCATTGGAGCTTCAGGTCACACGCGGCTTGACCCACACCCAGGCCAACAATCCCACGCTCATCATCAACATCGAGGTCATGGCCAGCGCCACGGCGGAATGCATCACCAGCGGCGCGATCGCACCCGCCACGAGCGCGTTCGCGGCGCTGCCGATGCAGGCCTGGAACGACGAGGCCATGCCACGCCGCTCGGGCACCAGGTCGAGCACCATCAAGGTGACCACCGGCACCATCAGCGCCCAGCCGAAAGCGTAGGCCGACAGCAGTGGAATGGCCCACCAGGCGCGTACCTCGAACAGCAGGTTGCACGCCACGTTGAGCAGCGACACGACGATCATGATGATGAAGCCGTGGCGGATCTGGTGCTTGTCTTTTACCTTCCCGGCCATGCGGCCGGAGAACCAGGCCCCGGACATGACGCCGCCGACGGTGAGCACGAAGAACCAGTAGAACTCGGTCGGCCCCAGGTGCAGCAGTTCGCCCAGAAACACGGGTGCCGACAGCACGTACAGGAACATGCCGTTGAAGGGCACGCCGCTGGCCAGCACCAGCATCAGGAAGCGCGGGTTGGAGCCCATCTGCCCGTAGCCGCGCATCAGGTTGCGCACATTGAAAGGCTGGCGTTGTTCGAGGTGCAGCGTCTCGGGCAGCAGACGGTAGTTGGCCAGCCACAGCGCGGCGCCCACGGCGGCCAGAAACCAGAAGATCGAATGCCAGTCGGCATGCACGTACAGAAGCCCGCCGACGATCGGCGCCACCGCGGGCGCCACGCCGAAATAAATGGTCACCTGCGACATCACGCGTTGCGCGTCGGCGGGCGGGAACATGTCGCGGATGACGGCACGCGACACCACGATGCCGGCCCCCGCCGCCATGCCCTGCACGGCACGGAAGAACACCAGCGTGGCAATGTTCTGCGACAGCGCGCAGCCGACCGAGGCCAAGGTGAAGATCGCCACGCCCCACAGCACCACCGGCCGGCGGCCCAGGCTGTCGGACAGCGCCCCGTGGAACAGGTTCATCACTGCAAACCCGAGCAGGTAGGCCGACAAGGTCTGCTGCATCTGCACCGGCGTGGCGCCGATGCTCTGGGCGATGCCGCTGAACGCGGGCAGGTAGGTGTCGATCGAGAACGGCCCGATCATGCCCAGGCACGCGAGCAGGATGGCCAGAGCCCAGCGCGGTGCGCGCCAGAGGGTGTGTGCGTCGGGGTTCATCGGACCCGGCCCAGTTTAGCCGGGGGCCGGCGCGGCACCGGTCGCGGGCGCGCCGACCGCGTGCTGGCCGGCTTTTTGCTCCACGTCCGCAGATGCCCAACACACCGAGCACCACGCCCGCCGCCGACCCGCCCTGGCGCGACCAGGAGTTGCTGCTGCTCAGCGAGGTGATGCGCCTGGTCGGCCAGAGCCTGGCGCCCGAGGTGGTGCTGCGCGAGATGCTGCACCTGCTGTCCGAACTGCTGGGGCTGAACCGCGGACGCGTGGTACTGGCCGACGGGGTGGACGTGGCCGACGGTGGCGCCCCGCGGGCCGCTTCAACCGCCCACGCCGGCACGTCGTCGATCCGCTACGCCTACGGGCTGACGCGCGCCGAGATGGCGCGTGGCCGTTACGCCGCCGGCGAAGGCATCACTGGCGCGGTGCTGGCCACCGGCCAGGCGATCATCGTGCAGGACATCGACGCCGAACCGCGCTTCCTGGCGCGCGCCGTCGAGCGCGCCCGGCTGCCACAGGAGACGGTCGCCTTCATCGCGCTGCCGATCGAGGTGAACCGGCGCACGGTCGGTGTGCTGGGCGTGCACCGCATCCGCAGCCGCCACCGGCTGCTCAACGACGACGTGGCGGTGCTGAAGATCCTGGCCACCTTGGCCGGCCAGTTGCTGCAGTTGCGTTCGCTGGTGGAGGAGAAGACGCGCGTGCTCGAAGCGCGCAACGCACTGCTGACGCGCGCGCTCGAATCGGCCGCGGCGCGCTACGGGATCATCGGCACCTCGCCCGCGCTGCTGCGGGCGCTGGGTGAACTGGAGCGGGTGTCGCAGGCCGCTGCCAGCGTGCTGCTGCTGGGCGACTCGGGCACCGGCAAGGAGCTGTTCGCACGCGCCGTGCACCTGGCCAGCCTGCGCCGCGACGCCCCCTTCATCAAGGTCAACTGCGCGGCCATTCCGGACACGCTGTTCGAGTCCGAACTCTTCGGCCACGAGCGCGGCGCCTTCACCGGCGCGATGGCGGCCCGCGCCGGCTGGTTCGAGCAGGCCGACCGCGGCACGATCTTTCTCGACGAGATCGGCGAGCTGCCCCTGCAGATGCAGGCCAAGTTGCTGCGCAGCCTGCAGGAGGGAACGATCGTGCGGCTGGGCGGCAAGCGCGAGGTGGCGGTGAACGTGCGCCTGGTGGCCGCCACCAACCGCGACCTGCAGGCCGACGTGGACGCCGGCACCTTCCGGCGCGACCTGTTCTACCGGCTCAACGTGATCCCGATTCGCCTGCCCTCGCTGGCCGAGCGGCGCGAAGACATCCGCCCGCTGGCGCTGCACTTCCTGAACCGCATCAACCAGGCCAACCAGCGCAACGTGCACCTGTCGCCGACGGCGCTGGACGCGCTCGAGGCGCACACCTGGCCGGGCAACATCCGCGAGCTGAGCAACGTGATCGAGCGGCTGGTGCTGCTGACCGACGGCACCGCGGTTTCGGCCCAGGAGGTGCAGCGCTTCCTGCCCAAGTCTTCTTCGGCTGCGGCTGCGGCTACGGCTGCGGCGGCGTCGGCACCGGCACCGGCACCGGCACTGGCCGGAGCCGGCCTGGTACCGCCACTGGTGCGCGAGTACCGCGAACTGCGCTCGCACAGCGAGCTGGAGCTGCGCCAGGCACTCGCGCAACATGGCGGCAACCAGTCGCGCGCGGCGCAGGCGCTGGGGCTCACGCCACGGCAGTTCGGCTACCGCTGGCGCCGGCTGGTGGCCGGGCAAGCGTAAGTGATTGCTGTCGAACGTAAGGGCCACGGGCCTCAACGGTCACCGAGGTAAGGGCTGGTTGCAGGCCCTCGTTTCGGGGCCGTGACCCTCCTACATTGCAAGCTTCCGACCGCCCGCCACCCAAGGCTGCGGTCCTCGCTCCGGAGCCCTTGCGATGACGACCCACCGACGCCTTGCACTGACGCCTTCATGCTGGTCTGCCCTCGGCCTGGCCGGCACCTTGCTGCTCGGCTGCGGCGGCGGCTCGGAAGATTCGGCCAGCGCCGCCGCGCCGACGCCGGCCCCCGCACCGGCGCCAGCCCCTGCGCCGGCACCTTCCCCCGCGCCGGCACCGGCACCGAGTCCTGCCCCCGCTCCTGTGCCGGCCCCGGCACCCGCACCGGCGCCCCCGCCGACGGCGCAAGTCGCACGCGGCCAGGCGCTCTACATCGCCGACACCGGCTGCGCCAACTGCCACGGCTCGGAGCCGGCGGACATGATCTCCAACATCCAGCGCGGCACCACCGCGACCGCGCTGGCGGCGGCGTACCGAAGCGTTCGGTCGATGAACCAGTTCACGGCCCAGCTCACCACGGCCAACAACGAAGACATCGCCGCGTTCATCCGCAGCCGGCTGACGCCCTGAGTTGGCGCTGGCACCGGGGGCCGGGCGTGGCCCTGGCGGCCCCGTAAAATCGGCGCTTTTCGAAAGCTCCGACATGCCCGCCAACATCCTGCAAAGACTGCCCGTGGGCGAACGCGTCGGCATCGCCTTCTCGGGCGGGCTGGACACCAGCGCCGCGGTGCACTGGATGCGCGCCAAGGGTGCCATTCCCTGCGCCTACACCGCCCACCTGGGTCAGCCCGACGAGAGCGACTACGACGAGATCCCGCGCAAGGCCATCGCCTACGGCGCCGAGAAGGCGCGCCTGATCGAGTGCCGCCCGCAGCTGGTGGCCGAAGGCATCGCCGCCATTCAATGCGGCGCGTTCCACATCTCCACCGGCGGCGCGACCTACTTCAACACCACGCCGCTCGGCCGCGCGGTGACGGGCACCGTGCTGGTGGTGGCGATGCGCGAAGACGGCGTCGACATCTGGGGCGACGGCAGCACCTACAAGGGCAACGACATCGAGCGCTTCTACCGCTACGGGCTGCTCGCCAACCCGAAGCTGCGCATCTACAAGCCCTGGCTCGACCAGACCTTCATCGACGAACTGGGCGGGCGTGCCGAAATGTCGGCCTACATGACCGAGCACGGCTTCGGCTACAAGATGAGCGCCGAAAAGGCCTACTCGACCGACTCGAACATCCTGGGCGCCACGCACGAGGCCAAGCACCTCGAGTTCCTGAACAACGGCATGAACATCGTGCAGCCGATCATGGGCGTGGCCTTCTGGCGCGACGACGCGGTGGTGAAGGCGGAGACCGTGAGCGTGCGCTTCGAAGAGGGCCAGCCGGTGGCGCTGAGCGGCAGAACCTTCGCCAACGCGCTCGACCTGTTCACCGGAGCCAACATCATCGGCGGCCGCCACGGCCTGGGCATGTGCGACCAGATCGAGAACCGCATCATCGAAGCCAAGAGCCGCGGCATCTACGAAGCGCCGGGCATGGCGCTGCTGCACATCGCCTACGAGCGGCTCGTGACCGGCATCCACAACGAAGACACGATCGAGCAGTACCGCAACAACGGCCGGCGATTGGGCCGGTTGCTGTACCAGGGCCGCTGGTTCGACCCGCAATGCCTGATGCTGCGCGAGACCGCGCAACGCTGGGTGGCGCGCGCGATCACCGGCGAGGTGACGCTGGAACTGCGCCGCGGCAACGACTATTCGCTGCTGGACACCACGAGCCCGAACCTGACCTATCACCCCGAGCGGCTGACGATGGAAAAGGGCGAAGGCGCGTTCACGCCGGTCGACCGGATCGGGCAACTGACGATGCGCGACCTGGACATTGCAGACACGCGGGACAAGCTGGCGATCTACACGCGCACGGGTCTTCTGGGCACGGCGTCGGATGGGGCGATTCCGTTGTTGTCGAACCCGAACCTCGCCGAGGACTGAGCCTATCCCGCGGCTGCCCGCTCGCTCGGCCTGACCTGCAAGTACAAGGGCTGCGGCGACAAGGTCCCACGCAGCAGCTTCACCGTGCAATCGCGCTGGATGCGGCTGCCGTCGAGCGTCTGGTGCAGCTTGTCGACCGAGTCGATCGTCACGCCGTCCAGCCCGATGAGCACATCGCCCTCGCGCACGCCGGCACGGTCGGCTGCGCTGTCCATGGCGATGCTCAACACGCGCACGCCGTGGTCTTGCGCGAGGCCGTGGGCGATCACCACGCGACGGTGCAGCGGCACGGTGCTGCCGCCCACGCCCAGGTGCGCGCGCCGCACGCGGCCGTGCTGCAGCAGTTGCGGGATGACCCAGGTGGCGATGTCGATCGCCACCGCGAAGCAGATCGAGTTGGCGCCGCGGATGATCGCGGTGTTCACGCCGATCACCTCGCCGCGCGCGTTCAGCAGCGGCCCGCCCGAGTTGCCCGGGTTCAGCGCCGCGTCGGTCTGGATCACGTTCGGGATCAGCCGGCCGGTGCTGGTGCGCATGCTGCGGCCGAGCGCGCTGACGATGCCCGAGGTGACCGTGTGCTCGAAGCCGAGCGGGTTGCCGATCGCGATGGCGATCTCGCCGCGGCGCAGTGCGGCCGTGGTGCCGAGCGCCGCGTGCGTCAGGCTGCCCTGCGACAGGCCGTCGATGTGCAGCACGGCCAGGTCGGTATCGGGGTCGTCGCCGACCCAGCGCGCGCTGTACTCGCGGCCGTCGGCCAGCGAGACGCCGTACTGCGGCCGTGGCTTGTCCTTAGCGAACGCCGCCTGCCCGGCACGCACGACGTGCGAGTTGCTCAGCAGGTAACCGTCAGGCGTGAACAGAAAGCCCGAGCCGCCGCCCGCCGGCACGCCCTCGCCGCGCACCTGCACCGCGGCCACCGCGGGGCCGACGCGCTCGACCACGTCGCTGACGGTGCGTGAGTACGCGTCGAGCAGAAAGGCATCCGGTGCGCCCATGGGCAATCCCTTCGAAACCACCCAATTCGGGCTGCCGGGCCAGAATGCAAGAGGAGAACTCGCATGACCATTCAGCTCTACACCTTCGATACCCCCAACGGCCGCAAGATCAGCGTCGCGCTTGAAGAGATGGGCCTGCCCTACGAGGTGCACGTGGTCGACATCACGAAGGGCGAGCAGAACGCGCCCGCCTTCCTGAAGATCAGCCCGAACAACAAGATCCCGGCGATCGTCGACCCGCACGGGCCGGCGGACGTGCCGATCAGCGTGTTCGAGTCGGGCGCGATCCTGCTCTACCTCGGCATGAAGACCGGCCGCTTCTGGCCGCAGGACCGAGCGGCGCAGGTGCCAGTGCTGGAATGGCTGATGTTTCAGATGGGCGGCTTCGGGCCGATGCCGGGCCAGGTGCATCACTTCATCGCGCTGGCCGACGAGGCCGACCGCCGCTACGGGCTGCAGCGCTTCATGGCCGAGACGCGGCGCTTGTACGGCGTGATGGACCGGCGCCTGGCCGAGCACGCGTACTTCGCCGGTGAGGCGGTGTCGATCGCCGACTTCGCGATCGTCGGTTGGGCCTGGCGCCACGCGCGTCACCAGGTCGACCTCGCGGACTTCCCGAACGTGCAGCGCTGGTACCGGCACATGATGGCCCGGCCCGCCACGACGCGCGGCTTCGAGGTGGCCTTGAAGCGCCAGCCTTCGTGAGGCGACAAGCGGCGACAAGTGGCGACAAAATGTCGACACATTGGCGACACGGCTTGGTCAGCGCAGCAGGCCCGCGGCCCATCGGCCAGCCCGGTCCCTGACCTGCATGAACCCTGAAAATCCAGCACTGGCGCGGGTTTCCGGCCGATGAACACACCGCTCTGACCGGTTGGCACGGGCGTTGCGATGAGAGGGTATCCGCCCCCGTCGTCAACCCTGGAGAACCGCATGAGCACACCCACCGTCCTGATCTCACCTGCCGAACTCGACGCCCTGGTCAAGTCTGAACCCGTGGTCGTGATCGACACGCGCGACGCCGACACCTATGCCGCCGGCCACATTCCCGGCGCGGTCAACCTGCGCGAGATCTTCACCTTCCTGGCCAGCTCCACCGCCGAGGGCTTGAGCGAACTGAAGGGCACGTTCGCGAAGCACTTCGGTGCGGCCGGCCTGTCGGGCAAGGAAACCGCGGTGTTCTACGAAGACGCGCTCAACAGCGGCTACGGCCAGTCGTGCCGCGGCTACTACCTGCTCACCTGGCTGGGTTACCCGAAGGTCAAGGTGCTCAATGGCGGCTATTCGGCCTGGAAGGCGAGCGGCCTGCCGGTGGCCACCGGCGTGGTCGCACCCACGCCGGCCGCTTTCCCCACAGACCTGAAGATGGCCGACGTGATGCTGACCAAGGACGACGTCTTGAAAGCCCTCGGCACCGACACCGTGCTGCTCGACGTGCGCGACATCGACGAGTGGATTGCCGACAGCTCCTCGCCCTATGGCAAGGACTTCGCGCCGCGCAAGGGCCGCATCCCCGGCGCCAAGTGGCTCGAGTGGTACCGCTTCATGAAGCCTTCCGCCCAGGGCCCGATGATCAAGTCGCCCGACGAGGTGAAGGCCGAGGCCGCCACCGCCGGCATCAGCACCGACAACACGGTGTACCTCTACTGCTTCAAGGGCGCGCGCGCGTCCAACACCTTCCTCGCGTTGAAGCAGGCCGGCTTCAGCGACGTGCGCATGTACTTCGGTTCGTGGAACGAATGGTCGCGCGACCCGGCGCTGCCGATCGAGACCGGCCTGCCGTTCGCCGACGCCAAGCCCAAGCTGGCGATGGCCGCCTGAAGCACCTGAACCCGGAGCCACCGCCACCATGTCCGCCGTCATCACCCCCGTCACCACCGTCAAGACCTACCTGCGCCCGATCGACCGCGACGGGTTGATGGCGTTCGCCGAGAAGGGCCGCAACAACCCGGCCTCGCGCGGCACGAACAAGGTCCATACCGTCGTCGACGGCCAGTACCGCACGCTCAGTTATGTGGGCAAGCACGCGCCGGTGGTGGTCGACGAGCCGCCGCACCTGTTCGGGCAGGACACCGCGCCGGCGCCCGGCGAGATCGTGCTGTCGGCGCTGGGTGGTTGCCTGGCGGTGGGCATCACCGCGGTGGCAACGTGGAAGCAGGTGCGGCTGTCGAAGCTCGAGTTGTTCCTCGAAGGCGACATCGGCAACCCCGCCGCGTGGGGTGCCGGCGGGGCATTGAAGGCGCCGGCCGACATGGGCTTCCAGGCGATCCGCGTCAAGGTCGAGATCGAGGGCGACGCGCCGCGCGAGCTGCTCGACGAGATCGTGCAGCACGCCAACCTGTATTCGCCGGTGGCCAACAGCATGCGCAACCCGATTGGATTTGCGATCTCGCTGGCCTGAAAGGAACGCCCCATGTCCGCCGTGATGGCAGCGATCAGCGACGACTGCCCTTCGACCGAAGCACCCAGCGCCGCCGTGCTGCGCGCCGTGCGTGAACTCGCCGACGGCGCGCTGGCCGAACTGGCCGACGACATCGACCGCCGCGCCATCTACCCCAAGGGCATCCTGCTGCGCCTGGGCGAGATCGGCGCTTTCGGGCTGCACCTGGCGCGGGACGGCCGCACGCCGGACTTCGGCGCCGCGATCCGCTCGATCACCGAGGTGTCGCGCGTGTGCGGCGCCACCGGCTTCATGATGTGGTGCCACGACGTGTGCGGCGTGTACATGGAGCAGTCGGGCAACCCGGCGTTGATGGGCGCGGCGCTCGACCGGCACGCCGCCGGCTTCACGCTCGGTGCCACCGGCATGAGCAACCCGATGAAGACCTTCGCCGGCATCGAAGCGCTGCTGCTGAAGGCGCGTGCGGTGCCGGGCGGCTTCGTCGTCAACGGTGCGCTGCCGTGGGTCAGCAACCTCGGGCCCGACCACTACTTCGGCGCGGTCGCCACGCTTGAGTGTGAAGCCGGCGAAGCGGGCGAGCCTGGCGCCGTGCCGCGCGAGGTGATGTTCATCGTGCACTGCAACGGCCAGGGCGTCGAGCTGCGCCACTGCCCCACCTTCTCGGCGATGGAAGGCACGAACACCTTCTCGGTCCGTTTGACCGACCATTTCGTGCCCGCCGCGCAGGTCATCGCCGACCCGGTGCGCCCGTTCATCGGCCGCATCCGCGCGGCGTTCATCCTGCTGCAATGCGGCATGGGGCTGGGCGTGGCGCAGGGTGCGATCGACTCGATGTGGCAGGTCGAGCGCCAGCTCGGCCACGTGAACCAGTTTCTCGAAGACCGGCCCGACGAGTTGCAAGCCGAGCTCGACGCGCTGACCGAACGCATCGACACGCTCGCGCGCACGCCTTATGCGAACGACACGCCGTTCCTGATCGACGTGCTCGACGCGCGCGCGCACGCCAGCGAACTGGCGCTGCGCGCCGCGCAGTCGGCCCTGCTGCACCAGGGCGCACGCGGTTACCTGATGAGCTCGGCCGTGCAGCGGCGCGTGCGCGAGTCGCACTTCGTCGCGATCGTCACGCCGGCAATCAAGCACCTGCGCAAGGAGATCGCGCGCTTGAGTGCAGAGGTGATGCCAGCATGAGCGGCATCGTCGTCATCACCGCGTGGCGCACGTTCATCTGCCGCGCCTGCGGGCTGATCTACGACGAAGCGAAAGGCGACGCCGACAGCGGCCTGGCGCCAGGCACGCGCTTCGACGACATCCCCGACGACTGGGCCTGCCCGCTGTGCGGCGTGACCAAGGCCGACTTCGAGCCCTACGACAGCGCCGTGGTGGCACGAAACGCTGCAGCGCCCCGGCGCGGCACCGGCCCGCGCAACGACCCCGGCGTCGTGATCGTTGGCGCCGGCCGCGCCGGCTGGCAGATGGCGCAGGCGCTGCGCGAGGGTGACGCCGACGTGCCGATCACACTGGTCGCGGCCTGCGACGCGGCGCTGTACGACAAGCCGCTGCTGTCGGTCGCGCTCGCCAAGGGGCTGGCCCTTCCGGCCCTGGTGAAGGAGAGTGCCGAACACGCGGCGCGGCGGCTCCACGTGCGCCTGCTGCCACGCACCCATGCGGTGAGCGTGACGGCGCGCGCCCACACCTTGCGCACCACCCGCGGCAGCCTGCGCTACCGCCACCTGGTGCTTGCGCACGGTGCGGCGCCGCGCGACGTGGCGCAATTGCCTGCCGCGCTGTGCTGGCGCATCAACCACCGCGACGCGTACGTCCGGTTCCGCACGCTGCTCGGCGAACCGGTGCCGCACGAAGCCCGGCTCGGCGAACCGGGTGAGGCCGCGCCGCAGCGCGTGCTGATCGCCGGTGCCGGCCTGGTGGGCTGCGAACTCGCCAACGACCTGGCACTGGCCGGCCACCCGGTCACCTTGCTCGACGTGAATCGGCTGCCGCTGGCCGCACTGCTCTCTGAAGCGCAATCGCGCGAACTGCTGGCGGCGTGGAGCGGCCTGCCGTTGAAATTCGTCGGCGGCGTGCGGATCGCGAGCGTCACGCGCGACGGCACGACGTGCAGCGTCCGCTGCGAGGACGGGCAGATCTTCGATGCCGAACACATCGTCGCCGCCACTGGCCTGCAGACGCCGCCACGGCTGGCGCACAGTGCCGGGCTTGCGTGGGACAACGGCATCGCGGTGGACCCGCAGACCTTGCGCACCAACGTGGCCGACATCCACGCGCTGGGCGACTGCATCAGTATCGGTGGCCAGGCGCACCGGTTCATCGAACCGATCGCGCGGCAGGCGCGGGTGATCGCCGCCAACGTGCTCGGCGGGCCGGCGCTGCACTACGCCAGCACGCGCCCGCCGGTGCGGGTCAAGACCGGGTCGAGGGCCTTCACCGTCTAGGCAGCATCGGCTCAGCGTCGGTTGCGGGAGCGGCCGGGGTAAAGTGCCCCCGATGCCCCCACCCGATGTCCTGATCAGCGAAGTCGGCCCGCGCGACGGCCTGCAAAGCGTGTCGCGCACCATGCCCACGGCCGCCAAGCTCGCATGGATCAGCGCCTTGCACGCGGCAGGCCTGCGCGAGATCGAGGTCGCGTCCTTCGTGCCAGCGACGCTGCTACCGCAGATGGCCGACGCTACCGAGGTCGTGCGGCACGCGCTCACGCTGCCCGGCCTGACCGTGATGGCGCTGGTGCCCAACCTGCGCGGCGCCCAAGCGGCGCTCGAAGCCGGCGTGCACAAGCTGACGATTCCCGTCTCGGCCAGCGCCGCGCACTCGCTCGCCAACGTGCGCAAGACGCGCGAGCAGATGCTGGCCGAGGTGCGTTGCATCGTCGCGCTGCGCAATGAACGCGCGCCGCAGGTCGGCATCGAGGTCGGCATCTCCACCGCGTTCGGCTGCACGATCCAGGGTGCCGTGGCCGACGACGATGTGGTGTGGGTGGCCGAGCAGGCCGTCGCCGCCGGGGTCGACGAAGCCGGCCTGTCGGACACCACCGGCATGGCCAACCCGGCGCAGGTGAGGCGCCTGTTCACGCGCGTGCGCGCGGCAATAGGCGATCGCACCGGCGCGGCCCACCTGCACAACACGCGAGGGCTCGGCCTGGCCAACTGCCTGGCCGCGTTCGACGTCGGTGTGCGCACCTTCGACGCTTCGTTGGGCGGGCTGGGCGGCTGCCCTTACGCGCCGGGCGCGTCGGGCAACGTCGTGACCGAAGACCTGGTGTTCATGTTCGAGGCGATGGGCGTGGCCACCGGCGTCGACATCGCGAAGCTGATCGCCGCGCGCGACGCGCTGAAGGCCGGGCTGCCGGGCGAGCCGCTCTACGGCATGACGCCGGAAGCGGGCCTGCCGTTCGGCTTCGCCCAAAGGGCCGCGCATGTCTGAACAGACACTGCCCCTGGCAGGCATCCGCGTCATCGAATTCACCCACATGGTGATGGGCCCGACCTGCGGCATGATCCTGGCCGACCTGGGCGCCGAGGTCATCAAGGTCGAGCCGCTGGTGGGCGACAGCACGCGCCGGCTGCTGGGCTCCGGCACGGGCTTCTTCTCGATGTTCAACCGCAACAAGAAGAGCATCGCCATCGACGTGAAAGACCCGCGCGGGCGCGAGATCGTGCTCAAGCTCGTCGCCGGTGCCGACGTGTTCAGCGAGAACTTCAAGCCCGGCACGATGGACAAGCTGGGCTTCGGCGCCGAAGCGCTGAGCACGCTGAACCCGCGCCTGATCCATGTCTCGCACAAGGGTTTTTTGCCTGGCCCGTACGAACACCGCACAGCCCTGGACGAAGTGGTGCAGATGATGGGCGGCCTGGCCTACATGACCGGCCCCGAAGGCCGGCCGCTGCGTGCCGGCGCCAGCGTGAACGACATCATGGGCGGCATGTTCGGCGCCATCGGCGTGCTGGCCGCCCTGCAGCAGCGCGACCACCACCACCACGGCACCGGCCGAGGCCAGCAGGTGCAAAGCGCGCTGTTCGAGAACAACGTATTCCTCGTCGCGCAGCACATGATGCAGTTCGCCGTCACCGGCCAACCCGCCGCGCCGATGCCCAGCCGCATCTCGGCCTGGGCGGTCTACGACGTGTTCACGGTGAAGGATCGCGAGCAGATTTTTCTCGCCGCCGTGAGCGACACGCAATGGGCGGCGATGTGCCACGAGTTCGGCTTTGCCGACCTGCTGGCCGACGAGCGCCTGGCCAGCAACAACCACCGCGTGCGTGCGCGCGACTGGATGATGCCGCTGCTGCGCGAACGCTTCGCCCCGCACAGCGCCGCCGAACTGGGTTCACGCTTCGACAAGAACGGCCTGCCCTACGCACCCATCACGCGCCCGCACGACCTGTTCGACGACCCGCACCTGCTCGCCACCGGCGGCCTGGCGCCGGTGACCGTGCCCGCCGACGCGAGCGGCGCCGGCCACGCGATCGACACCCGCATGGCGCTGCTGCCGCTGGCGCTGGACGGCGAACGCCTGCCGCTGCGCCAGCCGCCGCCGGCCATCGGCGCGCAGACCGAGGAGATGCTGCGGGAGCTGGGCTACAGCGCCGACGAGATCGACGCGCTGCGCACCGCCCAGGTGATCGGCGGGCCGAGCGAGCCCTGCGCTTCGTCCGAAGAACCCGACGCGCCTCCCGCCAGCGAGCCTGCCAATGCCTGATCCCGCCGCGACCGTTGCGCCCGACGTACCTGCCAACCCGCGCTCACCGACCGCGGTCGCCGCCCTGTGGATGGTCGGCGCGCTGCTGTCCTTCCTGTTGATGGCGCTCGGCGGGCGCGAGTTGTCGGCCGGCCTCAGCACCTTCCAGATCCTGTTCTTCCGCAGCGTGTTCGGCCTCGTCGTCATCGGCCTGCTGGTGGCGCGCACGGGCACGCAGACGCTTCGAACCACGCGCCTCGGGCTGCACCTGTGGCGCAACCTGGCGCACTTCGGTGGCCAGTTCGGCTGGTTCTTCGCGATCGCGGTGATTCCGCTGGCCGAGGTCTTCGCCATCGAGTTCACCATCCCGATCTGGACCGCACTGCTCGCCGCCGCCTTCCTCGGTGAGCGGCTCACCGGGGCCCGGCTGCTGGCGCTGGCGCTGGGCATCGCCGGCGTGCTGCTGATCCTGCGGCCCGGTGTGGCCATCGTGCAGCCGGCCGCCTTGGCCGCGCTGCTGGGCGCGATGGCGTTTGCCGTGTCCTACGTGCTGACCAAGCGCCTGACCATGACGGAGAGCCCGCTGGCGATCCTGTTCTTCATGGCGCTGATGCAACTTCCGCTCGGCCTGGCCGGCGCGGTGCTGCAGTGGCGCGAGGTGATGCTGGCCCACGTGCCGTGGCTCTTGATCGTCGGCACCGCGTCGCTGAGCGCGCACTATTGCCTGACGCGTGCGCTCAGCCTGGCCGACGTGGGCGTGGTCGTGCCCGTCGACTTCCTTCGCCTGCCGCTGGTGGCGGTGCTGGGCTACGTGCTGTACGGGGAGACGATCGACGCCTTCGCAATCGCCGGCACGGCGCTGATCCTGGCTGCCAACGTGGCCAACATCCGCTCATCGCTGCGCAAGACGGCAGCGTGAGGGGCGGCGCCTGCCGCCATCAGTAGGTCTTGTAGGGCAGGAACTTGCCCGACATCACGATGCTGACCCGGTCGCCCTTGGGGTCGGCCTCGCGCTTCAGGTCCATCTTGAAGTCGATCGCGCTCATGATCCCGTCGCCGAATTCTTCGTGGATCAGTTCCTTGAAGGTGGTGCCGTAAACGCTCACGAGTTCGTAGAAGCGGTAGATCAGCGGGTCGGTCGGTACGCTGGTGGGCAGCGAACCCTTGTAGGGCACGACTTGCAGCCACTTCTGCGCTTCGGGCGGCAGGCTAAAGATCTCGGCGATGGTCTCGGCCTGCTTGGCATCGAAGGTCATCTGGCCCAGGCAACCGGCCGTGACCCACTCCTTGCTCAGGCCGACCTTGCGGGCCACGTCGTCCCACTTCAGGCCCTTCTTGACCTTGGTCTCGATGATCAGTTCGGTGACGTCGTTGCGATTCATGCGTGCTCCTTGGATGGTTGGCTGTCAGGCGGCGGTGCCGGCTTGCGGCTTGCGGTGAAGGGCCGCCGCTCCTTCGTTCAACTCGATCACGCGGGCCGAACGCCGCGCGGGTTCGGGCCCGAGTTCGGGCTCGTCGGTCGCCAGCCCGGGCTCGACCACCGGCGGCGTGGCGGGGGCCTTGCCGTGCGACAGGTCCTTCGAGCGCGCGACGAGGAAGTCGACCAGGTGGTTGCGGATCCGGTAGTACTGCGGGTCGTGATGCAGGCTCGCGCGCTGCCGTCCTCCATCACCGCGCCGCGGCATGGTGTTGCGCACGATCTCGGCCACGCGGGCCGGCGGGCCCCCTTCCACCTTGTTCGTCATCAGCAGGATCTTGTCGGCCAGCAGGATCGCTTCATCCACGTCGTGCGTGATCATGAACACCGTCTGCTGCGTCTGCGCGCAGATCCGCAGCAGCTCGTCCTGGATCGTGCCGCGCGTCAGCGCGTCGAGCGCGCCGAACGGTTCGTCCAGCAGCAGCATCTTCGGCTCGATGGCGAACGCGCGCGCGATGCCCACGCGCTGCTTCATGCCGCCCGACAGCGCCGAGGGCTTCTTGTCGATCGCGCCGGAGAGACCCACCATCTGCACGTACTTCTCGACCTGCGCGTCCACCTGCGTGGCGCTCCAGTCGGGCCACTTGCTGCGTACCGCGAAGGCGATGTTGCGGCGCACGCTCAGCCACGGCATCAGCGCATGGCCCTGAAACACCACACCACGCTCCAGGCTCGGGCCGCTCACCTCGCGGCCGTCCATGAACACGTGGCCGGCGCTTGCCACTTCGAGACCGGCGAGCACGTTCAGTATGGTCGTCTTGCCGCAGCCGCTGTGGCCGATGATGCAGACGAACTCGCCACGCTCGATGCCGAAGTGGACGCTGTCGAACACCGGCTCGGTGGTGCCGGCGTAGGTCTTGGCCAGGCCTTCGACCTGCAGGAAAGGTCTTCCTCCCTCGCCCCTTTGGGGAGAGGGCTGGGGGCGAGATGGGTCTTTCGAGTCGCCTGCGACGAGCCCATCGAGCGGCGACGGCGTGCCCGCCGACGCGCGCACCGCAGGTGAGGGGCCGCGTGCGCCGGATTCAATCGACATACGACACCGCCTTCTGTGCGCGCGCGAACAACAGGTCCAGCAACATGCCCACCACGCCGATCACCAGGATCGCGAAGATCACGTTCGTCAGCGACAGGTTGTTCCACTCGTTCCACACGAAGTAGCCGATGCCGGTGCCGCCCACCAGCATCTCGGCCGCGACGATCACGAGCCACGCAATGCCCATGCTGATGCGCATGCCGGTCAGTATGGTCGGCGCCGCGGCGGGCAGGATCACCTCGAAGGCCAGCCGCAGCCGCGACACCTCGAGCGTCTTGGCCACGTTGAGCCATTCACGCCGCACGCCGGCCACGCCAAAGGCGGTGTTGATCAGCATTGGCCAGACCGAGCAGATGAAGATCACGAAGATGCCGGAGATGTTGGAGTCCTTGATGGTGTAGAGCGCCAGCGGCATCCACGCCAGCGGCGAGATGGGTTTGAGCACCTGGATGAACGGGTCGAGTGCGCGGTACAACATCGGGCTCATGCCGATCACGAAGCCGAGCGGGATGGCCAGCAGCGCCGCCAGCCCGAAACCCAGGCCGACGCGCAACAGCGAGTGTCCGAGCTGGATTGCGATGCCCTTGTCGTTCGGGCCGTTGTCGTAGAACGGGTCGGCCAGGTTCTTCACCACCGTGGCGCCCATCTGCGCCAACGTCGGAAAGCCGGTCGTCTTCTTCGTCTCAGCGGTCGGGTCCTTGCCGAGCAGCTTCTGGTACTCGATCTGCTCGGCGGTGAGGGTGGTGGCCGGCGCTGCGGTGGCTCCCGTCGGCAGCGTGGCGAGATGCCAGGCGCCGAGTGCGGTCAACAGGATCAGGACGGAGATGAGGGCGGACTGCAGTGAACGTCTTTGGTTTGCGTTCATGGGCGGCGCTCCTGCGCGTCGCAGCGGGCGATACCCGGCGGGGGCTCATGCTGGAGCGGTCGGTGGGTACACCGACTCCGCTGCGGTGCTCGGTCCAGGGTCGCGCCGCCGAACTCACTCCATTCGCTGCGCTCATTTCGTTCAAACAACCGCGGCGAGTCAGTTGTTGAAGCGCGCAAGCGCGCCGACCCTGAACCTCCGCTCCTCACCGCTCCAGAAATCGCCCCCGCCGGGTACCGCCCGCCGCGAGGGCAACCGTTTTCGGTCTTTGCCGCGAACAGAAAAGCCGGTGCCGCAAAGGTGCGTTCGGGCAGGTCGGAGGGCGCCTCTTCGGCGCTGAGGAGCGCAGGGCTCGTGGCCCGCGCGCGCAGCGCGCTTCGTAGACTGACTTGTCGCCGCCTGTTTGAACGTAGAGAGCGTAGCGAGCGAAGTGAGTTCGGCGACGGGCCACGAGACTGAGCACCGGAAGGCAGTCGGAGCGCCAGCGGAGACCGCCGAAGCGAAGCCCTCCGGCCTGCCCGGACGCGCCTTTGCCGATCAATCGGTGGCAGCAAACGCGTCGGCAAGGTCGTCCTCATTTCACACCCGCTGAATCGCAAAACTGCTCGCATACGCCGCCGCATTTGCCGGGTCGAACTCCTTGCCCATCACCTTGTACTTGCGGTACGCGCCGTCGGGCACTTTCTGGTCGAGCAGCTTCATCTGCTTCTTCGCGTCGGTCAGCAAGAACACCTGCTCTGCGATCTGCTTGTAGTTCACTTCCCCCTTGATGTAGCCCCAGCGCTTCATCTGCGTCAGCATCCACACCGCCATGCTCTGCCACGGCACGGGGTCGAAGTCGGTGCGGTCGGGCACGTTCTTCACGCCGCCCAGGCCGTCGGCGAACTTGCCCGACAGCACCTGCATCAGTACCGTCTCAGGCTGGTTCAGATAGGCGGTGGGGGCGATCACCTTGGCGATCAGCTCGCGGTTCTTCGGGTCGCGCGCCATCGCGGCAGCGCTCAGCACCGAGCGATACAGCGCCGCGAAGGTGTTCGGGTTCTGCTTGATGAACTCCTCGCTCACGCCGAAGGCGCAGCAGGGGTGGCCGTCCCAGATGTCTTTGGACAGGATGTGGATGAAACCGATCTCGTCGTACACCGCACGCTGGTTGAACGGGTCGGGGCCGAGGAAGCCGTCGATGTTGCCGGCGCGCAGGTTCGCCACCATCTCCGGCGGCGGCACGACGCGCAGCTGCACGTCGGTGTCGGGGTTCAGCCCGGCTTCGGCCAGGTAGTAGCGCAACAGGAAGTTGTGCATCGAGTACTCGAACGGAATCGCGAACTTGAAGCCCTTCCAGTTCTTCGGGTCGCGGTTGTCCTTGTGCTTCAGCGCCAGGGTGATCGCCTGGCCGTTGATGTTCTGCACCGTGGCCACGCGCATCGGCTGCGCCACCGAGCCCAGGCCGAGCGAGATGGCCAGCGGCATCGGCGACAGGAAGTGCGACGCGTCGTGCTCCCTATTGAGCATCTTGTCGCGGATCAGCGCCCAGCCCGCCGTCTTGTTGAGCTGGACGTTCAGGCCCTCTTTCTTGTAGAAGCCCAGCGGGTCGGCCATGATCAGCGGCGTGGCGCAGGTGATGGCGATGAAGCCGATCTTCAGGTCCTTCTTCTCCAACGGCCCCTTGTCTTGCGCCATTGCTTCCAGCGCGCCCATCGGCAGCAGCGAGGCAATCGCTGCACGAGCGGTGGTGGCGCCGACAGCCTGCAAAAAGCGGCGGCGCAGCGGCTCGCTCGGCAGCAGCGCCTTCACGAGCGTGGCCTCGATGAACTCGCGCGAGTAGCTCGCCTCGTCCTGGTGCTGTTCGGGCGCGTGGTCGCCACCGCACCGGCACTTCATCAGCAACGGGCGGTCGGCGTCGAACGGGTTGAAGCGGTTGCTGGCGCTGCTCATGAAATCTCTCCTTGCTGAACTCTGAGACTAGGGACGCAGCAAAGTCCGCGCCATCGCGGCATCCGGCTTTCGCGTGTAGGGCTGGCCCTACACCAGGTCGGCCTGCACCGCGTAGAGCGCCAGCTCCACGTCGTTGCGCGCGCCGGTCTTCTCGAGGATGCGGCTGCGGTAGGTGCTGACGGTGTTGCTCGACAACACCAGTTGTTCGGCGATCTCGCCGACGCTGCGGCCCGCGGTGAGCAGCCGGAACACCTGGTACTCGCGGTGCGACAGCCGCTCGTGCAGCGGCGCCTCGTCGGTGCGCGCCGCACCGGGCCCCAGCGCACCGGCAAGTTGTTCGGCCACCGCGGGTGTGATGAACAGACCGCCCGCGGCCACCTTGCGGATCGCGCCGGTCATCTGCTCCGAGTCGGCGCTCTTGTTCAGGTAGCCGGCCGCGCCCAGCTTCAGGCTGCGCACGGCGTACTGCTTGTCGGGGTAGGTGCTGAGCATCAGCACCGGCAGCTTGGGGAACTCGCTCTTGAGCTGCTTCAGCACGTCCAGGCCGTCGCGCTGCGGCATCGCGATGTCCATCAGCACCACGTCGATGCCGTCGCGGGTGGAAGCTTCGCGCACCAGGCGCACCGCCTCGGGGCCGCTGTCGGCCTCACCGGCGAGCACGATGTCGGCCGCATCGGCCAGGATCTGCTTGATGCCCTGGCGCACGATCAGGTGGTCGTCGCAGACCAGCACCTTGATCATCGGTTGGCCTCCTCGATCGGCACGTCGGTCGCGGCGGCGGCCGGCAACGGCATCGTCAGCAGCACGCGCGTGCCACGCCGCGGTGCACTGCGGATGCTGACCGTGCCACCGAAGTGCCCGGCCCGCTCGCGCATGCCCATCACGCCGTAGCTGTTCGGCGCCTCGAGTTGTTCGGGCGTGGCGCCGATGCCGTCGTCCTCGACCTCCAGGTGCAGCACCGGGTCGGGCGGCGAGTCGACCAGCAGCCGGATGCGCACCGTGCGCGCCTTGGCATGGCGCGCCACGTTGCTGAGCATCTCCTGGAAGATGCGGAACACGCAGATCGCCCAGCGCTCGCCCACCACGCCAGTGGGCGGCGCCACGCCGCGCGTGACGTGCACGGTGAGTTCGCGCTGCAGCTCGGTGGCATCGATGAACTCCAGCGCCTGCCATTCGAGCGCGGCCCACAGGCCCTGGTGGTCGAGGATGCTGGGGCGCAGGTCGGTGATGATGCGGCCCACGTTGTCGACCGCGCGGTCGATCATGCCGCCCATGCCCTGGCACTTGGCCTGCAGCTCGGGCCGGTCGGCCACGCGCTTGCCGAGCCAGTTCACATCTATCTTCAGCGCCACCAGCAGCGAGCCCAGCTCGTCGTGGATGTCGCGCGCGATGCGCGTGCGTTCTTCTTCGCGCACCGTCTCGAGGTAGGCCGACAGGTCGCGCAGTTGCTCCAGCGCCTGCGACAGCTCGGCGGTGCGCGCCTGCACGCGCTGCTCGAGCTCGTCACGCGCCTGGCGCAGCAGCTCTTCGCCCTGCTTGCGCTCGGTGATGTCGACGAAGGTCGCCACCGCGCCCTGCACCACGCCGCCATCGAGGATCGGGTACGACGAGTACTCGGCGCTGAACGAGGTGCCGTCAGCGCGCCACAGCACCTCGCTGTCGATGCGGCACGGCAGGCCCTGGCGGAAGGCGGCGTAGATCGGGCACTCCGCCTCCGGGTAGTGCTGCCCGCCGGCATGGGTGTGGTGGATCAGCGCATGCATGTTGCGCCCGAGCACCTGATCGGTGCGCCAACCCAGCATTTGCGCACCAGCGCGGTTGATGAAGGTGCAGCAGCCGTTCAGGTCGATGCCGAAGATGCCCTCGCCGGTCGATTCGAGCAGCAGTTGCAGGCGCTGGCTCCAGCCGGGAGCGCGCTCGACGGGCGGCGCCTCGCCCCGGGGCGGCCGAATGGCGTTCGGTCGATCAGCGACGGGCTGCAGGCGGGGCACGGCCGATACCGGTGGGTAGCATGGACAGTGCAGCGCAAAGGGCGTGCCAATGCCGAAGTTCGGCGAGTCAGGCTGGCGCGTTTTTGCAAAGCCCTGACGCCTTCGCCAGCAATTCACCCGCCCTTCAGCCGCCCGTCATACGTCCAGCGCCGCACCCGCGTGACCCGCAGCGCCGCCAGTGCGGGATGCGCCGGGTTGATCAGCACGTTGCTCGCTTCGGGCACCACCACCGACGGCACCTCAGCCAACAGGCTGCTGCCAGCTGCCGCCCAGGCATCACCCCAGTTGAGCGACACGATGCCGGGCGGCTCCACGTCCCAGCCCACGGCGGCGCCAGCGGCACGGTCGAACACGGTGCGTGCTGACCATTCGGCGTCCGGCACGTCGATGCGCACCAGGATGCGGTTCAGCGGCAATGGCGTGCCGCCGGTCAGGTGCACCACCGTTTCCAACGCCGCCAGCGCGATCGACTCGGCGGCGTACACCATTGCGGTACCGGGCCGGTTCCAGCGCCCGCCGGTGATCTTGGCGCCGGTGCCGCTCAGGTCGTCGGCGCGGTAGTGCGGGGTGTCGGTGGCGATGCGCCAGAGCTGCATCGTCAGGGTGTCATGCGGTCAGGCATAAGCGCCGCTCTGCGAGCGCGCGAGCAACTGCGACACGATGCCCTGCCCGGCACTCGTGTCCATCAGCTCGGCCGGCGCCCGCCCGCCCAGTGCGGTGAGTGGCTGGTCCATCCACTGCGCCATCCAGGCCGCAGCGTCGAAGCCGGTCGGGTCGCCGGACTCGCGCACCATGGTCTCGACCTGCCCGACCAACTTGGCCACGCCGAGCAGGCGCTCGCCTTCCTGCGGGCTGAGGTCTTTCGCTTCCTTGGCCTTGCGCGTCACGGTCTGGCGCGGCAGGCCGAGCCAGCGGTACAGGTTTTCGCGTGGGGTCTTCAATGCATCGGCCAGGCGCGCCACCTCGGTCGCGGCAATGCCGCCCTTGACGACCGCCAACTGGTCCATCGGGCTGGCGGCGTACAGGCCGGCAAAGTCGTGGCTGGCGAGCAGCTTGTGCATGCCTTTCGTCTGCCGATCAGCCCGCCGGTCGGCTGGGGCCGCGGCCTTGGGCTTGGGCGTGACGGGCTTGGCCTTGACCGCGCCGGCCTGGGCTGAGCGCGTGAGGTTGCGGCTCTGGGGGGCAGAGGCGGCAGATGCAAGCTTCGCTTGAGTCATGATGGCGGGCTCTCGTTCGGGCGTTCAGAAACGCCCATTTGGGCAACGGCCGCACTTTACCACCGTCGACGGTGGCGCGCCCATGGATAAAGTGTGAAGCAAGCCGATAGGCCGGATTCTGTGCATCCCTTGGTTCTTGCGAACCGCCGGACGTGACCGCCATTCCTCTGGGCCGTGCATCGCTGCACGGCTCGGTGCTACCTACCCGCCGGCTCTGCGGAGCCACATCAACGCCGGCCTACTTGGTATTGCTGCGCGCAGAGATTGCCCGTTTCACCCCGGTCGACCCCGAAGGACCGCCCGGACTCGTCTCTGTTGCTCTGATCCTCACCTCGCGGTGGACAGCCGTTGGCTGCTGCGCTGCCCTGTGCAGTCCGGACCTTCCTCCAGTGCGCCCTTTCGAGCCTTGCACCAGCGGCGGTCTGGCTTGCTTCACGGGGACGATTATGGCCGGGCATCGCGGCATGCCAGACAATCGTTTCTATCGCTTCAAGATCAGGTGGCTCGGCATGGCTTCTACTTTTCCCCAGTCACTGATTGACCTGCGCGAGCAACTCGGCGCGTCCACCGTGCTGCTCGGCGACGACGTACCGCAACGCAACCACAACGACTGGAGCGCCCAGTCGCCGCAGCGCCCGCTCGCCGTGGTACGGCCGATCGACGCGGCCGGCGTGTCGGCCGCGCTGAAGGCCTGCCGCGCCGCCGGCCTGGCCGTGGTACCGCAGGGCGGGCTGACCGGCCTGTGCGGCGGCGCGCGGCCCGAGCCGGGCTGGGTCGCGTTGTCGCTGGAGCGCCTGGTCGGCATCGAAGAGCTCGATACCGTGGGTGCCACGATGACGGTGCGCGCCGGCACGCCGCTCGAGCAGGTGCAGCGCGCCGCCGCCGACGCGGGCCTGTACTTCGCGCTCGACCTGGGCTCGCGCGGCTCCTGCGCCATCGGCGGCAACCTGTCGACCAATGCCGGCGGCAACCGCGTGATCCGCTACGGCATGGCGCGCGAACTGGTGCTCGGGCTGGAGGTGGTGCTGCCCGACGGCACGGTGATGACCAGCCTGAACAAGATGCTCAAGAACAACGCCGGCTACGACCTGAAGCACCTGTTCATCGGCAGCGAAGGCACGCTGGGCATCATCACCCGCATCGTGCTGCGCCTGCACCCGCAGCCGCAGTGCACGCTTGCCGCGCTGTGCGTGCTGCCCGACTACGCGAGCGTGGTGCGCCTGCTCGGCAGCGCGCGCAAGGGGCTGGGGCCCCTGCTGTCGGCCTTCGAGGTGATGTGGCCCGACTACTGGCAGGTGGTGACGCAGCGCGTGGGCGTGCGCAGCCCGCTGTCGGTCGAACAGGCTGCCGGCAGCGTTTACGTGCTGGTCGAAGCGCAAGGCACCGATGAATCCAACGATGCGCCGCGCTTCCAGCGCTGGCTCGAAGGCCTGATGGAGCAAGGCGCGCTGGCCGACGCGGCGGTGGCGCAGTCGGTCGCCGACACCCAGTCGTTCTGGGCCCTGCGTGACGCCTGCGCCGAGTTCTTCCAGGTGCTCGGGCCCAACATCTCGTACGACGTGGGCCTGGCCGTGGCCGACATGGACGCTTACGTGCAGCGCTGCAAGGCCGCGCTGGCCGCCGCCATTCCCGGCTGCGAGGCGGTGTACTACGGCCACATCGGCGACGGCAACCTTCACCTGGTGGCGTGGGTGCCGGGCTTGCCGCTCGAAGACCAGCCGAAGGAGGCGATGGACGAGGTGGTCTACGGCCTGGTGCGCGAGTTCAACGGTTCGGTCTCAGCCGAACACGGCATCGGCACGGTCAAGAAGAAGTGGCTGGGCCACGCACGCAGCGCGGAAGAGATCGCGTTGATGAGAACGCTCAAGGCCGCGCTCGACCCGATGGGCCTGCTGAACCCGGGCAAGGTGGTGTGAGGGTGGCAGCCGTGCAGGCCCGTATCAACGCGACCTTGGCGTCTTGCCCACCATCGTCGCCGCGCGCATGAAGTCGAAGTCCACACCCTGGTCGGCCTGCGTCACGCTCTGCAGGAACAGCTTGCGGTAGCCGCGCTCGGCGGTGGGTTCGACCACCGGTTGCTCGCGGGCACGCTGGGCCAGTTCGGCATCAGTCACCTCCAGCGTGATCGACCGGTTCTTCACGCTCAGCGTTATCCGGTCGCCGGTGCGCACGAACGCCAGCGGCCCGCCGATGGCGGCTTCGGGCGTCACGTGCAGCACGATGGTGCCGAAGGCGGTGCCGCTCATGCGGCCGTCGGAGATGCGCAGCATGTCTTTCACGCCCGCGCGAGCCAGCTTGCGCGGGATCGGAATGTAGCCGGCCTCGGGCATGCTCGCGCCCTTGGGGCCGATGTTCTTCAGCACCAGCACGTCTTGCGCGGTCACATCGAGCGCGTCGCTGTCGATGCGAGCGGCCAGGTCTTCGAGGTTGTCGAACACCACCGCGCGGCCTTCGTGCTCCATCAGCCCCGGGTGGGCGGCCGACTGCTTGATGATCGCGCCGCCCGGCGCCAGGTTGCCCCACAGCACCGCGATGCCGCCTTGCGGGTAGATCGGCGCTGCGGCGCTGCGCACCACGTCCTGCGCAAAGCCGGGGCCGGCGCGCTCCAGTTCTTCACCAAGCGTGCGGCCGGTCACCGTGAGCGCGTCCAGATTCAGCAGCGGTTTCAGTTCGCGCAGCAAGGTGGCCATGCCGCCGGCGTGGTGGAAGTCTTCCATGTAGTGCTGGCCCGAGGGCTTGAGGTCCAGCAGCACAGGCGTTTCGCGACCCACGCGGTCGAGCGCGTGCAGGTCAAGCTCCAGCCCCATGCGGCCGGCAATCGCCGCCAGGTGCACGATGCCGTTGGTCGAGCCGCCGATGGCCAGCAGCACGCGCAGTGCGTTCTCGAATGCGGCGGGCGTGAGGAGCTTGTCGGGCGTGAGCCGCTCGCGCGCCATCTGCACCGCCTGCGCGCCGGTCAACTCGGCAATGCGGATGCGGTCGGCCGTCACGGCCGGGGGTGACGCACCACCCGGCACCGTCATGCCCAGCGCCTCGGCGATGCAGGCCATGGTGCTGGCCGTGCCCATCACCGAGCAGGTGCCGACGCTGGCGACGAGCTGGTTGTTGACCGCAGCCGTCTCCTCCGCGTCGATCTCGCCGGCGCGGAACTTGCCCCAGTAACGCCGGCAATCGGTGCAGGCGCCGACGCGCTCGCCGCGGTGGCTGCCGGTCAGCATCGAGCCGGTGATCAGCACGATGCTCGGGATATTGGCCGACGCCGCGCCCATCAACTGGGCCGGCACCGTCTTGTCGCAACCGCCGATCAGCACCACCGCGTCCATCGGCTGGGCGCGAATCATCTCCTCGGTGTCGATGGCCATCAGGTTGCGCAGGTACATGCTGGTCGGCGCGGCGAAGCTCTCGTGCACCGAGATCGTCGGAAAGGCCATCGGCAGCCCGCCGGCCAGCATCACGCCACGCTTGACGGCCTCGACCAGTTGCGGCGCGTTGCCGTGGCAGGCGTTGTAGTCGCTGCCGGTGTTGGCGATGCCGATCACCGGCCGGTCGAGCGCCGCGTCGGTGTAGCCGGCGCCCTTGATGAAGGCCTTGCGCAGGAACAGCGAAAAACCGGCGTCGCCGTAGCTGGTAAGGCCCTTCTTCATGCCCTCGGCGGGTGGGCCGCCGTCGTCGTCGTCGGCGCTGTTCGGTGTGTTCGCCATCGCAAAGGCTTTCAGGTCAGGCGCTGGAGCGCGCCGAGGCCGGAGCTTACTTCGGCGGCGGCCGCCGGTTCAGTCGACGTGCAGCATCGCCCTTGCAGCGCTGCACACACTGTCGGTCAGCGCCTGCAGCACCGGCGCGTCCAGGCTCCAGTGCTGCCAATACAGTGGCACGTCGAGAAAGCGGCCTGGCACCAGCTCCACCAGTTCGCCGCTGGCCAGCAGCGGCGCCACCAGCACGTCGGGGTTCATGCCCCAGCCCAGGCCTTGCACCGCGGCGTGCACGAAACCGTGCGTGCCGGGCACGCGGTGCAACGGCGGGTCGAGCTTGCGGCTCGACAGGCGGCGCATGAAGCGCGCCTGCAACTGGTCCTTCTGGTTGAACACGTTGCACGGCGCGAGCGCGAGCGCTGCCTCATTCACGCCGCCGCCGAAGTGGCGCCGCATGAACGCCGGGCTCGCCACCGCGAGGTAGCGCATGCGCCCGAGCGGCCGCACCTTGCAGCCTTGCACCGGCAGCGCCTGCGCGCTTACCGCGGCGAGCACGCGGCCCTGGCGCAGCAGCGCGCTGGAGTGGTCCTGGTCTTCCACGTGCAGGTCGAATTGCACGTCGTGCACCTCGCGCAGCGCGGCCAGTGCGGGCACGAACCAGGTGGCGAGCGAATCGGCGTTCACAGCGATCGCCAGCGGCAGCGCGGTGCCGCGCGTGGCGGCGCTGCGCCGCGCGGCACCTTGCCCGAGCCCGAACGGCGCCAGCGCCTGCGCTTCCAACAACTGCAATTGCTGCGCGTGGCGCTGCAACGACTCGCCCGCTTCGGTGGCCACGCACGGGGTTGCGCGGCGGATCAGCACCCGCCCAAGCCGTTCTTCGAGCGCCTTGATGCGCTGGCTCACCGCCGACGGCGTGAGGTGCAGCGTGCGCGCGGCCGCGTCGAAGCTGCCTTCGCGCAGCACCGCGGCAAAGGCGGCCAGTTGGCGGGAGTCGATCTGCATGAATCTAGCTAATGTAAGCGCAGAAAGTTTAGCTGGATCGAAGCAGCTCGTCGCGGCAGACTTCCACGGATGGACCCTTCGATGCCCAGTTCCCTCCTCGCCAGCCTGGCCAGCGGATTCGCCACATCGGCCGCGCTGATCATCGCCATCGGCGCACAAAACGCCTTCGTGCTGCGCCAGGGCCTGAAGCGCGCGCACGTGCTGCCGGTGGTGCTGGTGTGCGCGCTGTCGGACATGCTGCTGATCGCGCTCGGCGTCACCGGCTTCGGCGCGCTGGTGCAGGCCCAGCCCACGCTGCTGGCGGTGGCGCGCTGGGGCGGCGCGCTGTTCCTGGTGGTCTACGGGCTGATCGCCGCGCGGCGTGCGCTGGGGCGCCACACGCTGTCGGTGCAGGGCGAGGCCGCCACCGACCTGCGCACCGCGCTGCTCACCTGCCTGGCCTTCACCTACCTGAACCCGCACTGCTGGCTCGACACCGTGGTGCTGCTCGGCGCCGTGGCGGCGCAGCAGGCGCCGGATGCGCGCGTGCCGTTCGGCATCGGCGCGGCCAGCGCGAGCGCGGTGTGGTTCTTCGCGCTCGGTTACGGCGCGCGCCTGCTCGCGCCACTGTTCGCGCGGCCGCTGGCGTGGCGGCTGCTGGACGGCACGATCGCGCTGGTGATGTGGGGCATCGCGGCCATGCTCCTGCGCGGCAACTGAGTCAAGCGCCTCACTGCAGCTGCTGCAGGCGCGCGATCCGCTCCTCCATCGGCGGGTGGGTCGAGAACAGCGCCATCAGCCCACTTGGCCGCGAGCTGATGCCCATGGACTGCAGCGCCTTGGGCATCTCGCCCGGGTCGAGCCCACCCAGCCGGGCCAGCGCGTTGATCATCGGCTGCTTGCGGCCCACGAGCTGAACGGCGCCCGCATCGGCACGGAACTCGCGCTGGCGCGAGAACCAGGCCACGATGATCGCGGCCACCACGCCGAGCACCATGTCCATCACGACTGTGGTGATCATGTAGCCGATGCCCGGCCGGTCGCTGTTGTTGCGCAGGATGACCTTGTCGACCGCATAACCGATCACGCGCGACAGGAACACGACGAAGGTGTTCATCACGCCCTGGATCAAGGTCATCGTCACCATGTCGCCGTTGGCCACGTGCGCCACCTCATGGCCGATCACGGCCTCGACCTCCTCGCGCGTCATCGACTGCAGCAGCCCGGTGGACACGGCCACCAACGATGAATTCTTGAACGCGCCGGTGGCAAAAGCGTTGGGTGCGCCTTCGAAGATGGTGACTTCGGGCATGCCGATGGTGGCCTTGTCGGCAAAGCGCCGCACGGTCTCGACCAGCCAGGCGTGCGTGGGGTCGCGCGAGTCGTTGATGACCTGCGCGCCTGTGCTCCACTTGGCAATCGGCTTGCTCATCAGCAGCGAGATGATGGCGCCGCCGAAGCCCATCAGCGCGGCGAAGCCCAGCAACTGGCCCAGGTTCAGGCCGTTGGCGCTGAGGAAGCGGTTCAGCCCCAGCACGTTGGCGGCAATGCCCAGCACCAACATCACGGCCAGGTTGGTCACGATGAACAGGAAGATGCGTTTCATGTCTTTCCTCTAGGGAGTCCAGCCGCGGGACACTCCCGCGGGCTGAATGTTAGGGGCGCAGGCGCCGATTCAAGGCCGGCGCTTGGCGGATTTTTCGGCGGGCGGAAGACCGCTTCATCGCGGTAGAAGTTCCCATCTTCGTTGGCGGCCCACCACCCCGGCACGCCCAGCACGGGCAGCGGCAGGTGGGGCTGCTCGATCAGCCTGCGCATCAGATCGTCCTCCGGCGCATCGGCCGCCCGCACCGGAAGCGGCCGCACGTGTGCCGTGATCGCCTTGCGCGGTTGCAGCAGCTTTTCCAGCAGCGCGTGGCCAAACACGGTGAGCGTTGCGCCCTGCCAAGCGGCACGGTGCTCGATGAACAAGTCCTGCCAGTCGCGGCGGAGCAGCGCACCGAGCAACACCTCGGGGGCCTGCAGCAAGGCGGCGTTTTCGTCGAACAGGGTCAGCGCGTCGCGCAACGGGCCGCGCACGTGGCCCGTGCGGCCCGTGCGGCCCGTGCGGCCCACGCCCTGGGCCTCGATCTGCTGCACGTGCAAGGCGTTGAGCTGCCGCTTCAAGCTGCTGAAACGCAGCCACACCAGGCCGTTGAAAAGGTCGTGCGGGTTGTCGCGGGTGGGCACGCAGCCGGTGCGGGCGATGAAGGTTTCATAGGCTTCGCCGTCGGGTAACTCGCCGTGGGCGACGAAGCGCACGGCGGGTGCCGCTTGGCCGTGCACCCGGTTCAAGGCCTGCGCCACCGTGCCACCGGCCATCACCTCGAGCGCCACCTTGCGGCCCAGCGGCTGGTACGGCGCCAGCCATGGCATCGGCACCGAAGCATCACCCGCCAGCGCTGCGCACGCGGCAGCGAGCGTGCTCACACCACCCGCGGCCCGACGTACTGCACCTTGTTCGGCTGGCTTTCGGGCGTCAGCACAAAGTGGTCCGGGAACTTCTTGAACAAGCGCGACGAGGTGGCCGACCGGGCCAGCAGGTTGCCAGCCCGCAACTGTTCGGAGGCCGTGCCGAGTTCGATCTTGCCGCCGCGCCACAGGTCGGGCACCGCGGCGAGGATGCGCGTCACCTCGTCGGGTAGCGGCGCGTGGCGCGCGGCGGGCGCGGGCTCGTGGTCGTCGGCCGGCGACAGGTCTTGCGGCGCGCCGCGCGCCCGCGAC
>JANMYQ010000278.1:0-1745 GCA_031382215.1 Methylibium sp.
GTACGAAGGCCTGCTGCTGAAGATGGGCGAGAAGAACTCTGACGGCGGCCAGTTCTACACACCGCGTGAGTTGATCCGCGCCATGGTGCGCGTCGTGGACCCGCGCATTGGTGAGACGGTGTGCGACCCCTGCTGCGGCACCGGCGGCTTCCTGGCCGAAGCGGCAGAGCACATGCGGCGCCAGGGCGGTGAGGTCTCGACCGAGCAGCTGGACCAGCTCAAGCACCACAGCTTTTACGGTCGCGAGAAGGACGACCTGGCGTATCCCATCGCACTGGCCAACCTGGTGTTGCACGGCATCGACCAGCCGCACCTGTGGCACGGCAACACGCTGTCCAACCAGGCTATCTACGACGGGCTGTATGAGGGCGCACCGGAGCGCTTTCACGTTCTGCTGACCAACCCGCCCTTTGGCGGCAAGGAAGGGGTGGAAGCGCAGGCTCGATTCCCTTTCAAGACGCGTTCGACACAGGTGCTCTTTGTGCAAGCCTTGCAGCAGTCGTTGCTGCCTGGCGGGCGTTGTGGGGTGGTGCTGGACGAAGGTTTTCTGTACCGCACCAACGAAGACGCCTTCGTGCGCACCAAGCGCAAGCTGCTGGACGAGAACGATGTCTGGTGCATCGTCAGCCTGCCAGGCGGCGCCTTCACGGGTGCTGGCGCGGGCGTGAAGACCAACCTCGTGTTCTTCAACCGCGGCCGCAAGACAGAGCGCATCTGGTACTACGACCTGGCGCAGATGAAGGTGGGCAAGAAGACGCCACTGACGCTGCAACACTTTGCGAGTTTCTTCGATCTGCTGCAGCAGCGCGGCACCGATGGCGCCGAAACCGATCACAGCTGGACCATCGACTTTGCAGCCCGTCAGGTCCATGCGCGCGGCGAGGCTGCACCTTTCCGGCGCGAGGCCGAGATGCAGCGCGAGCGTGCGCTGGACTCGCGTGAAGAAGCGAAGATCGCGCGCAAGGCTGACCGTGAGGCCCAGGCGGATGCCTTGTTGGCCGCATCCGTAGAAGCAGAGCGGGCTGGCCGCGATGCCAGCGCCAAGGCTCAGGGCATCGAAGACGCAATCTACGACCTCAAGGCGGTCAATCCCAAGGAGCGCAAGCAGGGCGATGTCCGGACGCCGATTGAACTGCTGGAAGCGATAGAGGCCAAGGGGCGTGAGGTTGACGAAGCATTGGCCCGACTGCGAGACCTGACTTCTGCCTGAGACTGCGCACCGACACCGCCGTGTCGACACGCGCGATGGCCATCCAGATGATCATCAACCGCCGAATGGGTGAGGGCCTGGCCAAGAACGAGAACCCCAACCAGGGCGCCTTCGTCATCGACGAGCTGACCGAACTGGTGGAAGAAGCGGTGCTGGCCGAGTTCGAAAAGATCGCCGAGCGCGGCGGCGTGCTGGGCGCGATGGAGACCGGCTACCAGCGCGGCAAGATCCAGGAAGAGAGCATGCACTACGAGATGCTCAAGCACACCGGCGAGTACCCGATCATCGGCGTCAACACCTTCCGCAGCGCGCCAAGTCTGGACGGCAGCGACGCCGTGCCCGAGACGATCGAGCTGGCGCGCAGCACCGAAGCCGAAAAGCAGTCGCAGCTGACGCGCCTGCACGACTTCCACGCCCGCCACGCGGCCGCGGCGCCGGCGATGCTCAAGCGCTTGCAGCAGACGGTGATGGACAACGGCAACGTCTTTGCGGTGCTGATGGACGCCGTGCGCTGCTGCAGCCTGGGGCAGATCAC
>JANMYQ010000306.1:0-2680 GCA_031382215.1 Methylibium sp.
CGCAATCGCTGACCGAATCGGTGCTCAAGGGTCTGAAGGAGCGCTACGGCGTCAACGTGCTGGCCCACCAGAAGTTCAACTCGGGTGACACCGACTTCAGCTCGCAGCTGATCGAGCTGCGCAAGGCCAACCCCGACCTGATCCTCGTCTTCGGTCTGTACGTCGAGGCCGCGCGGGTAGTGCGCCAAGCGCGCGAGCTGGGCATCAAGACGCCGATGAAGGGCGACACCTCGACGATGAACAAGGGCTTCCTGACGATCGCCGGCCCGGCCGCCGAGGGCTTCTACGCCAACTACGTGCCGCTGTACTTCAACGGCGACCCGGCCAAGGACATGGTCGAGTTCGAGGCGCGCTACAAGAAGATGTTCCCGCGCTACCCGGCTGACCGGCCCAACTACGTCGACGTCTACAACTACGGCAACATGTACGCGCTGGCCGAGGGCCTGAAGCGCATGGGTCCGCAACCCGACCGCAAGAAGCTGGTCGAGGCGCTGGAAACGCTCAACGACTGGAAGGCCAGCGACACCTTCAAGGGCGCGGTCCACGTGATCCAGCCGCTGACCTTCACGCAGAGCCACAACGGCAACCGCCGCACCAGCGATTTCCGCGTCGTCGGCGGCCAGTACCGGCGCATCGACGACTACAAGCCGCCGCAGGCCAGCACCAAGTTCCCCACCAACGCGACGCTGGCCTGGTAGGACAAGGTGGATCTGCTGCCGCAGCTGATCGTCAGCGGCATCGCGGCGGGTGCTCTCTATGCGCTGGTCGCGATCGGCCTGGTGCTGATCTACAAGGCCACCGACATCGTCAACTTCGCTCAGGGTGAGTCGGTGACGGTGGGCGCCTACATGGGCTGGCTGTTCGTGACCGAGCTGCACCTGCCCTACTTCCTGTCGCTGGTGCTGGTGATGATGGCCTCGGCGCTGGTGGGCGTGCTGATCGAGCGCATCGCCTACCGGCCGCTGATCAAGTCGCCGCCGTTCACCGTGATCCTGGCCACGCTGGCGATCGGGCTGCTGATCACCAACGGCATCCGCCTGACCTTACAGGACACGCCGCGCACGATCGTCGGCGCGCTGAGCGCCGAGCCACTGGAGATCGGCGGCGTGCTGATCACGCCCGAACGCCTGGGCATCATGCTCACCACGGCGGTGGTGGTCGTCGCGCTGACGCTGTTCTTCCGCTACAGCCGCCTGGGCAAGGCGATGCGCGCCACCGCGCAGAGCCAGGAGGCCGCCGCGCTGATGGGCATCAGCGTGCCGGGCATCTTCTCCAAGACCTGGGCCCTGGGCACCGCGCTCGGCGGCCTGGCGGGCATGCTGATCGCGCCGCTGGTGGGCATCAACACCGAGCTCGGCGGCGTGCTGATCCCGGGCTTCGTCGCCGCAATCGTCGGCGGCTTCACCAGCATCTACGGCGCGATCGTCGGCGGCCTGCTGGTCGGCGTGATCGAGAACCTGGCCGGGGTGTACATCTCGTCGACCTTCAAGCGCGTGGTGTCGTTCATCGTGCTGATCGCGGTGCTGATGATCCGGCCCTCGGGCCTGTTCGGCAAGCCGGTGCGAAAACAAGTCTGAAGTGAAACGACCCCCCCGAAGCGCCTTCGGCGCCTCCCCCCGAGGGGGCGCCGCCATCGGCCCGGCAAAGCCGGATCCGCGGCGGCCGCTTGGCTCCGCTCGTTTCATGCGTCGCGGGTGCCGCTTCGGCCTCGTGGAGAACTGAGATGAACGCGCCGCGCTCCCCCCTCGTCTGGGCCGCCGTCGCGGCGGCGCTGCTGTTATTCGTCGGCGCGCCCTTCGTCTTCGCGTCGTACACCACGCACATCCTGGCCACGATCCTGATGTCGGTCGTGCTCGCGTTGGGCCTGAACCTGCTGATGGGCTACGCCGGCCAGGTGTCGCTGGCCAACGCGGCGTTCTACGGCCTGGGCGCCTACGGCGTGGCGATCCTGGGCATGAGCTATGGCGTGCCGTTCTGGATCGCGCTGCCGCTGGTGGCTTGCGCCACCGCCGCGGTCGGCCTGGTCGTCGGTCTGCCGGCGCTGCGTGTCAGCAGCCACTACCTGGCGCTGGCGACGCTGGCCTTCGTCTGGACGGTGCAGGTGGTGCTGGTGGACTGGGTCTCGCTGACCGGCGGCTCGCCCGGCTTCAGCATCAACCGCGCGGGCCTCGGGCTGGCGGGCTTCGGTGACCGCGCGATCTACTTCATCGTGCTCGCGGTCAGCGCCGCGATGGTCTGGCTGGCCTACAACCTGGTGCACTCGAAAATCGGGCGCGCCTTCATGGCGATCCGCGACAACGAGAACGCGGCCGAGATCATGGGCGTGCACCTGGCGCGCTACAAGACCACCGCCTTCGCGATCAATGCTTTCTACTGCGCCGTGGCCGGCGGCCTGCACGTGGCGATGGTGCGCTTCATCGACCCGGGCGAGTTCGGCCTCTGGCCCTCGATCTGGCACCTGCTGTATATCGTCGTCGGCGGGCTCGGCTCGATCGCCGGCAGCTTCATCGGCCCGCTGGTGCTGGTGGCGCTGCCGGAGCTGATGCGCGGGCTGGCCGAGGACCGGCAGCTGTTCTTCAGGCTGGTGCTGCTGGTGACGTTGATCTTCATGCCCGACGGCATCGCCGGCGCCTTGCGACGGCGCCTGGCCGGCAAGGCCGCCGAGCCCGCAGACGCGGTG
>JANMYQ010000316.1:0-1943 GCA_031382215.1 Methylibium sp.
CAAAACCGCAGCTACGCGCCCGCCACAAAAGTCGGACACGGCGTACCTGTCACCGCTGCGCGCCGCGCAAGTGGTCGACGCCACGCCGCGCACCAGTTGGGCGCTGTACCTGATGGCGCTGGCGATGATCACCGCCATCGCGTGGGCGAGCCTGACGCGCGTGGACGAGATCACGCGCGCCGATGCACGCGTGGTGCCCGACGGGCGCGAACAGGTGATCGCGAGCCTGGAGGGCGGCATCCTGCGCGAGTTGCAGGTGCGCGAGGGCCAGCAGGTCGAGGCCGGCCAGGACCTGGCGCAGATCGACCCGACGCGTTTCGAGGCCCAGCAGAACGAAGGCCAGGTCAAGCGCCTGGCATTGAAAGCCACGATCGCGCGCCTGGCCGCCGAGGCCACCGGCGGCGCGTTGAAGTTCCCGGCCGACGTGGCCGCCGCGCCCGGCATGGTGGAGGCCGAAACCGCATCGTTCAACGCCCGCAAACGTTCTTTGCAGGAAGCGGTGGGCAGCACGCACCGCAGCGTCGCCTTGCTGCAGCGCGAGCTCGACGTGGCGCAGCGCATGTCGGACCAGGGCTTGATGTCCAACGTGGAGGTGATCCGCTTGCGCCGCCAGGTGAACGACCTGGAATTGCAGGCGCAAGAGCGCACCAACCGCTTCCGGCAAGACGCGAGCACCGACCTCGTGCGCGTGCAGACCGAAATGGCGCAGGTCAACGAACAGATCAGCGGCCGAGCCGACGTGCTGCGCCGCACGGTGCTGAAGTCGCCGGTGCGCGGGCTGGTCAAGAACATCCGCATCGCAACCATCGGCGGCGTGATCGGGCCGGGTGCGCCGGTGATGGAGATCGTGCCGATCGGCAACCGCATCCTGATCGAGGCGCGCATCAAACCGTCGGCCATCGGCTTCGTGCGCGTGGGCCAGCACGTCGAGGTCAAGCTCTCGGCGTATGACTTCACCACCTACGGCGGCCTGAAGGGCACGATCGAGACGATCAGCCCCGACGCCCTGGGCGACACCGAACGCGCCGCCTCCAGCGACGCGACCTATTACCGCGCGCTGGTACGCACCGAGCCGTCGACGATGCGCGCGCACGGCAAACCGCTGCCGGTGATGCCGGGCATGACCGGCTCCGTCGAAGTGCGCACCGGCGAGCGCTCGGTGATGAGCTACCTGCTGCGGCCGATGCTCAAGTCGAAAGAGGCGTTCCAGGACGGCTGACGCCGCCCGAACTTTCAGTCTGATTTCAGCGGATCGCGAGCGGCGCGCCGATCGAGCCGGTGGCCCCGGCAATCGGCACCGGGCTGTAGACGTACATGAACCGATACGCTTTGTCGGCCGCCAGTTCGTCGAGGTGCATGTTCTCCTGGTTCACGATGCCGTGGCGCGTGAGCAGGTGCGAGTGGATGCAGAACGCGCAGCCGGGCTCCTTGTTGGGGATCACCTCGGTCGCCCAGGTGTCGGCACCGACCACGCCGGCCTGCACCACGTCGGACAGCCACTTGGCGACTTCCATGCCGATGCCGGGCTCACCGCCGTTGTACTTGGCGTTGTCCTTGATCCAGTGCTTGCCCCAGCCGGTGCGGAAGAACACGCCGTCGCCCGGCATGAACTTGAAGTCTTTCATGCCCTGCTTCTCGAGTGCAGCGTTCACATCGGCCAGCGTGATCTCGTAACCCGCCTCCATCGCATCGATGCCCCTCAGCCCGGCCACGTCGATCAGAATGCCGCGCGCATTGATCGGGTGCAGCTTCTCGACACCGAGCCTCTTCATCCCGGTGGAGCCTTCCATCTGCAACTGGCTCACACCGTTGTAATAGCGGATCTCGTTCTTGTCGGCCGGGCCGTTGACGGCGATGCCGATATGCGCCAAGCCGTCGAACTGGGTGCCGATCTGGCCAATCTCGGTGGCCAGAAACTCGTCGTTGTAGACCAGGATGTTGGC
>JANMYQ010000339.1:0-2239 GCA_031382215.1 Methylibium sp.
CGCAATCGACCTCTTCGGCGCCGAGCCACTGCCCGCCGGCCGAGATGCTCAAGGACGATGGCGTGCGCCTGCCCGGCGCGCGCCGAGAGGCCTTGCTGTCACGAGCGATGGCCGAAGGCATCGAGGTTGCCGACGCCTAAGTGCCCTGGCGCGTGGCTCTCTAGAGAGCCGCCCGTGCTCAGGACGCGTCTTCGTTGGCGGCCGCGCCGCCGATGCGGTGAACGCTGGCGCTGGCCAGGGCGCCGCCGCCCACCGTCGCCACCGAACCGGCCTGCGCACTGGCGCGCTGCAGCAGCGACTGTGCGTCCTTGCCGTGCTCGGGATACTGCGCCAGGCCGACGGCCGCGCCCACCGCGCAGGGCTGCCCGGCGACCAGGATCGGCTGCTGCAGCGACTTGACGAGCTTGGCCGCCACGCGCTCGCCGTCGGACTTGGCCTCCAGGCGGCCCAGCAGCACGCCAAAGGCGTCGGGACCGATGGCCGCCACCACGTCGCTGGCACGCAGAGCGCTGCGCAGCCGCACCGCCACCTTGCGCCGCAGCACGTTGCCGGCTTCGACGCCCAGCCGGGCCGCGGTCTGCGCAAATCCTTCCATGCGCAGCACCAGCAGCACCATCGGCGCCGGTTCGCGTTCGCGCAGCGCCAGCAACTGCGTCATGTGCTCCAGCAATTGCGCCTGGTGCGGCAGGCCGGTAGCCAGGTCGGTGGCGTAGGCCGTGCGCGCGGCGCGTTCCAGGCGCTTGCGCTCCACCGCGTGGACGATGGCTCGCGCTACCTCGGTCACCGGGTTGGGGGGCATGATGGCCTCGACGCCCTGCTGCAACAACACCGCCTCGGCAACCGCATCTGTTTCATCGGCGACGATGACCAGCGCACGGTCGAAGGCGGCCTGGGTGAGGCCCGGCAGCGCGACAATCTCGCGCAGCGCTTGGCGCGTGGGCGCGTGCAGCAACACCGCATCGTGTCCGCGCACCGCATTCAGGTCTTCGCCGGCTTCGCACCTCAAACCCGCCAGGCGCAAGCCCGACATTCGCTGCGCGGGCGTCGAGCCCACACAAAGCACGGATAGCGGGGTCAGATCCATGGCCCGGATGATGCCGCAAGCGCAGGGCGATTCAGGAACGCCTCATCCGGCATGAAGCCCGGGTTGTGCGGCCGCGGCGGAAGGTGCGTGCGGTGGAGCGGGTGAGGGGAATCGAACCCCTGTATGAAGCTTGGGAAGCTGCCGTTCTGCCATTGAACTACACCCGCAGCGGCGCAGATTCTATCGCCCTGGCCCAGCTCGAAACAGCACCCAGGACGGGCTCTCAAGGAAATGTGGCTTTGCCACTTTCCTTGATCGCCGCGGGGGACGGCCGGCCTTGGGGCGCTCAGATGAGATCAGCCGCCAAGCGCGCGGGCACAATCGCGCCGCCATGGATGAGCCCAGTCCCCTGCCCGCACCGCCCCTAGCGCCGTCAGGCCGCGGCGCGATCCGCAGCTTCGTGCGGCGCGCCGGCCGCATGGGGCCGGGCCAGCAGCGCGCGATGAGCGAGCTGGGGCCGCGCTTCGTGCTGCCGTTCGCGGCGCAGCCGCTGGACCTCGACGCGGTCTTCGGCCGCCGCGCGCCGCGCGTGCTGGAGATCGGCTTCGGCATGGGCAGCGCCACGGCCGAGGTGGCGGCGGCGCAGCCGGGCACCGACTTCATCGGTGTCGAGATCCACCCGCCCGGCGTCGGTGCGCTGCTCAAGCTGATCGGCGAGCGTCAGCTCGGCAACCTGCGCATCGTGCAGCACGATGCCGTGCTGGTGCTGGCGCAGATGATCCCGCCGGGCGCGCTGGCCGCCATCCACATCTGGTTTCCCGACCCCTGGCACAAGAAGCGGCACCACAAGCGCAGGCTCGTCCAGCCCGCCTTCGTGGCCCAGCTGCTGCCGCACCTGGCCCCTTGCGGCTACCTGCATTGCGCCACCGACTGGCAACCCTATGCCGAGCAGATGCTGGAAGTGCTGTCGGCCGAACCCGGGCTGGTCAACTCGGTCGACGGTTATGCGCCACGGCCTGACTGGCGGCCGCTGACCAAGTTCGAGCAGCGGGGGTTGCTGCTGGGTCACGGCGTCTGGGACCTGCTGTTCCGGCGGCACGACAGCGCGGAGACTCCCCTCGACACGGCTGGAGTCAGCTGTCGGGTTCTTTGACACTTGCAGCTCAGGGGTCGCGCAATCCCCCTCATCGCAGTGGGGAGCGTTTTCCCCGATTC
>JANMYQ010000371.1:0-1680 GCA_031382215.1 Methylibium sp.
CCGCCGTCATCGACCCCGCAGGCGACCCCGGCTCGCCGCCCGATGCCGCGCTGGCCAGCTTGCTGGCTGCGCAACTGGCGCTGGACGAAGACCCGGTGCTGTTGACCGCGCCGGTGGCCAGCGCCGCGACCCCTGCCCGAACCGCTTTCCGATAGAGGCCCAATATGTACACCGCCAAGGGACAACTCGACGCCGGCGCACTGCTCAAGCAGTACAGCCCGCTGGTGCGACGCCTCGCGCACCAGATGATCGCCAAGCTGCCGGCCAATGTGGAGCTCGACGACCTGATCCAGGTCGGCATGATCGGCCTGAGTGATGCGCTGTCGCGCTTCGACCCCGGCCAGGGTGTGCAGTTCGAGACCTTCGCCACCCAGCGCATCCGCGGCGCCATGCTCGACGAGCTGCGTGGCAACGACTGGATGAGCCGCGGCGACCGCCGCCACCAGCGCAGCATCGAAGCCGCCGTGCACAAGCTCGAACAGCGCTTTGGCCGCGCGCCCAGCGAAGGCGAGATCGCGCGCGAGATGGGTCTCACCCTGCAGGACTACCAGTCGCTGCTGGGCAAGGTGCGCGGCACCCAGCTCATCTACCTGGAAGACATGAGCGGCGACGACGGCGACGACGACTACCTCGACCGCCACGTGCTCGACAACGACGCCAACCCGATCGCGCGGCTGCAGGACCAGCGCATGCGCGAGGCGCTGGTCGAAGCCATCAAGAACCTGCCCGAACGCGAGCAGTACGTGATGAGCATGTACTACGAACACGACATGAACCTGAAAGAAATTGCCGCCGTGCTGGGCGTCACCGAAAGCCGTGTTTGCCAACTGCACAGCCAGTCGATTGCGCGCCTGCGCACGCGGCTGCGTGAGTGGTAGGCCTACTTATTTGGCAAGCCCCGGCAGAGCAGACAAGCCTTGTGGTTCGCGGGCCTCTTGCGTCAGCCTGCGTCGCCGACAGACGCAAGGCCAGATGCGCCAGAAGTCCCATCCCTCGCCGTGCCTGAAATCATGGCTGAAGTGGCGCTCCTGTCTGACGGCTTGCGCGTCGTGGCCGTCATGGGTCAAGGGGCCGCGCACTTGGGCCGCGAAGCCGCCGCTGCGCGCGGCGTGTTTGAAGATGCGCAAAAAATGGCCACCGTGCAGGCCACGGCCATGCAGACTTTGGCGCGCCAACTGCATGAGGTGGTGCAGGCGCAGGCGGGCATCAGAAACGAAGTCGGCGCGGGCCTGGCCGCCGTCGCCTACGTTGGGCAGGCCGTGCGCGGGGTCAGCGTTGAAGTGGGCGGCATCGTCGACACGCTCAAGCAAGTCTCGGGCGCCGCACCACGGCGGCCATGGACGCTGCGCTCAAGCGCAAGGCATCGGTGTTGGGCACTTCAGAGCGGCTGATTCAAGCCGTGGCCGAGTCAGGCTTGCGCACCGAAGACACACCCTTTATCGGGGCCGAGCAACAGGCGGCGGGCCAACTGGCCAGCCTGCTTGAAGGCGCGCTGCGCAGTGGTGCCATTGCCACTGTGGACTTGTTTGACAAGCACGACGAGCCCAGCCGCAGTGCGTGGGCGACATGGTCGTGGGCAACTTCGTGATCATGAAAGAAGTGGCTGCGCCCATCACCGTGGGTGGTCGGCACTGGGGTGTGCAAGCCAAGCAGCCACTGCCGCCTCGACCTGGGCGTCAT
>JANMYQ010000385.1:0-4723 GCA_031382215.1 Methylibium sp.
GTTCGGGCCGGCGGCGCATGCTGCTCCGCTCATGCCCGGGGACAGAGCCCCGGGCGCTCGCCAAGCACAAACAGTCCACAGGACTGTTTGTGTCCGGTCTCGCTCCCCCGGGCCGGAAGAGACTCGGCCCCTCCTCCTTAACTTCGCTACGCAGCAAGCACCACCGTCCCGAACCGGCAACGGTTTTGGCTTTTCGACGGCCCAGAGAAACCGCTGCAAGCCGGGGGCTTCGGGTGGGGGACATAGCGAAGTAAAGGGGGAGGGCCGAGTCTTTTCCGGCCCGGAGGACATGAGCGGTGTTCCCCACCCGATGGCCACGGCCGGCACTGTCCGGCACACATGGAAGGTGATGTGAGATGAACTGGAAACTGATCTGCAAGCTCGACGACATCATCCCGCTCGGCTCGCGGCGAGTGCACCGCGCGCAAGGCGGCGACGTGGCGCTGTTCCGCGCCGCCGACGACCACGTGTTTGCGCTGCTCGACCGCTGCCCGCACAAGGGCGGGCCACTGAGCCAGGGCATCGTGTTCGGTCACGACGTGGCCTGCCCGCTGCACAACTGGACGATCCAGTTGAACGACGGCTGCGCGAAGGCGCCGGACGAGGGTTGCACGGTGGCCTTCAAGGTCAAGGTCGAGCACGAGCAGGTGTACCTCGATGCCGATGAGCTGAGCACGCTGGCCTTGACTGCGCCGATCACCGTCGTCGAGAAGGCCAAGGCGGCGGCGTGATTCCGATCGTCCCTGCGCCGCGCGAAACGAAGTCGACCTGCCCCTATTGCGGGGTGGGTTGTGGCGTGATCGTCGAGTCGCAGGGCGAGCAGATCACCGGCGTGCGCGGCGACCCCGATCACCCCGCCAACTTCGGCCGGCTGTGCAGCAAGGGCAGCACCTTGCACCTGACGGCGTCGAACGAGATCACGCTGCAGACGCGCCTGTTGCAGCCGATGCGGCGCACCACGCGCGCCGCGGCGCCGCAGTCTGTGGGCTGGGACGATGCGCTGGGCGACGCGGCCGAGCGCTTCGCGGCGATCATCGAACAGCATGGGCCGGATGCGGTCGGCTTCTACCTGTCGGGCCAGTTGCTGACCGAGGACTACTACGTCTTCAACAAGCTCGCCAAGGGGCTGGTCGGCACCAACAACGTCGACACCAATTCGCGCCTGTGCATGAGCAGCGCGGTGGCGGGCTACAAGGCATCGCTCGGGGCCGACGCACCGCCGAACTGCTACGACGACATCGGCCTGGCGCAGACGGTCTTCATCACCGGCTCGAACATGGCCTGGGCGCACCCGGTGCTGTTCCGCCGGCTCGAAGATGCGCGTGCCGCCAACCCTTCGATGAAGCTGATCGTGGCCGACCCGCGCCGCACCGAGACGGCCGACGTGGCCGACCTGCACCTGGCGTTGTTGCCCGGCACCGACGTGGCGCTGTACCACGGCCTGCTGCACGTGATGATGTGGGAAGGGCTCACCGACACGCCGTTCATCGCTGCGCACACGAGCGGCTTCGAGGCGCTGCGCGATCGGGTGCGCGAGTTCACGCCCAAGCACGTCGCACAGGTCTGCGGGCTGAAGGAAGACGACATCGTGCAGGCGGCGCGCTGGTTCGGTGGCCTGGCCGGCGCGGCCGGCGGCGATGCGGCCCGGCGCACGCCGTCCCTGTCGCTCTACTGCCAGGGCCTGAACCAGAGCAGCAGCGGTACCGACAAGAACACCACGCTGATCAATCTGCACCTGGCCACGGGGCAGATCGGCAAGCCGGGCGCCGGCCCGTTTTCGCTCACCGGCCAACCGAATGCGATGGGCGGGCGCGAGGTGGGTGGGCTGGCCAACCTGCTCAGCGCGCACCGCGACCTGGGCAACCCGCGCCACCGCACCGAAGTGGCGGCGCTGTGGGGGCTGGAAGGTGGCGAATCGGCGGTGCCTTCGAAGCCGGGCAAGAGCGCGGTGGAGATGTTCCAGGCCGCCGCCGATGGCGAGATTCGCGCGTTGTGGATTGCCTGCACCAACCCGGCCCAGTCGATGCCCGACCAGGCGACGGTGCGGCGCGCGTTGCAGCGCTGCGAGTTCGTCGTGGTGCAGGAGGCGTACGCCACCACCGCCACCTGCGCTTATGCCGACCTGCTGCTGCCCGCCACCACCTGGGGCGAGAAGGACGGTACGGTGACGAACAGCGAGCGCCGCATCAGCCGCGTGCGCCCCGCGGTGGCGGCGCCGGGGCAGACGCGGCACGACTGGGCGATCGGCATTGACTTTGCGCGCCGGCTCGAACAGCGCCTGCGGCGCACACAGCCGCCGCGCCGCGCGAAGGGCGCGAGCCTGTTTGCCTTCGACGACGCCGAGGGCGTGTGGAACGAACACCGCGAAAGCACACGTGGGCGCGACCTGGATATCACCGGCCTGAGCTACGCCGCGCTCGACGTGCCGCAACAGTGGCCGATGCCGCACGGCGCCACGGCCGGCCGCGCGCGCCTGTATGAAGATGGATGTTTTGCCACCGACGACGGGCGCGCCCGCTTCACGGCCCCCGCGTACCGCCCGGTCAGCGAACCGCGCGATGCGCGCTTCCCCATTTCGCTGACGACCGGCCGCCTGCGCGACCAGTGGCACGGCATGAGCCGCACCGGCACGCTGGGCCGGCTGTTCGGCCACGCCGCCGAACCCTGCATCGAGATGCACCCGCAAGAGCTGGCACGCCGCAAATGGGTGGCGGGCGACCTGGTGCGCGTGCGTTCGCGGCGCGGCGAACTGGTGTTGCCGGTTCAGCCGAGCGACCGCGTGACACCGGCGCAGGCTTTCATCGCAATGCACTGGGGCGAAGAGTTCATCAGCGGTCGCAGCGCCAAGAGCGAACTGATGCTGGGCGTGAACGCGCTCACGTCGCCAGCCTTCTGCCCGCTGTCCAAACAGCCCGAACTGAAACACGCGGCCGTGCGCATGGAAGGCGCGGCGCTGCCGTGGAACCTGCTCGCCGCCGCGTGGCTGCCTGGGGCCGAAGTGCACGCGGTGCGCGAGCGGCTGCGCGCGAGCTTCGGCCTGTTCGACTATGCGTCGTGCGTGCCGTTCGGGCGCGAACCGGCGGGGCACGTGGGCCTGCTGTTCCGCGCCGCCGCCGCCGCGCCGGTGGCCGACGCGGTGCTGGCCGGCATCGAACAGGCGCTCGGCTTGCACGGCGCGCCGGTGCTGCGCTACACCGACCCGAAGCACGGCCAGCGCCGCGCCATGCGGCTGGGGGAAGGCGAGGGCGAAGGCGACGCTGGCGAAGCCGCGGGCTTGCAAGCCTTCCTGCTCGCCGGTGACACGCGCGCGCAGGGCTGGGTGCTGGCCTTGCTGCAAGACGAACAACCCGCGCGCTCGTTCGGCCGCGCGCTGCTGGAGAGCCGCTCCAAGCCGCCCGGCGCCGCCGTGGCGCGCGGCAAGCAGGTGTGCAATTGTCTGGACGTGAGCGAGCCGCAGATCCTGGCGGCATTGGGCACGGCCAGCGGTTCGCCCGAGACGCGCCTGGCGCAGTTGCAGGCCACGCTGAAGTGCGGCACGAGTTGCGGCTCGTGCCTGCCGGCGCTGCGAACGATGGTGCGCGACAGTCTGGCCGCTGCTCCTGCTGCTGCATGATCAGGCGATGAGCATCTCGAAATACATCCGCGAAATCGGCCGCGGCAAAGACGGCGCCCGCGCGCTGAACGCCGAGCAGGCGCAAGACCTGATGACGCAGGTGCTCGAAGGCCGCGTCACCGACCTCGAGATCGGCGCGTTCGCGCTGGCGATGCGCATCAAGGGCGAAACGCCGGCCGAGCTGGCGGGTTTTCTGGCGGCCACGCAGCCGTTTTGCCTGGCACCCGTGACGTCCGCGTCACTCGGGCCGGCTGTCTGGCTGCCCAGCTACAACGGCGCGCGCAAGCTGCCCAACCTGACGCCGCTGCTGGCGCTGCTGCTCGCGCGCGAAGGTGTGCCGGTGCTGGTGCACGGGCCGATCGTCGAGCCGGGCCGAGTGGCCACGGCCGAAATCTTCTCTGCACTCGGCCTGCCCATCGCCGAAGACGCGGCCGCGATCGAACGCGCCTGGCAACGCGGTGAGCCCGCCTTCGTACGCACCGATGTGCTGTGCCCGCCGCTGGCGCGCCTGCTCGCCGTGCGGCGTGTGGTGGGCCTGCGCAACTCGGGCCACACGGTGGCCAAGGTGCTGCATCCGGCGGCAGGTGCGCATGCCGGTGCGGTGTTCCGCGTGGTCAACCACACCCACCCCGAATACGCGGAGCTGCTGACGCGCTTTCTCACCGAAACCGGCGCCGACGCGATGCTGCTGCGCGGCACCGAAGGCGAGCCGGTGGCCGACGCGCGGCGCACCCCGCGCATGGACGTGTTCAGCGCCGGTGAGCGCAGCGAAGACTTGAGCGTGCCGGCCCGCGAAGGCGTGCTGACCCAGCTGCCCGATGTGCCGCGCACCTGCGACGTGCCCAGCACAGCGGCCTACATCGGCGCCGTGCTGAAAGGCGCGCTGCCGACGCCCGAGCCGATCGCGCTTCAAGTCGAAGCCATCGTGCGGGCGCTGAACCGGATTCGAACTTCGACCTTGGCCCTGAGCTAAGGCTACGCTGAACAAGTCCCGCACCCCGGCGCGCGAATTGCATGCTTGACCTTCGAGAACACGGAGGCCGACGATGAAGCAACAGACCCTTGCCGCAGCTGCCGACCAAGGCGCCGGATTCGAGCAGTACCGCCGAG
>JANMYQ010000386.1:0-2510 GCA_031382215.1 Methylibium sp.
CGCGGTGCGCGACGAATCGAACAAGGATGCGCCGGTGCGCCTGGTGTTCGAGCCGCGCAGCCGCACGGTGGACTGCGGCGATCTGATCGGCCTGCTGCTGGCGCAGACCAGCCTGGAAGTGAGCCTGCCGATCAACCTGACGATGGTCGGGCGCGACGGCCGGCCGACGCAGAAGAGCCTGCGCCAGATCCTGGCCGAGTGGGTGCAGTTCCGGATAGTGACGGTGCAGCGGCGCACCCAGCACCGGCTGGCCAAGGTGCTGGACCGCATCCACGTGCTCGAAGGCCGGCAGCTCGTGCTGCTGAATATCGACGAGGTGATCCGCATCATCCGCGCGGCCGACGAGCCGAAGCCGGCGCTGATCGCACGCTTCCGCTTGAGCGACCGGCAGGCCGAAGACATTCTCGAAATCCGCTTGCGCCAACTGGCGCGGCTCGAAGCGATCAAGATCGAGCAGGAGCTGGCGGCGCTGCGCGCCGATCAGGCCAAGCTCGAAGACATCCTGAACAACCCGAGCGCCTTGAAGCGCACGGTGATCAAGGAAATCGAGCTGGATGCGAAGCAGCACGGCGACGACCGCCGCACGCTGATCCAGACCGAGAAGCGCGCGGTGGCCGAAGTGAAGATCACAGACGAGCCGGTCACGGTTGTCGTCAGCCTGAAGGGCTGGGTGCGTGCGCTCAAGGGCCACGAGGTCGATGCATCCACGCTCGCGTTCAAGGCCGGTGATTCCTTGCATGGCACCTTCCAGTGCCGCAGCGTCGATGTGCTGTTGGTCTTCGGCAGCAACGGTCGTGTGTACTCCGCGGCGGTGAGCCTGCTGCCGAGCGGGCGCGGTGATGGCCAGCCGATCACGACGCTGGTCGACCTGGAATCGGGCACGCAGGCTGCGCACTACCACGCCGGGTCGGTGCAGCAGACCTTGCTGCTCGCGGGCACCGGCGGTTTCGGTTTGCTGGCCACGGTCGGCGACCTGGTGTCGCGGCAGAAGGGCGGCAAAGGCTTCCTGTCGCTCGAAGCCAACGAGAAGCCACTGCCGCCGAGCCCGGTTCAGGGCTGCACGCAGGTGGCCTGCTTGTCCATGAACGGCCGCTTGTTGGTGTTCGGCGTCGACGAGCTGAAGCTGCAACCCAACGGCGGGCGTGGCCTGACGCTGATCGACCTGGAAGCAAAAGACGCGCTCGTCAGCGTGGCCGCGTTCACACAAGCGCTGCTGGTGCAGGGCACCGGCCGCAGCGCCAAGGCGAAAGACGAAACGCTGAAGGGCGCGGCGCTCGCGCCCTACGCGGGCAAGCGTGCACGCAAGGGCAAGGCGCTCAGCATTCCCGCGATGAAGGCCACGCGCGTCACGCCGGCTTGACCGGCGCCGCCCGCCGTCGATGCGGCGGGTGGGCGGTCACGGCGCCGGTGAGGCGAGCGGCTTGCCTTTTTCGACCACATACACACCGACCAGCTTGATCGGTGCGGCGCCGTTGTTGTGGGCGTCGTGCACGACCCCTGCCGGGATCACGAAAGACTCGCCGGCCTTCACGGTGCGCGGCGCCTGGCCGTCGATCAACAAGGTGGCTTCGCCTTCCAGCACGTAGCTGATCTCGTCGCCCGGGTGGGTGTGGCGCCCGGCTTTCGCGCCGGGAGCGACTTCGACCCGCGCGACCACCGCTTCACGGCCCGGCACCGACACGTCGGCGCGGCCGACCAGCGTGCGCGTCAGGCCGCTGGCCTGGGCCATCAGTGCGCCGGCGGCGCCGAGCGTGGCGATTGCGAGTGCCGAACTGATGGCGAACTTGAATCGGGTCATGGGGGGCTCCTTGGCGGTTTCTGCAGGGAGCCGAGCATGGAGCGCGCCCTGCGTTTTTGCAATCGGGTCTCGCGCCCTCAGCCGCGGCGCAACGTCTTGATCAACACCAGCGTCAGCACGCCATCGACGCCCAAGAACAAAGCCAGGCTCCAGAAGTCGTAAGGCACACCCAGCAGGTTCACGGCCGCATCGGCGCAGGAAGCGCGTGCTTCGAACACTTCGGGCTGCAGCGCGTCCAGGCCCAGGGCGCCCACGATCTTGTCGGCCAGTGTCATGTTGCAGGACGCGCTGGCGGCGGCCACGAAGTGTTGCCACAACGCCGCGGCGGCGCCGCTTCCGGCCAGCACCACCACCAGCGCGGTGCTGGCCAGGCGCACCGGGCGCAGGGTCAGCAGGAAGCCGGGCAGCGCGGCCAAAGCGATGGCCAGGAAGATCACGCGCTGCAGCACGCACCAGGGGCAGGGCTCCATCTTGAAGACATGCTGCGACACCAGGGCCGCGCACACCGCGGCCAAAGGCAGCAGCACGGCGGCGCCGTACATCAGGCGCGGACTGAACCTCATGCGACTTCGGCGATCAGCTCAATCTCCACGCACGCGCCCATCGGGAGCTGCGCCACGCCGAAAGCGCTGCGTGCATGGGCGCCCACCTCGGCCCCAAACACGGCGGCCAACAGTTCGCTGCAGCCGTTGGTGACCAGGTGCTGTTCGGT
>JANMYQ010000017.1:0-34508 GCA_031382215.1 Methylibium sp.
GAACGCGGCAACCCGCCGGAGATGTTCGCGCGCGTGTTCGCACGATGCGGCGAGCTCGGGCTGCATCGCGTCGCGCACGCCGGCGTGGAAGGGCCACCGGACTACATCTGGAGCGCGCTCGACGTGCTGCACGCCGAGCGCATCGACCACGGCGTGCGCTGCGTCGAAGACCCGGCGCTGGTGAAACGCCTGGCCGCCGAGCGCATGCCGCTCACCGTGTGCCCGCTGTCCAACGTCAAGTTGTGCGTGTTCAAGACGATGGCAGAGCACAACCTCGCCACCCTGCTCGACGCCGGCCTGTGCGCCACCGTCAACTCCGACGACCCGGCCTACTTCGGCGGCTACATGAACGCGAACTTCAGCGAGACCTTCGCCGCGCTGCCGCAGTTGACGGCGCGTCATGCGCACCGGCTGGCTGCGAACAGTTTCGAGGCGAGTTTTGCCGGCGCGGCGCAGAAGCAGCGCTGGAGAGCGGAGTTGGACGCGGTGTTCGCCGCGGCGTGAACGCCGGCAGAAGCCGGCCAAGACCCTGACGGCGGCGGATGGCAGCTTCGGCGTCAACGCCGGTAGGTGCCGGCTTCAACATCAACGCTGGCAGACGCCGGCTTCGGCATCAGCGTCGGCAAATCCAGGCGGTCGGCATGAGTGCCGACAGCGGCCGACCTCAACGGTCGCGCGAGCAGCGCATGCCGATGTAGACCGCCGCGGTATCGGTGGGCTTGCCCTGCAGGTGTCCGGCGCGCATCTGTGCCGCCCCGTACCACCACGAGCCGCCGCGCGTGCGCCGCTCGGCGTTGTCAGCACGCAGCCCGGCGGCGCAGAGGGCTCACGGCATGCTTCCAGGCCCATCGCCCAGCCGGGCCGCCCGGGTAATCAGGCGTAGCGCATTCTCGGCGCTCCACCAAGCCAGCAGTTGGTTGAAGTCGCCCTTGAAGACACGGACCAGCAAGGCCTCGCTCACCTGGGAGCAGCGCAGCACTTCGCCGTGCGCAAGCAGGCGCTCGCTGGCGTGGCGGTCGCAGTCGAGGTAGGCCGCTTTCAGGGCCGGCACGTCGACAGGCGTCAGATCCGCTGCTGCGAGGTGCTCGACGGCGGCACGCAGTTCGGGGCCGGGCTCCGGTTGCGCGCGGGCCGGCGCTGTCGATACGGCGAGCAGCAGTGCGCAAAGCGCCATGGCGGGGTGCAGACCGGGCGAGCGAATGGCGAAGCGAGCGGCTGGAACGGTGTGGACGGATTTCATCGTGGGTCTCCTGATGGTGTGAAGCGAGCCGGTCAGGCCTGAGGGTCTTGCAGGCAGGCGCCGACCGACAGGTTGGTGCGGCCGGTGACGACGGTCAGCGACTCGCCGCCGGGCCGGCCAATGCGCACCGCCACCGGCTGGCGTGTCGGCACCGGGATGCGGAACACGCCGTCCATGTCGCTGCTGGCGGCGCCGACCAGGCGGCCGTCCGTGCTCAGCGCATGCACCGGCGTGCCGATGCGCGGGATGAAGAACTCGTCGACGACGCAGCCTTCGAGTTGCACCCAGCGGTCGGTCGGTGTCATATCGTTCGAGAGCCGGTATGCGGCGACGCGTGACTGCTCGCCGCCTTCGTTGTGACCGCCGCCGCTGGCCAGTGCCAGCGCACCGAGGCAGGCCGCCAGTGCAGTGCCGGCGGCCAGGGCGTGCAGCCGCGAGGTCGGATGCTGATGAAACTTCATGCACATGGCGTGCCTCCTTGAAGGGTCTGCGCCGAATCGCGGCGCTGCGTTGTGCGTTCCGTTGTGGTGATAGCCGACGCGGCTCGCATGAACACAGTCTGGTCGGGCGACCCCGGTTGCGCCATTGCGCGCACGGGCTAGTCAAGGACGTAGACAAGATTGCGGACGGCGCTCCGCGAACCGACTAGGCCGCCGGTTCAGTCCTCGGCCACGTCGAGGCGAGTCACTCGATCGACTTCCACGAGAGCAGCCAGGTGCTGATCTCGCGGGCGCGCACCGGCTTTTGCAGCACGCTCACCGACATCTGTCGGGGCACCTGCAGGTCGGCCGGGCTGATCTCGCCGGTGACGATCGCCGCCGGCCGTTCGCCGAAGCGTGCGTTGAGGCGCTCGATCGCCTGCAGGCCGTTCTCGTCGCCGCCCAGGCGCCAGTCGGCCAGGATCGCGTCGGGCGCGAGGCCCGCCGCGTCGAGCTGCGCGATCGCGCCGGCGCTGCCGCCAGCGACGACCGCCTGGCAGCCCCAATCGCGCAGCAGGGTGGCCATGGCTTCGCTCACATCGGCGTCGTCTTCGATGACGACGACCACCGTGCCGCGCAGTGCGTCGAGCGAGGCCTGCGGTGTCGCGGCGTCTTCGGCCGCGAGAGACGACGCACGAGGGGAGGCGGCAAGGGAGCCCGGTGGTTCGCAACGAGGCACCGTGACCGTGAACGTGCTGCCCCGGCCGGGCTCGGTCTCGACCTCAATGGCGTGTCCCAGCAACTGGCCCATGCGCTTGACGATCGCCAGCCCCAGGCCGACGCCGCGGCTGCGGTCGCGCGCGGGGTTGCGGACCTGGAAGTACTCCTCGAAGATGCGATCGCGGTCGGCCGGGGCGATGCCGATTCCGGTGTCGTGCACCGACAGCCGAACCTCTAGCTCGGCGGTGACTGCGCGCAGCTCGATGCGCCCCGCCTCGGTGTACTTCACCGCGTTGTGGAGCAGGTTGCGCAGCATGCGTTCGAGCATTGCCGGGTCGGAGCAAACCCAGGCGTCCGGGGTATCGCAGTCCAGCGCCAGCCCTTTCTCTTGGGCGAGCGATCGGAAGTCGTTCTCCAGCCACCGGAGCAAGGCCTTGAGCGACACCGGCCGCACCACGGCGGTGAGGCTGCCTGCGTCGAGCCGGGACAGGTCGAGCAGGCCGGTGAACAGCCGGCCCAGCGAGTCGGCCGATCGCGTGGCCTGCTGCAGGATGTGCTCGACCTGCGGATCGGTCGAGGTGTGCACCGCATGGTCCAGCAACAGCGACAGCGAATGCAGCGGCTGGCGCAGGTCGTGGCTCGCAGCGGCAAGAAAACGTGACTTGGCGAGGCTCGCCTCTTCGGCGCGCGCCCGCGCTGCCTGGGCCTCGGCCTCGCGCACGTGCAGGCGGCGCGCCAGTTCCTCGTTTTCGAAGCCGGCGCGCAGCGCGCGCTCCATCAGTTGCGAGCCGTCGCGTGCGAACACGATCAGGTAGAAGAGAAAGAACAGGATCAGCCCCGCCACCGGCACGCGCAGCGGCATCTCGGAGACGACCCAGGCCGCTGCCAGTGGTGCCAGGAAGCACGTTGCCAGCCCGTAGAAGGCGGTCGGCAGGGTCGCCGAGATCGCGATGCCGGCGGCGCACCAGGCACACAGCACCATGGTCAGCATCGCCCACTCAAGCGGCGGTGCGCGGAAGAACAGGATCGCCGCCGAACCGGCCACCACGCCGCTGGCCGTCGACGAGACGGCGAGGAAGCGGATCCACCCGCCGAGCTGCTGCGGCGGATGGGCCAGCAGCGCAGCGCTCACGAGCGCGCGAACGATCCAGATCCCCGCCGCAACGCTGGCCCAGCCCCACGCCGTGCCGGCGCCGACATGCGGCGCCATCATGTGGCCGATGAAAACGGCCGCAAACAGTACGCCCACCGGCGCTCGCACGACCTGGCGGTTGAAGAGGCGCAGCCGCTCGGCGTCGATCGCCCGCCGCCCGGCGGTGGCGTCGGGTGCCTCGGGGTCGGGCCGAGATGGCGCGCTCACGATGGCGCTCTCGATGACGTTCACGCTGACGAATCCGCCGACCAGCCCATGATCTGCGCCTCCATCTCGTCTTGCGAGCCGAAGCGGCGCTGGTCGTAGCAGCCCAGCGGCAGCACGGCCGTGCGCGTGCAGCACAGGCTGCACCACGAACACGGCTTGGCGGGTCTCTCGCCGCGGTAGAAGCGTTCGAGCAGGTCTGGGTTGGCCAGCAGCGGGCGCCCGACGGCGATCAGATCGCAGGCGCCTTTCGCGAGTGCGTCCTCCATCACCTCGCGCTCCTGGAAGCCGCCGTTGGCGATCACCGGCAGCCCGACCTGCTCGCGGAACGCCTTGGCAAGTTCCGCGTTTGCGGCAGGCACGTAGCGCCAGCCCAGGCCCAGCACGCGCTTGCCGATCGACGCCGGCAGCAGGTTGAGCAGCGTGGCGCGGATCTGCGCCTTCGCGCTCAGGTGGCGCACCGAGTTCGAGAACAAGCGCAGCCCTTCGAGCGGGTAGTCGCCCGGGCTGCCTTTCGGGTTGACGAAGCCGAAGCCGGCGTCGATGTGCAGGTAGTCCACGCCGAGCTCCCTGAGCCACTGGCCGTAGCGAAGCGTGGTGTCCAGCGTGTTGCCGATGAAGTAGTCGCGCGGCGGCCACACGGGCGGCCAGCGCAGGTTGGGGAAGGGCAGCCAGTTGTGGTCGACCGCGGCCAGGCGCACGCCGAACAGATAGTCCCTGCCCACCGCTTGGCGCACCGCCGTGACCACGTCGCGCAGCAGGCGGAAGCGCTTTTCCACCGAGCCGCCGTATGCGTCGCGGCGCCGGTTGGTGGCGGGATTGAGGAACTGATGGATCAGGTAGCCCTTCGAGGCGGTGACCTCGACCCCGTCGGCGCCGGCCTGGCGCACCCGGCGCGCGGCCGCGGCGAAGTTGTCGACCTCGGTGCTGATCTCCTTGAGCGACATCGGCGACGTGATGTTGCGGTAGCCGTAGTAGCCGTCGATCACGGCCGAGGCCGACAGCCCGTCGGCCGCCTGCGGCAGCAGGCTTGCCTGCGTGTGCCCGCCGGGGTCGCCGAGCTGCACGATGTAGCGGCAGCCCTGTGCCTGCACCGCGGCAATGCCGTCAGCCAGCGGAGCGATGAAGCGGTCGTGGCTCAGCGAAGGGTACTCGAGCGGCGAGACCCGCTTTGCGTCAACGTCGATCGTGGCGGAGATGATCGCGCCGAGCCGGTACTCCGGCCGCGCGAAGCGGCGCTCGAAGTTCCTCCACACCGGCCCGACGGTGCCGTCGTAGTAGGCCATACGCCCACCGAGCGACGAGCGCAGCACACGGCTGCGGAACGCGACCCCGTTGATCGCGAACCCGTCGAACAGGCCCGGCGTCATGGCGACTCCAGCGCAGCCGCGGCCTGGGCCTCGAAGACGCGGCACAGCGCGTCGGTGCGGTTGCGCGCGCCGAGCGCGCGGTAGACCATCGACAGGTGCACCTTGACGGTTCCTTCGGCAATGCCGAGCTGGCGCGAGATCAGCTTCACCGGCACGCCGCGGATGGCCAGCGCCAGCACCTGGCGCTGGCGCGGCGAGAGTTCGGTCTGCAGGAACCGCGGCAGATCCTCGCGCGCCAGCGCGTCGGGCTCGCTGCTGCGCGTGACTTCGTGGCTCAGCAGGAATTCGGCCGGCAGGTAGACCCGGTGCCGCAACACCAGGCGCAGCGCGGCCTCGATCTCTTCGAGCCTATACGACTTGGGCACGAAGCCGGCGGCGCCCGCCTCGATCACCTCGCGCACCCGCTGTGGCGCGGTCTCGCCGGACTGCATGCACACCGGCGTGGCCTCGAAGTGCGCCTTGACCGCCTGCAAGGCCGCCAGGCCCGACAGGCCGGGCAGGTGGTAGTCGAGCAGCACCAGGTCGAAGCCGTGGGCCGGCAGCGCGCAGGCACCAACCACGTCGCGAACGGCCTGGAAGCCGAAGGCCGCTTGCGCTTCGATCTCGCCAGCCAGCCGTTGGAGCAACTGGTGGGTGCCGTCCCACACCAGCTCATGGTCGTCGATCAACAGAACGTTCATCGGACCTCCAATCGACGGTCGCGCGCACTTTCGCTGCCAGAATGATGCGCTGCTCCGTCCCCGGAGTCCACCGAGGAATCACAAGCCGATGATCGCGCGTCGCCATTTCGTGCTCGGAACGTTCGCTGCCGCCAGCGCCGTGGTGGTCGGCTGGTCGCTGCTGCCGCCGCGCCAGCGCCTCACAACGTCGAAGCCGCTGCCGGCCTCCGCAGGCCAGACCGCGCTGAACGGCTGGGTCAAGATCGCAGCCGACAACAGCGTGACGGTGGTGATGTGCAAGTCGGAGATGGGGCAGGGCGTGCACACCAGCCTGGCGATGCTGCTGGCCGAGGAGCTCGACGCCGATTGGTCGAGCGTGCGGGTCGAGGCGGCGACTATCGATGCGATCTACCACACGGTCGTCGCCGGGCCCGACGGCCTGCTATTCCACCCCGATGACAACACCGCCGTGAAGCGAGCGGCCGGCTGGCTCGCCGCGAAGGCGATGCGCGAGATCGGCGTGATGATGACCGGGGCGTCGACGAGCGTGAAGGACCTGTGGCTGCCGATGCGCGAGGCCGGCGCGAGCGCCCGCGCGATGCTCGTCGGCGCGGCGGCCGAGCAATGGAAAGTGCCTGCGAGTGAATGCCGGGTCGCAGCCGGGCGTGTGCTGCACGGCGACGACCGCTCGGCCAGCTTCGGTGAACTGGCGGCCGCCGCTGCGCAGCGCACCGTGCCGCGAGGCGTGGCGCTGAAGGACCCGTCCACCTTCACGCTGATCGGCAAGCCGATCAAGCGCATCGAGGCCCGTGCCAAGGCCAACGGCTCGGCCGTGTTCGGCATCGACGTGCTGCCGCCGGGTCTGCTGTACGCCAGCGTCATGATGTGCCCGACCCTGGGCGGCACGCTGGCTTCGTTCGACGGCACGGCGGCGAGCGCGCTGCCCGGCGTGAAGAAGGTGCTGCCTGTCGCCGGCCACAACGGCGGCACCGCGGGTGTGGCGGTGATTGCCGACCAGCCGTACCGCGCGATGAAGGCAGTCAAGCAGGTGAACGTCACGTGGTCGGCCGGCGCGATGGCCGGCTTCTCGTCGGACGCCGCGATGAAGCAGATCGCCCAGGTGCTGGACACCGAGCAGGGCTTCGCCTACTACCGCGCCGGTGACGTGGATGCGGCGCTGGCCGCCGCTTCAAAAACGATCAGCGCCGAGTACCGCGCGCCCTGGCTGGCGCACGCGACGATGGAGCCGGTCAACTGCACGGTGCAGTTCAAGGAAGGCGCGGCCACGGTCTGGACCTCGACCCAGGTGCCCGACCTGGCGCGCAGTGCGGTGGCCAAGGTGTTGGGCATTGATGCGGACAAGGTCGACGTGCGGGTGCAGTTGCTCGGCGGCGGCTTCGGGCGCCGGCTCGACGTGGACTTCATCGCCCAGGCCGCCGAGATCGCGCTCGCGGCCGACGGTGCGCCGGTGCAGACGATCTGGTCGCGCGAAGAAGACGTGAAGCACGACTTTTACCGCCCGGCTTGCGTGGCGCGGTTCCAGGCCGGCTTCGACGCGCAGGGCCGCCTCAGCGCGTGGCGCAACACCTCGGCCGGCCAGGCGATCGTGCCGCAGGTGCTGTCGCGCATCTTCGGCCTGCCTGGCATGGGGCCGGACAAGACCACGTCGGAAGGCGCGTTCGACCAGCCTTATGAATTTGCCCATGCGCGCATCGGCCACAGAACAGTGGACCTGCCGATGCCGGTCGGCTTCTGGCGCTCGGTCGGCCACTCGCACCAGGCCTTCTTCAAGGAAAGCTTCATCGACGAAGCTGCGCATGCGGCAGGGCAAGACCCGGTGGCGTTTCGCGCGGCGCTGCTGCAAAAGCACCCGCGCCACCTGGCGGTGCTGAAGCGCTGCGCGCAAGAGGCCGGCTGGGGCCAGGCGCTCGCGCCGGCCGCCGACGGCGCAAAGAAAGCACGCGGCATCGCGCTGCACCAGAGCTTCGGCTCGGTGGTGGCGCAGGTGGCCGAGGTGTCGGTGGGCGCCGACAAGCGCATTCGCGTGCACCGCGTGGTGTGCGTGATCGACTGCGGGCTGGCCGTCAACCCGAACGGCGTGCGCCAGCAGATGGACAGCGGCATCGTCTTCGGCCTGAGCGCGGCGCTGTCCGGCCGCATCAACATCGTCGATGGCCAGGTGCAGCAAAGCAATTTTCACGACGTGCCGATGCTGCGTTTCGACGAATGCCCGGTGATCGAGACGCACATCATGCCCAGCACCGCCCACCCCGAAGGCGTGGGCGAGCCCGGCACACCGCCCATCGCCCCCGCCGTGGCGAATGCCTTGTTCGCCCTTACCGGCCAGCGCCTGCGCGAGCTGCCGCTGGCTTTGGCCTGATCTCTTGGCCTGATCTCTTGTTAGAAGGAATCGGTCATGCCCACCACCCTGAACGTCAACGGCAAAGCCCTCACCGTCAGCGCTGAAGAAGACACGCCGCTGCTGTGGGTGCTGCGCGGCGAACTCAAGCTCACCGGCACCAAGTTCGGCTGCGGCCTGTCGCTGTGCGGCGCCTGCACCGTGCATCTTGATGGTGAGCCGGTGCGCTCATGCGTCACGCCGCTGTCGGCGGTCGGCACGCGCCAGGTCACGACAATCGAAGGCCTGCAGGGTCGCGAAGCCGAGGCCGTGCGCGAGGCCTGGGTGGAACTCGACGTGGTGCAGTGCGGTTATTGCCAGAGTGGCCAGGTGATGTCGGCCTGCGCGCTGCTGGCCAAGACACCGCAGCCTAGCGATGCTGACATCGACCAGGCGATGGCCGGCAACCTGTGCCGCTGCGGCACCTACCCGCGCATTCGCGCGGCGATTCACGTGGCGGCGAAGAAGGCGGCCGGCTGAACAGGGGTCGGGTCGGGGCTTACTGCAAGCGCCGCGGCGCTTCGCAGACTACGCCGTGCAGCGGCGCCAGCGCCCCGCGGCGCTCTGGCACCGGCGCCTCGGCGGCGCAAGCTGTTGCGGCGCAAGCTGGTGCGCCGCAGGCCGGCGCCGCCTCGGCCGTGCACCCGGCCATCTGCGCCCAGCGGCGCTGCAGCCCGCACAGCATGCTCTGGAACGGCGTCGAGAGTTGCGGGTGCTCGGCCAGCAACGCCAGGTTGTTGCCGATCTTGCGACCCATCAACACGCGGTGCTCGGGGTGCAGTTCGGCCAGCAGGGCCTGGCTGTAGCCGGTCATCAGGGCCAGAGTGCCGGCGAGCACGGCTTCGACCGCGGGCAGTTCGAGTTCTTCGCTGGAGCCATCGGGCATGACAACCTCCGTCGGTGAGAGGAACAGGGAAGGGACAGCGGCCGATGATATCGCAAATGCGAACGATTCGCATTAACTACTGATGCGGATAGAGACGTGGAGGCTGAGCGGGCCGCAAACCTGTGAGAATCCGGCGCGCGCCGGGGCACTGCTGCCCTGAGCATTTCACTTCAGCGTCATGCAGAGGACCACCATGCTCGAACCCTTCGCCCGCCGGCGCTTGCCCGCGCTGCTCGCAGCGCTGACCGCTTCAATGTGTCTGGCGGCGGCTGGCTTTGCAGCTGCCCAGGCCCAGCCCAAGGCCCCTGCTGCCGCCGCCGCGCCGGCCCCACTGAAGGTGGCCTTCGTCCTGCCCAGCCCGGTGGGCCAGAGCGGCTGGAGCTACCAGCACAACCAGGGGCGTCTGGCGATGGAGGCCGCGTTGGGCGGCCAGGTCAGGGCCACGGTCGTTGAAGGCGTGGCCGAAGGGTCCGCCGCGGAGCGCGTGCTGCGCGACCTGGCCGTGCAGGGCCACCCACTGATCTTTGCCGCCGGGCCGGGTTATGCGCAGCCGGTGCTGCGCGTGGCGGCGGAGTTCCCGAACGTGAAGTTCGAGCTGGTCGGCAGTGGCCAGAAGACCGCCGCCAACGTGAACACCTACAACGCCCGCTGGTACGAAGCCCGTTACCTGGCCGGGCTGCTGGCGGGCAAGAGCAGCACCAGCGGCAACGCCGGATACGTGGCGGCCTTTCCGGTGCCCGAGGTGGTGCAGGGCATCAACGCGTTTGCCTTGGGCATGCGCGCGGTCAACCCGAAAGCGCAGGTGCGCGTGGCCTGGCTCAACAGCTGGATGGATCCCGCGCGCGAGCGAGAAGCGGCGCTGGCGCTGGTGAGCCAAGGTGCCGACGTGCTGACCCACCACAGCGGCTCCGCCGCGGTGGCGCAGGTGGCGCAAGAGAACTTCAAGACCAAGGGCGTCAAGTTCATCGCTTACCAGAGCGACATGCTGGCCTTTGCGCCCGACGCGCAACTGGCTGCGGTGACCCAGCACTGGGGCAGCTACTACACCAATGTGGCGCAGGCAGTGCTGCTGAAGCAGTGGAAGGCCACCCCGGTATGGGGCGGCATGAAGGACGACCTGGTGCAACTGAGCGCGCTGCAGCTGCGTCTGCCGCAGGACGTGCGGGTGCTGCTGGACGCCCGCCGCAAGGCCATCGTCGGCGGCAGCCTGAAGCCGTTTGCGGCGCCGCTGACCGACAGCGAAGGCAAGACCCGGCTGGCCAGCGGCGCGCTCGACGACGCGGCGATCCTGGGCATGAACTGGTACGTGCAGGGCGTTGTGGTCGGTGCGCCCAAACCCTGACCACCTGACCGTGGCTCTTGATCCGGTCGGCAGTTACGGCACGCGCCGCACCGTGAGCGCCGCCAGCACACCGCCAACGTAAAGGCCTTCGGCCCGCACCACGTTGCCCGGCTGCAGTGCGGCCAGGAAGGCGGCCTGCGTCAACGCCTGGCCTTGCGCGTCGAAGAAGTCGGCGCCGTTGGTGTTGACGGCGGTGCCCAGCACGGTGAGCGTGGTGCCGGCGATCTGGTCAACCGCCCCGCCGACACCGGCCCCGGGCGTGATCCGCGGCAGGCGCTGCACCAGGTCGGCTTCAATCCGGTTGCCGGTCGCGCGGCCCAGCACCAGCACCTCGTCGCCCACCAGCAAGTTGGAAAGGTTCAGCGCGCCCCCGAGCACCGAGCTGTCGTCCAGCAGGGTGCCCAGGCGCAGGCGCACCTCCACGCCGGGCAGGTCGAGCAGGTTGAAGCGCCGGCCGGCCACGTCCACGGCGGTCACCTTGCCGCGGCCGTAGGCGTTCAGCACGCTGCGGTAGAACCCGAGCCGCTCGGCTGTCAGCACGCCGTCGCCGCCGCGGATCCCGCGCACCTCGACCCGGCGACCGTTTGCCAGATCGGCGCGCGTGCCGTCTTCGAATTGCGTGTTCGCATCCACCTGCACCGGCTGTCCGCCGACGCCATTCAGCAGGAAGCGGCCGGTGCCGCTATCCCACTGGCCGACGAAACCCTGCAACTGCTGCCTGCGCACGTTGGCGGGCGTGCTGGTGTCGATCAGGCCGACCCGGCTGGCCACCGCGCTGCCGGCCACCGGCGCGGCTTCGAGCAGCACCCGCACCAGTTGCCCCGGCGCTGGCGGGGTGCTGCCGAAGCCGACACGCTCGGCGCGCGAAATGTCGATGCTCAGCCCGCCCAGGCTCAGCGTGCCGTCGGCCACCGCACTGATCAAGCCGGTCAGCTGCGCTGTGCCCGAAACCGATTCACGCTGCACCCAGGTGGCGTGCAACGAACCGTCGGCGGCGCGAAAGCCCGACACCTGCAGCCGGTCGCCCAGCCGCAACTCGCTCGTGCCGGCCACGCCTGCGAACACGGTGGTCTGGTCGATCTGCACCCTTTGGCCCAGTACGCGCAGGCTCAGCGCGCCGGGCGCTTCGTCGATGCTGCCGCGCAGCAGGCTTTCGTAGGCGAGCCGGTTGGCCGTGCCACTGGCACCATCGGCCGCCAGGGTGCCGGTCACGTTGACGACCATGCCGACGCGCAGGTCGGCCTGCGTGGCGCCGGCCGTGCCATCGACCGAGATCTGCGCCTGCGTCACATCGAAGTGGATGCCGCCCACGATCACGCTGCCGAAGCCGTTGATCACGCCGGTGGTCTGCGTGTCGGGCGCCGCGCCGGTGCCGTCTTGGCCCACCCCGCCGCAACTGGAGGTGAGCAACAGGCTGAAGCCCGCCAGGCTGGCGGCCAAGGCGCCGAGCAGACGCTGCGCCCAGGATCGATTCGACGGTTTCATTCTTTCTCTCCCTGAGGGGCCGCGGGCGCCGAGGCCACCGCGGGTTCTTCGAAGTAATAGATGCCCAGGGTCACGCGGCGCGCGCCGGGCAGGGGTGCGGCGTCGCCGCCGTCGTGTTCGATCAAGGTGTTGCGCGTGTTGGCCAGCGCCTGCAGCCCGGTCTCGCGCAGCTTGCCGCGCACCGCGTCGACGTGCTCGGCTGGAATGTGATCGGCAAACACGCGCTGCTGCAGCCAGGCCTGCTCGGGCGGGTGCGCCAGGTTGTGTTCGATCGCGCCCAGCAGGTCGGCTGCGTGCTGGCCCAGCAGCGCGATCTTGCGCACGTCGGTCTGCTGCGGCACGTAACCTCGGGCGGCCAGGCGCAGGCGCCCGTCGTCGGTGGCCGACAAGGCGCCGGCATGCTTCAGTTCATCCAGCACGGCCCGCGCCGGCATGTCGCCGCTGTGCCTGCGCACCAGCGCCGCGAACTGTTCGGTGTCCAGCGCGGTCGGCTCGCCACCTCCCGGCGGCGTGTGCTCGCGCAGCCAGCCCACCACCACCTTGGCGGCGCGGTTCATCGTGTGGGCCAATTGAGAGTTGCTGGAGTTGCTGGCGTTGCCGTCGCTGCCGGCGTCACCTTGCGCGCCTTGGCCATTCAGCGCCTGCAGCCGCGCGACTTCCTTGCGGTTCAGCCCGGTAATGACCGAGATGCGCGAGGCCGTCTGCTTGCGCCCCTTGAGCGCGAAGTCGCGTTCGGCCACATCCACATACGTGCGGCGCGCCAGCTCGGCAAATTCATCGTAGGCCAGGCCGTGGCGCAACAGCACCTTCACCAGCGGGCGCAGCAGCAGCAGCACGGCGTTGTGAAGGGCTTGGCGAAGGTTCATCCGATGGGTTGGGCAGGCAAGGGCGGGCAGGGCGGGGCGGGCTGCAGCAATGCAGCAATTGTTTACCAAATTTGGGTTCCGATTCCCAAATTCTACTTGCGTGTCGGATAGTTTGGGAAAATAATCCCATGCATCAACCCTCTCCAAAAAGGAATTGCCAATGAACACCTTCTTCCAGCGGATCGTCGGCGGCGTCGCCGTCGCCGCCACGGCACTGCTCGTCGCCTGCGGCGGTGGCTCGGACGCTGGCGGCGCCGCCGCCGAAGCGGCCTATCAGGGCACGATCAACGGCTTCGGCAGCGTGATCGTGAACGGCGTGCGCTTCGATGACAGCGCCGCGCGCATCAGCGTCGATGACGAGGTCGTCAGCGTCGGCTCGCTCAAGCTCGGCATGCGTGCCGACGTGACCGGCAGCGTTTCCTCCGACGGCAGCAGCGGCAGCGCCAGCAGCTGCGTTGTCGACACCTCGGTGCGCGGGGCGATTGCCTCGATCGACACGGCGGCGAGCCGCTTCACCATCCGCGGCATCTCGGTGCAGGTGGACGACAAGACCGTGTTCGAAGGCGCCGGCAACCTGGCGGCACTCAAGGTGGGCGACTGGGTCGAGGTGCACGGTTCGGTGGACTTCACCAACCGCGTGGTGCAGGCCACGCGCGTGGAGGTGAGGCCGCCTGAGGAGGTCGGCCGCATGGTGCTGTTCGGCAAGGCCACCGGCGTGACGGCCACCAGCTTCACCTTGGGCGACCTGACGGTGAACTACGCCGCGGCGCGACTGATCGGCTTCGACAACAACACGATCACCGAAGGGGCGGTGGTGCGCGTGCGCTCGAACGTTTCGCCGGTGGGCAACGTGCTGCAGGCCACTGTGGTCAAGGCCGTGAAGGCGCCGCGTTTGCTCGACGGCACGCCCGCCGCCGTCGAAGGCCGGGTGCAGCAGTTCGTCAGCGTCAGTGACTTCCTCGTCAGCGGCACCGCGGTAGACGCCAGCAGCGCCGAATTCCAGTTCGGCAGCGCCGCCGACCTGTCCGAAGGCAAGCGCGTGATCGTCTACGGCACGCTCGCCAACGGCAAGATCATCGCGAAGAAGATCCGCATCTTCCGGCCCGACCTGGACGGCGAGGTGCGCCTGATCGGCATGGTCAGCGACTATGTTTCGGTCGCGAGCTTCAAGGTGCGCGGCGTGGCGGTAGACGCCAGCGCGGCGGTCTTCGAAGACGGCACGGCGGCAGAACTGATGGACGGCCGGCTGGTCGAGATCAAGGGCCAGAGTGCAGGTTCGGTTGTGAAGGCCACCCGGGTCGAGTTCGAGGAAACCCGCAACGGCGCGAACGCGGTGCTGACCGGCGTCGTGAGCGGCTTTGTCTCGACCGCCGACTTCAAGGTCGCCGGCAAGGCCGTGAAGGTGGCGGCCGACGTGCGCTACGTCAACGGCACAGTGGCCGACGTGATCGACGGCGCCAACCTGTGGCTCACCGGCAGCACCGATGCGGCCGGCGTGTTCGTCGCCAGGCTGGTGATCGTGTCGCCGTTGCGCATCATCGGCCCGACGCAGGCGGCCGGCACCGTGGCCGACGTGGGGGCCGACGGCTCGTTCAAGCTCAACGGCAGCTTGGTCACCACCTCGGCGACGACGCGCTTCATCGGCGGCACGGCCGCCAACGTGGTGGCCGGCACCTGGGTGGTCGTCACCGGCAAGGTCACCGCGGGCGTGCTCGCCGCGGCCACCGTCACCTTCCCCGGCCAGCGCGGCAGTGACGAATGCAAGGCCTTCAAGATCGAAGGTGTGGTGTACGACTACTCGTCGGTCAGCAGCTTCAAGCTGTTCGGCCTGACAGTCGATGCCAGCGCGGCGAGGTTCGAGGGCGGTATCGCCGCCGATCTGGCCAACGGCAAGATTGTCGAAGCCTGCGGCAACGAGCTGCCGCTGGCCGGTGTGCTGAAAGCGCTGAAGGTGGAGTTCAAGAGCCGGTGAGCCACCGGCTCGGCACTGGGGGCGCGGCGCCATGTCGCGCCCCCATTTTCGTTTGGTCAGTTTGCGGTGGCGCCGCTTTCTTTCACGACCTTGCCGAGCCGCGGCACGTCGGCCTTGATCAGCGCCGCAAGTTCGGCTGGCGGCATGCCCGACAGGTCGAGCCCCAGTTCGCCGAGCTTCTTGCCAATCTCCGGCATCTTCAGGATGCGCCCGATCTCGGCGTACAGCCGCTCCACGATCGCCGGCGGTGTGCCGGCCGGCGAGAACACCGCCTGCCACGAGCTCAGCTCATAGCCGGCCAGGCCCGACTCGGCCAGGGTCGGCACCTCGGGCGACACCGCCGAGCGTGTGGCCGTCGTCACCGCCAGCGCGCGCAGCTTGCCGGCCTTGACGTGCGGGATCGCGCTGGCCACGTTGTCGAACGCCACCGGCAAGGTGCCGCCCAGCAGCTCGGGCAACATCTGCCCGCTGCCGCGATAAGGGATGTGCTGCATGCGCACCCCCGCCATCGTCTTGAACAGTTCGCCCGAGATGTGCTGCGAGGTGCCGTTGCCGGCCGAGCCGTAGGAATACTTCTCGGGGTTGGCCTTCAGCAGCGCGATGAACTCGGCCACGCTGCTGGCCGGCACGCTCGGGTGTACCAGCAGCATGTTGGGCTGCGTAGCGTACAGCGTGATCGGCGCGAAGCTGGTGACGGGGTCGTAGGTGAGCTTGTCGTACAGCGAGGCATTGATGGCGTGCGAGCTGATCGTGCCGCCGCCGATCGTGTAGCCGTCGGGCGCGGCGCGCGCCAGTTCGGCGCTGCCGGCCGAGCCACCCTGGCCGGCCTTGTTTTCGATCACCAGCGGCTGGCCCAGCGCGAGCGCGAGCTTTTCGCCGATCACGCGGGCCAGGATGTCGGTCGTGCCGCCGGGGGCGAACGGCACGATGTAGCGGATCGGCTTGCTCGGCCACGGCGCGTTGGCCTGCGCGATTACGGCCCACGAGGCCGGCAGCGCCAGCGACGTGCCCAGGGTCTGGAGAAACAGGCGTCGGGATGAGGTCATGGTGGGCGGGCGGTGGCGAAACGGGCAATCAGTCTAGGATCGACAATCCCGAGACCCCACCCCTGGAAACCCCCTCATGAGCGAGATGCACCTGGTTCCCCTCCCGCGCCTGAATGCCGCCGTGCGGCTGGTGGTGCGCGGCTTCGGCAGCAGCGAGGCCGAAGTCGAGGCCGTGGCGAACAACCTGATCGAAGCCAACCTGACAGGGCACGACTCGCACGGCGTGGGCATGCTGCCGCGCTATGCCGAGGCTTACCTGGAAGGCGGCCTGAAACCCAACGCGCATGTGAGTACCGTGATGGATGGCGGCGCGATGCTGCGCCTGGACGGCAACGCCGGCTTCGGCCAGGTGATTGGCCACGAGGCGATGGCGCTGGGCATCGCTCGCGCGCAACAAGCCGGCAGTTGCATCGTCGCGCTCGGCAATTCGCACCACCTCGGGCGCATCGGCGCGTGGGCCGAGCAGTGCGCGGCGGCCGGGCTGGTGTCGCTGCACTTCGTCAACGTGATCTCGCGCGCCATCGTGGCGCCGCACGGTGGCAGCGACGCGCGCTTCGGCACCAACCCGTTCTGTGCCGGTGTGCCGCTGCCGGGGCGGCCCCCGGTGATCCTGGACTTTGCGACCAGCATGATCGCGCAGGGCAAGACGCGCGTGGCCCACAACAAGGGCGAGCCGGTGGCGCCGGGTTGCCTGATCGACGACCATGGCCAGGCCACGACCGACCCGCGCTACACCGTGGTGCCGCCGTTCGGGGCGCTGCTGACCTTCGGCACGCACAAGGGTTACGGCCTGGCCTTGATGTGCGAACTGCTCGGCGGGGCGCTCGCCGCCGGCATGACGCAGCGCACCGACGACGTCTCTCAGCGCAGGGTGCTCAACGGCATGTTCAGCGTGCTGCTCGACCCGGCGAAACTGGCCGACGCAAAGCAGTTCGAGAACGAAGCGCAGGCCTTCATCGAATGGGTCAAGGCATCGCCGCCACGCGAAGGCTTCGAGCCGGTGAGCATTGCTGGCGAGCCTGAGCGGGCCTCGCGCGCGCGTCGCACGGTCGAAGGTGTGCAGATCGACGCGACCACCTGGCAGGAGATTCTTGTGGCGGGCGACAAGCTCGGCGTTGGCGCCGCGAAGGTGCAGGCGGCGGCGGGGCTGGGTTGAGATGAACGCCGTCGTGCCTCTCTCCATCAAACCCTCCATCTGGCAACTTGCCTGGCGCCAGATGGCGCGCGACTTTCGCGCCGGCGAACTGCGCCTGCTGGTGGTGGCGGTGATGCTCGCCGTGGCGGCGCTGACGGCGGTGGGCTTCTTTGCCGACCGCATCAACGGCGGCCTGGCGCGCGACGCCAAGCAGATGCTGGGCGGCGACGCCATCGTGTCGAGCGACAAGCCGACCCCCACGCTGTTCATCGCCAAGGCGCGCGAGATGGGCCTGCGCGCTGCCAGCACCACCGGCTTTCCCAGCATGGGCCGCGCGCCCGACGACAAGGGCGGTGCCACGCGCCTGGTGGCCGTCAAGGGCGTCAGCGATGCTTACCCCTTGCGTGGCCAACTGACGCTGAACGCCGGTGCCGGAACTGCCGAAGAGAAGCTCGCCCGTGCGCCGGACAAAGGCAGCGTCTGGGTCGACCCGGCCTTGCTGAGTTCGCTGGGACTTGCCGTTGGCGACAAGCTGCTGCTGGGCGATGCGGCGCTGCAAATCAGCAAAGTCATCATGATCGAACCCGACCGCGGCACCGGCTTCATGAGCTTTGCCCCGCGCGTGATGCTGAACGATGCCGACCTGCCGGCCACTGGCCTGATCCAGCCCGCCAGCCGTGTGACCTACCGGCTCGCGGTGGCGGCGCCGGGCAACAACGACGCGCCGGTGCGCCAATTCGTGGCGTGGGCCGAGGCGCAGGCCAAGAGTGGCGCGGTGCGCGGCGTCAGCGTCGAGTCGCTCGCCAGCGGCCGGCCCGAGATGCGCCAGACCCTGGACCGGGCAGAAAAATTCCTCAACCTTGTGGCCTTGCTGGCCGCGCTGCTGGCGGCGGTGGCGGTGGGCATCGCGTCGCGCGACTTCGCCGGCCGGCACCTCGACGACTGCGCGATGCTGCGCGTGCTCGGTGCCTCACAGCGCAGCATCGCGCTGCAGTACCTGGTCGAGTTCGCTGTCGTCGGCCTGCTGGCGAGCCTGGCCGGCGTGTTGCTCGGCTTCATCGTGCACTACGTGTTCGTGTGGTTGTTCGCCGGGCTGGTGGCGGCGCAGTTGCCTGCCGCCAGTTTGTGGCCGGCGCTGTTCGGCGTGGGCGTGGGGTTTACCTTGCTGATGGGCTTCGGGTTGCCGCCGGTGCTGCAACTGGCCCAGGTGCCGCCGCTGCGGGTGATCCGGCGCGATGTGGGGGCGCTCAAACCCGCTTCGATCGCGGTGCTCGCCGCCGGTGCGCTCGGCTTCGTTGCGCTGCTGCTGGCGGTGGCCAGCGACATCAAACTCGGGCTCATCGCGGTCGGCGGTTTTGCCGCCGCCGTGGCGCTGTTCGCGTTGTTGTCGTGGGGCGCGGTGCTGCTGCTGCGCCGCCTGGTGCCCGAGGCGAATGCGCCGCGCTGGCTGGTGTTGGCGACGCGCCAGATCGCAGCGCGGCCGGCCTTTGCGGTGCTGCAGGTATCGGCCCTGAGCGTCGGCTTGCTGGCGCTGGTGCTGCTGGTATTGCTGCGCACCGACCTGATCAGCAGCTGGCGCCAGGCCACGCCGCCGGACGCACCGAACCGCTTCGTCATCAACGTGCAGCCCGACCAGGGCGATGCGTTCCGCCAGCGTCTGGCAGAAGCGGGCGTGAAGCAGTACGACTGGTTCCCGATGATGCGCGGCCGGCTGGTCGCGATCAACGACAAGCCGGTGAAGGCCGACGACATGACCGAGGAACGCGCCAAGCGACTGGTCGAGCGTGAGTTCAACCTGAGCCACGCGGCCGACATGCCGCCGCACAACACGCTCGTCGGTGGGACTTGGAAGGCCGATGAGGAAGGTGCGCTGAGCGTGGAAGAAGGCCTGGCGCAGACCCTGGGCCTCAAGCTCGGGGACACCCTGCGCTTCGACATGGGCGGCGTCAGCAGCGAAGGCCGCATCACCAGCCTGCGCAAGGTCGACTGGAGCTCGATGCGCGTCAACTTCTTCGTGATGTTCCCGACCGCCAAGATGGCCGACGTGCCGCTGAGCTACATCGCCGCGTTTCGCGCGCCGCCGCAGGCCGGCTTCGACAATGCCTTGAGCAAGGAATTCCCCAACATCACCAACATCGATGTGTCGATCTCGATCGCGCAGATCCAACGTGTGCTCGACCAGGTGATCCGCGCGGTCGAGTTCCTGTTCGGCTTCACGCTCGCCGCCGGTCTGGTGGTGCTGTTCGCTGCCGTCACCGCCACGCGCGAGGCGCGCGCGCGTGAGTTCGCGGTGATGCGCGCGTTGGGCGCGAGCGGCAAGCTGCTCGCGCAGGTGCAGCGCGCCGAACTGCTTGGCGTGGGTGCGTTGGCCGGCGTGCTGGCGTCGATCGCCGCGGTGGCCGTGGGCTGGGCGCTGGCGCGTTACGTGTTCGAGTTCAGCTGGAACGCATCACCCTGGGTGCCGCTGGCCGGCGGCGTGACCGGTGCGCTGCTGGCCTTGGCCGCAGGCTGGTGGGGCCTGCGCGAGGTGCTGCGGCGGCCGGTGGTGGAGACGCTCAGGAGTGCGGCGCAGGAGTGAATGTGCTTGCCGTCCGACGCGACAACATTGTGCGGCGCAAAGGTGCTGAAGTCTCTGCACGAGCATCCGGTTTCGGAAGTCGACGCAGCGTGGGAGGCCGAAATTGAACGCCGACTTGCCGAATGCGATCGCGGCGAGGTTCGGGCCATCGACGCAGAGGAAGTCTTCGCCAGGGCGCGCAGCATCGCGCGGTGATCGCGCCGCGTTTCCTGCCGGCAGCGGAGGGCATCAGATTTCAGCAGGCGGTGATGGTTGCCGTCACCAAGGCAGTGGCCAACCCTGGTGGAGGGGTAGCTTCTCCGAAAGGAACACGCAGTCGTCTCGTGAAGGGCTTTCCCTTCAATGTCTTCCATAGATCAAGCAGCGACGACCTGCTCGTCGTTGCGGTCGCACCGCACAGAAGACGCCCGCAATATTGGGCGAGTCGCGTCGAATGAGCCCCTCGGGCTCAGAACAGACCGCTCCTCACCGCGTCGCCCTTCGTCGCACGCACTCGATGTAGCGCTCGCCATCCGGCGGCAGGCCGCTGCGCTGACTCTGCCAGATCATCTCGCCTAGGCATTCCATCACCTCGTGTTGCGCATCGTGCGCCGAACCCAGGCGTGCGCTCAACAATTCGTAAGCCTGCTTGATGCCGATCGGCTGGTCGATGCTGACCTGCTCGCTGATCGACAGGTGCATCGACAGGTGCAGAAACGGGTTGGTGCGGCCGGCGTCCACGGCGTAGACGGCGGCCAGCGCGGCGTCGGGGTCGGACAGGTCGGCCTGGTACTCGGGGTGCTCGGCAATCCAGTCGGCTGCCACTGCTTCGAGCGGGGTGAGCGGTGAGCCTTCGAACTGCTTGCGGTAGGCGTCGCAGAAGAAAAGCCTTACGTCGTTTTGTGTCGGGCTGAACATCGGACAATTGTGCGCTGTCGTCAAATTTTCTCATCGTCAGTGGCATTGCCGACGAGACAGACTCTGAGCACCCTGCCAACCTTGCTACTGGAGCTTCATGAACATCACCACCGAACAGATCTTCGACGACGCGCGCACCCACAACGGCTTCAGCGCGCAGCCCGTGCCCGAAGCCACCCTGCGCCAACTCTACGAGCTGATGAAGTGGGGCCCGACCTCGGCCAACTGCAGCCCGGCGCGCATCGTCTTCGTCAACACGCCGGCGGCCAAGGAACGGCTGCTGGCGTGCATGGGCCCGGGCAACCTCGACAAAACGCGCGCGGCGCCGGTCACCGCCATCATCGGCATGGACATGGAGTTCTACGAGAAGCTGCCCAAGCTGTTCCCGCACGCCGATGCCAAGGCCTGGTTCGCCGGCAAGCCAGAGTTCATCGCCACCTCGGCAATGCGCAACTCGAGCCTGCAGGGCGGCTACTTCATCATCGCGGCACGTTCGCTGGGGCTCGACTGCGGGCCGATGAGCGGCTTCGACAATGCCAAGGTCGATGCCGAGTTCTTTGCCGGCACGGCCGTCAAGTCCAACTTCGTCTGCAACCTGGGCCATGGCGACCCGAGCAAGCTGTTCGCGCGCAGCCCGCGCCTGAGCTTTGAAGAAGCCTGCAAGATCCTTTGAGCCCCGCCCCCAACCTGCACCTGATAGCCGACCCGTGGTTCTATGCCGCCGCGGTGCCGGCGGTGTTGCTGATGGGGGTGTCCAAGAGCGGTTTCGCGTCGGGCTTCGGCTCGCTGGCCACGCCAATCATGGCGCTGAGCATTCCGGTGCCGCAGGCGGCAGCGATCATGCTGCCTCTGCTGTTCATCATGGACGCAATGGGCTTGAAGCTGCTGTTCATGCAGCGCGACAGGGAACTGATCCGGCTGCTGCTGCCGGCCGGGTTGCTGGGCACGGTGCTGGGCACGCTGCTGTTCGGCGTGCTGTCGTCCAAGACCGTGGCTGCGGTGGTGGGCGTGCTGACCCTGCTGTTCCTGGCCCAGCGGCTGCTGTTCCCGCCGCGGCCCGATTCGGCACCGCCGCCGCGCTGGCTCGGCTTCACGCTCGGCGTGGCGTCGGGCTTCACGAGTTTTGTCTCGCATGCCGGCAGCCCGCCGATCAGCGCCTACGTGCTGCCGCTGCGGCTGGCGCCGCTGACCTTCAGCGCGACGATGGCGACCTTCTTTGCCGTCATCAACCTGTCCAAGTGGGGGCCGTATGCGTGGCTCGGGTTGATCGACTGGCGCAACATGGCCACCGCGCTGGTGCTGGTGCCGCTGGCGCCGGTCGGCGTGTGGCTGGGCGTCAAGCTCACGCCCTACGTGCGGCCCGACGTGTTCTACAAGATCGCCTACTGCGGCATGTTCCTGACCGGCGTGAAGCTGCTGTGGGACGGGCTGCGCTGAGTCACGTGTCGAACGGAGCGTGAGCGTGAGCGTGACAGTTCAGCGCGGCTTGGCAACGTAGGGCTCCACCCGCACCGCGTCCATGCGGTAGCCGCTGGTGCCCATGTTGGTGTCGCTGCGCAGCAGCTTCAGCGTGCCGCTGATCCATACCGTGTCCATCGAACGAAAGCCCTTGGGCGGCTGCTGCGGCTTCACGTGCACGACCTGGTTCGACGGCGGCGGCGGCGTGTGGATGCAGGCACCGAAGTAAGGCACCAGCAGAAACTCGCTCATGCCGGCCTTGCCGTCTTCGAGCGGCACCAGGTAGCCGGGCAGGCGCACGGCTTGGCCGTCGATGGCGTTGTTGCCGGGCGCGTTGTCCCAGGCCTCGCGCATGCGCTTGAGCAGGTCGTTCGCGCGCGGGTCGGCGTCGGACAGGCCGCCCAGGCTCATGCCCTTGAACTCCTTCATCGGGTCCCAGTCCTTGGGCACTAGCTCGTCCCAGGTAATTTCGCGAAAGCTTGCATCGCCGGGCTGCGTCGCCACGGGCTTGACGGCCTTGGCATCGGGCGCCGGGCGGGGGGCGATGGGTGAGGTCAGCACCGGCGTTTCCGGCGTGTTCGGCGTGTTCGGTGCAAGGGGCTTGGCGGTCTGCGCTTGCAGCCCGCCGGCAAAGGCGGCGCCCATGGCGGCCAGCAGCAGGAGCGTTCGTGTGGATCGAGGTGTCATGTTCAGGTTCTCGGTGAGAGTCCATCTGCCAGCGACATGCGGTAGGCCTGCACGCCGGGCACCAGGCTGGCCAGCCAGCCGGCCAGCACGATGGCCGCCAGCAGCATCCACTGTGACCCGGTAGGCGCCGAAAGTTTCAGGCCGATGCCGAACTGCGACTGTACCCACGGCCCGGCGGCCAGCACCAGCACCACCGTCAGCACGGTGCCGAGTGCCACGCCCAGCAAGGTGACCAGGCCGCCCTCACAGGCCAAAAGCCACAGCACGTGGCGCGGCCCGGCGCCCACCGCGCGCAGCACCGCCAGTTCGCGGCGGCGTTCGTTCAGCCCGGCCAGCACCACCGCCACCAGCCCGGCCAGGCTGACCAGCGCGACCAGCGCCGACATGCCCAGCAGCGCCTTCTCGCCCACGCCCACGACGTCCCACAGTTCATCGAGGGCCACGCCGGGCAACACCGCCATCAGCGCTTCGCCTTCGTACTCGGCGACGAAACGCTGCACGTTGAAGACCGCGGCGCGCGTCTTCAGGCCCACCAGCGCGGCGGTCACCTGCTTGGGCGCGAGGTCGAACTTGCGCGCCTGTTCGGCTGCGATGTTCAGCCCGGGCATCGGTGCACCACCGGCCCAGTTCAGGTGGATCGCCTCGATCGCCTGCAGGCTCACGTGCACCGTGCGGTCCACCGGCGTGCCGGTGCGCGCCAGGATGCCGGTGACGGTGAAGGGTTTGTCGGCATGCTCGGCGCCGGGGAGTGCAGCAGAGACGGCGCCCGCGCCATGGCTCAGCGTGATGCGCTGGCCGATGCGGTAGCCCAGCGCGCGCGCCACCTCGGCACCGAGCACCGCCTCGTACAGGCCGTCCAGGTCGCCGCCAAAAGCACGCCCCTGCGCCAGCACCAGCGGCTCGCGGTCGCCATAGAGAAAGCGCGAGAAGTAGTCCGGCGTCGTGCCCAGCACCGGGAAGCCGCGGTGCGAGTCGCCCAGCGACAGCGGCACCACCCACGCCACCGCGCGGTGCCGGGCCAGCGCCTCCAGGCTGCTGGTGCGGATGTTGTTGGTGGCGCCGCCGACGCGGAACACCGCGTACAGCATCAACGGCACCGAGCCGGTTCGCGCGCCGACGATCAGGTCGGTGCCGCTGACGGACTGCGAGAAACTCTCGCGCACGTCGGTGCGCATGCGCTCCAGGCTCAGCAGCAGCAGGGTGGCCAGCGCGATGGACAACAGCACCAGCACCAAGGTGCCGCGCCGGTTCCAGGCGCTGCGGGCGGCCAGGCCGAGCAGGGCTTTCATCGGCCGGCCTTCTCGGACGTGTTTTCGGAGGTCGTTTCGGAGGTCGTTTCGGAAGTCGTCTCGGAAGTCGCCTGGAACATCGCCTCGCCGGCGACCCGGTTGAGCGCCGGCAGCGCCACCTGCCGGTCGAAGCGCACCGCCAGGCGCGGGTCGTGGCTGACGAACACCAGCGTGCTGCCGGCCGCGCGGCACTCGTCCATCAGCAGGTTCATGAAGCCGTCGCGCAGGTCGGCGTCGAGCGCCGAGGTCGGCTCGTCGGCAATCACCACTTCGGGCCGGCCGATCAGCGCCCGCGCCGCGGCCACGCGCTGCTGCTGGCCGACCGACAGCGCCGACGCCTCGCGCTGCCACAAGCCCGGCGGCAGGCCAGCCTGCTGCAGCAGCGACTCGGCCTGTGCGCGCGCCGAGCCGCCATGGTCTGTCGCGCGCTGGCGCCGCCGCGCCGAGAAGCGGCACGGCAGTAGCACGTTGTCGAGTGCGCCCAGGTAGGGCAACAGGTTGAACTGCTGAAAGATGTAGCCCACGTGGTCGGCACGGAACGCATCGCGCCGCGCTCCCGACAGCGCAGCCCAGTCGGTGCCCAGCAGGCTCACACGCCCGTGTTGCGGCAGCAGCACGCCGGCCAGCAGGCCCAGCAGGGTGCTCTTGCCGCAGCCGCTCGGGCCGTGCAGGAACACGCTGCTGCCGGCTTCGATGTGCAGCGCGTCGATGGCCAATTGGTCACCGGTGGCGCGCGGCCAGGCAAACCGCAGGGCGTCGATCGTGATCAAGGCAGGGCCTTTGGTCTTCAGCGAACCAGGCTCACGCGCCGGGCCGGCGCTGCCAGCGTGCGCTTGAGCTGGCCTTTGGACGTGGCCACCTGCACGTCGATGCGTTTCAGGCGCGTGAACGCGTCGAACAGCGTGACGTCGATGAAGGCGGCCCGGGTCGCGTCGCCGCAATCGAAGCTGATGAGGGCGTCCAGGTCGGCATGCTCGACACCCTTTGCCTCGGGCTCGGCGCGGCCCGGCGCGGGGGCCAGATTCAATGCGGCCGACTCGAGCTCGACCGTGGCGAGCCGGCATTGCGCGGCCGGGTCGGGCTTGAACAGCGCATCGGCCGCCTGCAGGCGGCTCACCAGGGCTGCGGCGCTCTTGCGTTCGGCCTCGGTGCGCGGGGCGCGCTCGAAGCCGAGCAGGTTGTCCAGCGGCGACGCCATCTGCAGCGTGATGCGACTGCCTTCGACGGCGATGTCGAGCCTGGCCTGGCCATGGTCGTGGGCCCGGCCGGCTGCAGCCGAGGCAGCGTGCAGAAGCGCCAGCAGCAGCGCCGGGGCCAACGAGCGCAGTGATGCGGGTGTTGTCACGTCGGTTCTCTCAAGTGCCGCTGCGCAGCCGCCGCGCACTGATCTGCGCGAAGTAGAACCACTCGTTGCCGGGCAGTGCTCGTGGGTTGGGGAAGACGATGAAGCCGTCGGCCGGCGCGTGCACCGGCGTGCCGTCGTGGCGCGTGCCCACGAGCTCACCCGCACGCACGCGGTCGTAACTGGCCCAGGTGCGCGCGAAGGCATCGTCCGGGTGGAGCCGGTCGGTCACTTCGGTCAGGCGCAGCAGTTCGGGGTCGGCGCAAGGCGGCGGCGAGGGTTCTTCTACCAGGCCCAGGTGCGCCAGCGTGTTTCGGATGGCGCGGTAGGCCACCTCGACGGCTTGCGGCTCGTCGTGCTGGCCGCATTCGAGCGTGATCGCGCAACCGCCGACGCTTCGCATGTATTCGGTGGTGCCCACGCCATAACTCGGGTCGGTGCTCAGCATGTGGGCGCGTTCCTCGGGGTTGCCGCGTTGCAGGCGGTTTTTCACACCCACCGCATACGTATCGAGCCAACCCTCGACCAGCCGCCGCGGGCCCAGCCGCAGCGCCAGCGCTTCTTCCTGTGCGGCGTGCGCGAACGGTTCGAGCGGGCCGCTGTTGTCGGGCGGGCCGATCATCGCGAACGGCGCGCCCGGGGAGTGAAAGGAGTGCAGGTCGAGCAGCACCTCGTGCTGCGCCAGCAGTGGGCACAGCACGTTCGCGATGCGGTCTTCGTGGTCCACCGGCGCGGCATTCGGGCGCAGGTTGCGGTTCAGGTTTCGCTCGCCGACGCGTTGTTTTCGTTCGTAGGCCAGCGCGTTGCTCGCTGGTACGAAGGTGACGCCGCCGCGCACGATCGACAGCGCGCCGCCGTCCAGCTCGGCCAGCACACGTTCGATGCCGCGCGTGCCGCAGGTCTCATTGCCGTGTACCGCGCCGAGCACGATCAGGCGCACGCCGGGTTGCAGTGCGCTGAAGGTGTGCGAGCGGAGGATCAGCGGGCTCGGCGGGTTCGGCGTGGCGGTCATTTTCGGGAGCGGGTGGGTTGGGTCTGTCGGGTCTGTCAGCTCTGTCGGGTCAGCGGCGCTGCCACGTCACGCAACGGTTGTTGGCCGGCATGGCGCGGTCGTCGAGTAGCGCCAGCCCGGCAACTGTAGCCAAATCGCAGACTGCCTCGATGTCGCGGATGCCGCGTTGCGGGTGGTCGGCACGCAACTGGGCGTCGAAGGCGGCATTGCTCTGGCTGCTGAATTGGCCGCCGCGGTTGAACGGGCCGTAGACCGTGAGTAGCGCGCCGGGTTGCATCAGCGCGGGCAATTGCGCGAACAGGCGCTGCACTTCGGGCCAGCCCATGATGTGCAGCGTGTTGGCGCTGAACACTGCGTCGTAACGGCCGGCGGGAAGGGCGTCGTTCACATCGAAGCTCAGCGGCGCGGGTGTGTTGGGCAGCGCCGCTTCGGCTAGCCACAGGCGGATGCCCGGCAGGTAGCTGGCCCGGTCGGAGGTCTGCCACACCAGGTGCGGCAGCGCGGCGGCAAAGTGCACCGCGTGCTGGCCGGTGCCGCTGCCGATCTCGAGCACGTGGCGGCGGTCGGCAAAACGTTCGCGCAGCACCGCGAGGATCGGGTCGCGGTTGCGCTCGCAGGCGGGCGAGAAGGGTTTTTCCATCAGCTTGTCCACCTGCTTGTTCCGTCCTTCACGGCGCCGGAGTGAGCAACTCGCGCACCCGTTCGACATCCACCCGGCCGACGACGCTGCCGCCGCGCCGCACGGCCAGTGGCGCGCTGCGGCCGACCCACGCCGCCATGGCGGTCTCGATCGTCTGGTCTTCGTCCACCGCATCGGCCGGCGCGGGCAGCGGCAGGTCGGCAGGCCACGGCAAGGTCACGCTGGCCACGCGCCAGGCGCGGGCGCGGTTCACGTCGCGCACGAAGGCCGCCACGTGAGCGTCGGCCGGCTGCGTGACCACTTGCGCCGGCGTGCCGACTTGCACCACGCGGCCCTCGTTCAAGATCGCGATCCGGCTGCCGATGCGCAGCGCCTCGTCCAGGTCGTGCGTGATGAAGACGATGGTCTTGCCGGAGCCGGCCTGCAGTGCCAGCAACTCGCCCTGAAGTTGCGAACGGATCAGCGGGTCGAGGGCAGAGAAGGGCTCGTCCATCAGGATGATGTCGGTGCCGGCACACAGCGCGCGCGCCAGGCCGACGCGCTGTTGCATGCCGCCCGACAACTGCGACGGGTACTGCGACTCGGTGCCGGCCAGCCCGACGCGCGCCAGCCAGCGCCCCGCCTCGGCGCGCCGCGCCGCCGGCAACATGCCGCGCATCTCCAGGCCGAGCGCCACGTTGTCGAGCACGTTGCGGTGCGCGAGCAGGCCGAAGCGCTGGAACACCATGGCCAGCCGCTCGCGCCGCAGCGTGATCAGCGCCGGCGCGCTCAGCGCCGTCACGTCGCGCCCGTCGATCAGCACCTGCCCGGCGGTCGGGTCGATCAGCCGGTTGATGTGGCGCACCAGGGTCGACTTGCCCGAGCCCGACAGGCCCATGATCACGAAGATCTCGCCGGCTTCGATAGCCAGGTTCACCTCGTGCAGCGCGAGGCTGTGGCCGGTTTTCGCCAGCAAGGCGGCTTTGTGCAAACCGGCACGCACCTGGGCCAGTGCCTGCAGGGGGCGGGGCCCGAAGACCGTCGTCAGGCCTTTGAGTTCGATCAGTGCCATCGGCTTGCCCTTCGAGCCCTCAGCCCTCAAGCCTGCACATCGCGGTGCGCCTGCAGCCGGCGCCCGTACGACTGAAGCATTCTGTCCATCACGATCGCCAGGATCACGATCACCAGCCCGCCCACCAGCCCCATGCCGGGGTCGTTGCGCTGCAGCCCGACCAGCACCGTTTCACCCACGCCGCGCGCGCCGATCATCGAGGCCACCACCACCATCGCCAACGCCATCATCGTGGTCTGGTTGATGCCCTGCATGATGGACGGCAAAGACAGCGGGATCTGCACCCGCGTGAGCAGCTGCCAGCGCGTGGCGCCGAACGCGCGGCCGGCTTCCACCGCGTCGGCGCCAACCTCGCGGATGCCCAGGTCCGTCAGTCGCACCAACGGCGGCGCGGCATAGATGACGGTGGCCAGGACCGCCGGCACCTTGCCCAGCCCGAACAGCATGGCCGCCGGAATCAGGTAGACGAAGCTCGGGATCGTCTGCATCAGGTCCAGCACCGGCAAGACCATGCGCCGCAAATGCGCCGAACGTGCGCAGGCCGCGCCCAGCGGCAGGCCGATGGTGATGCACAGGCCGACCGACACCACGATCAACGCGATGGTCTGCATCGCAGGCTCCCACTGGCCCAGCGCGCCGATCAGCCACAGCCCGGCGGCGCTGCCCAGCGCGAGCAGCACGCTGCGGCCGGCGCCAAAGGCCAGCGCCGCGATGAGCGCGATGACGAGCCACGGCGGTGCGCCCCGCAGCGCCTGCTCCAGCGCCACCAGCACGCCCAGCAGAGCGTTCGAGAACGCCTCGAAGCGGTCGCCGAAGTGCACCACCAGCCATTCGACCGAGGCATTGGTGCCGTCGCGCAGCGCTGCGCCCCAATCGGGAAAGGAGGTTGGCACCGCCATGCGATTTCAGAGCTTGGCCTTCACCCGCGCGGCCACGGCCGGCGCCACCCACGGCAGCCACACGTCTTCGCGCGTCTTCAGGAAGTGGCGCGCGGCATCGTCGGCGCTGCCCTTGCTGTCCTGCATATAGGCCAGCGCTTCAGAGACCAGCTGGCCGGTGGTGCGGTAGTTCTTCAGGAAGGCGTGAAGGGCAGGGGCCTTGTCGACGAAGGCCCGGGTGGCGCCCACCACCACCTGCACGACGGGGTAGGCGGTGGCGGCCTTCACATCCTTCGGGTCTTTCGCATCGGCCAGCGCTTTCCAGGTGGCTTCGTCGTAGGTGGGTTCTTCGAGCATCACCAGGTCTTTGCCCAGTTGCCCGAGCAACCAGGTGGGCCCCCAGTAGTAGAACAAGACCGGGCGCTGGCGCTTGATCGCCGAGACGATCGCCGCGTCGAGCGCCGCGCCGGTGCCGGGGCGGAAGTTGGTGAAGTCTGCATCGAGCCCGTAGGCCGCGAGCTTCTTGCTGTTGAACAGCTCGCACTGCCAGCCGGCCGGGCAGTTGAGGAAGCGGCCTTTGCTCTTCTCTTCGGGGTCGGCGAACAGGGCCTTGAACTTCGGCAGGTCGCGCACCGACTTCAGGCCCTTGGCGGGCGCATCGACACCCTGCACCACGCTCTGTACCAGGTAACGCGGCACGAACCAGCCTTGCGTGGCATCGGCAAAGTTGACGCCCACCTCGACCAGCTTGCCGGCCGCCACGCCCTGCGTCCAGCTCGGCGGCGTGTTGGACTTCCAGACTTCCATGATCACGTGGATGTCGCCGCGCGCCATGCCGTTGATCAGCGGGATCGTCGAGCCGGGAATCGCATCGACCGCACAGCCGAAGCCGTCGCGCACGATGCGCTGCGCCAGCGCGGTGTGGAAGGCGTTGGAATCCCAGTCGAGCCCGGCGAACACGACCTTGTGGTCGACTTCGCATCTCGGAGCTTGGGCGGGAGCCTGGGCCTGGGTTTGAGCGCTGGCGGGCACGGGCGCGGCGAGCAGGGCCAGCGCGGCCAGAGCGCCGCCGAAAAACGGACCGATCTTCATCACGAGGGCCTTGGGGTGTGGGTTGGGGGCGGAATGCATGGCGCAGGACCGTAGCACACCGGGCTTGCGTTGCGTCAAGGCGCCGCTCGCGGCCAGCGTCGAGCATGGGGGCATGCCAAAACGCATCCTCATCATTCAAGGTCACCCCGACAGTTCGGAGCCGCACCTGTGCCACGCGCTGGCCCAGGCCTACACCGAGGGCGCCGTGGCGGCAGGCCACGAAGTGCAGGCCGTGGACGTGGCCCGGCTCGACTTCCCTGTGCTGCGCGCCGCCAAGGACTGGAAGAGCCACCCCATTCCGCCGGGCCTGCAAGGCGCGCAGGCGTCCATCACCTGGGCGCAGCACCTGGTGATCTTTTTTCCGCTCTGGCTGGGCGACATGCCGGCTCTGTTGAAAGCGTTTCTCGAGCAGGTGGCACGGCCGGGATTCGCGTTCGCCGAGGAAGGCGGCAACCCGTTCGGCAAGAAGCTCACCGGCCGCTCGGCGCGCGTGGTCGTCACGATGGGCATGCCGGCGCTGGTGTATCGCTTTTACTTCCGCGCCCACAGCGTCAAATCGCTCGAGCGCAACATCCTCGGCTTCGTCGGCATCGCCCCGGTGAACGAAACGCTGATCGGGTCGGTCGAGTCGCTCGACGAGAAGACGCGGCAGCGGTGGTTCGGGAAGATGAGGGCGTTGGGGCGGGAGGCGCTTTGAGGGTGCGTAGTGCGGCGCCTCACCCCGCCGGCATCTCGAACACCAGGCACGTCGTCGTGCCATGCGCATACAACTTCCCATCGGGCCCGACGATGCGCGCTTCGGCGGTGGCCAATTGGCGGCCGCAGTGGATGACGGTGCCGATGGCGCGCAGCGGGCCGGTCTTCATGGTCGCGCCACGCACGATGTTGACGCTCAACTCGGCCGTGGTGTAGCCGCGGCCGGGCGGCATCATCGTGTGCACGGCGCAGCCCAGCGCCGAGTCGAGCAAGGTGGCGTACCAGCCGCCGTGCACGCCGCCCAGCGGGTTGTAGTGCTTCAGCTGCGGCGTGCCCTGGAACACGGCCCTTCCTTCGGCAATCTCGACAAGCGCGAAGTCCAGCGTGTCTGCGATGTGCGGGTAGGGCAGTTCGCCGGCCAGCAATGCCTGCATGACTTGCAGCCCGTTCTTGCCGGCCACCTGGGCCGGTTTGACCATGCCGGGCTGGCCACCACCGGCGAGCATCTTGGCGCGCGCGGTCTCGAGTTGCTGGTTCCACTGGGCCAGGGTCTGTTCTGCGGTCATGAAAACTTTCTCAAACAGTTGCATATGCAATGATTGTAGATACAATCGGTGGCATGAACAAGCCCCGATCCGTGCCGGCAGTGGCGGCCTCACCGCCGGATCAGCCTCAGGGTTGTACCAACTTCAAGTTGCGCCAGTTGGTGCGCCGCGTGAGCCAGCACTACGACCTGGAGATGGCGCGCATCGGGCTGAAGACCACGCAGTACTCGCTGCTGTCACATGTGCTGAAGCTCGGGCCCATCCGCCCCGGCGAGCTGGCGCAGGCGATGACGATGGACGCCTCCACGCTCACGCGCAACCTCAAACCGCTGATCGCCGCCGGCTGGGTCGAGTTGCATGCGGGCGCCGACGGGCGCAGCCGCAGCGTCAGCATCACGCCGGCCGGGCGCGACAAGCGCACCGAGGCGCAGCGCCGCTGGCGCGTGGCGCAGGAAAGCATCAACGCGCTGCTCGGCGTGGAGCGCGTGAAAGCCTTGCATGCGCTGGTGGACGACTCGCTCGACCTGCTGGCGCCTGTTTCTGTTGAACCTGTCGGAGAGAACCATGAGTGATGTTCGGCGTTGGGCCGTGTGGATCGTGCTGCTGGCATCTGCCGGCGCGTTTGCGTTGACGATGGGGGCGCGCCAGACCATGGGCCTGTTCCTCAGTTCGCTGAACACGTCCACCGGGCTCGGGCTGGGCAGCATCAGCCTGGCGTTTGCCTTCGGCCAGTTGTGGTGGGGCCTGACTCAGCCATTTGCCGGCGCGATGGCCGACAAGGTGGGCGCCGGCCGCGTGGTGCTCACGGGCGTGCTGCTGGTGGCGCTGGGCACCTTCATCACGCCGTACATGACGAGCACCGCGGGGCTGATCTTTGCGATCGGTGTGCTCGCGGCTGGCGGCGCGGGAATGGCCGGCCCGGCAGTGCTGATGGCGGCGACGGCGCGACTCATTCCAGCCGACAAGCGCGGCATGGCCACCGGCATCGTCAACGCCGGTGGTTCGTTCGGTCAGTTCCTGATGGCGCCGATTGCCGGTGCGCTGCTGGTGGCGCTGGGCTGGGTCTCGGCAATGCAGGTGATCGGGCTGCTGGTGCTGCTGGCCTTGCCCGCGGCCTGGGTGCTGAAGGGCAACTCGCGGCAAGCGGCCGCTGCAACGGCAGCGGCAGCGCCGGTGGGCACGGTGGCCGGTGGGGCGGCCGATGCGGCTGGTGCGGCGGCTGTTCCGCCAAAAAGCGTCGGCACGCTGGAGGCGATCCGAACCGCGCTCGCCAACCCGAGTTACGTGCTGCTGGCCGCGGGCTTTTTCGTCTGCGGCTTTCACGTCGCGTTCCTGGCCACGCACCTGCCGGGCGTGATCGCCGCTTGCGGGTTGCCGGTGCAATACGGTGCGTGGTCGCTCGCGATCCTTGGCTTGTTCAACATCATTGGCAGCATTGCGGTGGGTTGGGCGGTGGGACGCTGGCGCATGAAGTCGCTGCTGTCGCTGATCTACGCAGCGCGCGCCGTGGCGGTGCTGGCCTTCTTGCTGGCGCCCAAGACCGGCACGGTGATGCTGGTGTTCGCTGCGGTGATGGGGCTGACCTATCTGTCCACCGTGCCGCCTACCGCCGGGCTGGTGGCCAAGTTCTTCGGCACCGCCAACATGGCCACGCTGTTCGGTATCGTGATGCTGACTCACCAGATCGGCGGCTTCCTCGGCGCGTGGCTGGGCGGCAAGGTGTTCGAGGCGACCGGCAGCTACGACTGGATCTGGTACATCGACATCATGCTGGCGGTGGGTGCCACCTTGATCCACTTGCCGATCCGGGAAGCCAGGTTGGTGCGGGTGGCCACTGCATGAGCGCGAGTCCGGCGATGGACCCGCGCACGCGAATGCTGCTGGAGGCGCCGATCGCGCCGACCTTGCTGCGCCTGGGTGCGCCGAACGTGCTGGTGATGCTGGCCCAGGCTGCGGTCGGGCTGATCGAGACCTACTTCGTCGGCAAGCTCGGCACTGACGCGCTGGCCGGCATGGCGCTCGTGTTCCCGGTGGTGATGCTGATGCAGATGACCTCGGCCGGCGCAATGGGCGGCGGCATTGCCTCGGCCATCGCACGCGCGCTCGGTGGGCAACGCCGCGCCGACGCCGACGCGCTGGTGCTGCACGCCGGGTTGATCGCGCTGGCCTTCGGGCTGGCTTTCATGCTGGCCGTGCTGGGCGGCGGGCGCTGGCTGTACAGCCGCATGGGCGGCACCGGCGGCGCGCTCGATGCAGCGCTGACTTACTCGAACTGGGTCTTCGCCGGCGCGCTGCTGGTGTGGCTGTTCAACTCGCTGTCGGCGGTGATCCGCGGCACCGGCAACATGGCGGTGCCGGCCATCGTCACGGTCGCCGGCACGGTGGTGCTGATCCCGCTGTCGCCGTTGTTGATCTTTGGTTGGGGCCCCGTGCCAGGGCTGGGCATCGCAGGCGGCGCGGTGGCCCTGCTGGCCTTCTACCTGCTGGGCAGCGTGGCACTCGCCATCTACCTGTGGTCGGGCAAGAGCGTGCTGCGGCCGAGCCTGACCGGCGTGCGGTTCCGCTGGCCGCTGTTTGCCGACATCCTGCGCGTCGGCCTGGTGGGCACGGTCTCGACGGTGGCAACCAACCTGGTCATCGGCATCAGCACCGCGCTGGTCGGAGGTTTCGGCACCGCGGCCATCGCCGGTTACGGCACCGCCTCGCGGCTCGAATACCTGCTGGTGCCGCTGGTGTTCGGGCTGGGCGCGCCACTGGTGGCGATGGTCGGCACCTGCATCGGCGCAGGCCAGCGCGAGCGTGCGTTGCGTGCGACGTGGACCGGCGCGGCGATCGTCTTCATCGTGACCGAGGCGATCGGCCTGTGGGCGGCGTTCTTCCCGCACGCCTGGCTGTCGCTGTTCAACAGCGACCCGGCGATGCTGGAAGCCGGCACCCTGTACCTGCAGGCCGTCGGGCCGGTGTACGGCTTTTTCGGCGTCGGGCTGATCCTCTACTTCGCCTCGCAAGGCGCGGGCCGCTTGTTGTGGCCGTTGATCGGCAACCTCGCTCGTTTGCTGGTCGCCGCTGCCGGGGGTTGGCTGGCCTTGCAGTGGGGTGGCGGCCTGACGCAGGTGTTCATCGCGCAGGCGGTGGCGCTGGTGATGTACGGCATTGTCAATGCGGGCGCGATTGCCGGCGGCGCATGGTTCGGGCCGGTGGGGTGGCCGAGGTTCGGAGTGTTGCGGCTGAAGGCGGGGTCGGCGCGGTAGATTGCGCGGTGGCCGCGCGTCGCGGTGTTGCGGTGTTGCGGTGCGGTGCGGTGGTGCGGCTCGCGGCGGGCGGTGCCCGGCGGGGGCTCATGCTGGGGCGGTCTGCGCTGGCGCTCCGACTCCGCTGCGTGCCTTGGCGCTTGCAGGCGCCAAGGCGTGTGCCAGGCGAAGAACAGTCCGCAGGGACTGTTCTTCGT
>JANMYQ010000032.1:0-3407 GCA_031382215.1 Methylibium sp.
GCTCTGGTCCGTGTGAACTGAACGGCGAGGAAGGCTGACAAAGTGTGCCGGTCCTCGGCCGGAAGTTCCCCGACGGTGTCGGTATCAAGAAGCCGCTGCAGTATGGGCTTGGCAGCACTTTCGATGCGAGTCAGAAGCGGCTCGAGTGAGTGGTGCTCGCCTTCGACTTCGAAATCATAGAACCGGCTCTCGCTTGCTACATTCTTAACATTCGTCGAAAACGACCTCCCGTTGGTCTTGTCGTAGACCCAGACCTGATCCTTTTTCCCATTGCCAAAGTTTCTCAGTAGGTATTGCGGGACGTAGTGCTGAACCTTGGCAATGGTCATTTTTTGTGAGACGACGGAAACGCTTGTTCTGGGGCCTAACGTTTGAGTTAAGCGGCAGACACCGGTACCCCGGTGGCTGTCCGCTTGAACGAAGGGTTGGGCGTCTTCTCCAATGCAGCCGTATGCCTCGGTTTCGACCATCCCGTGCTCGTCACGGAGCGGCGGTTAGGGTGTTGACTTGAGTGTCTTGAAACGAGCAACGCTATGCTGGTCCAGTGGATGAAACCACATGGCGAAAGACTTCTGCGCGGACTACGGCCGACCACATGCTACCGTCTGGCCCGCTGCCACGAAACGCGAGAAGCGCATTCTCAGATTCCCATTCTTCATACACATTGACTCGATCTGGATCGATCGGATCTTCTGCCACTACGAAATCACGACACCCGAGAGACTTTCGGGCCAAAGCTACTGCCTGAACCGAGGCGGCAAGAAACGTCTTCGTGGCGCCGGCTTTCAAGTAGAGCTTCCCGGACACTATCAGCATAGGTCGCTCCCTAGTTTGGAACTTGGTGCATTCAAGACGCCCAACGAACAGCGTTTATCTGACGCCGAGGCAACGCTGAACGAAGGCACGGCGATGCATGGCGTCAGATAAACCTTGTTGAACTGAACCGCCGGGGTGGCGGCTGAGTGGGCAGTGTAAGTTTCAGCCGGGCGCGCGGGCAAGCGCCGGATGCTGAGCCTCGGGCGGCAAACACTGGCCCGACCCCCGAGACGGCGCCCAGGCAATCGCCGGCTCGACGCTGCGGTAGCCGGCACTGCAACGCGCCAAGCGCTGCGCCGTGATCGATACGTTGAGGCTCCTGCCGACGTGTGCGACGCGGCCTTGGGAATCGGGTTCAGGCAGGAGCGCGCCCCTCACGGTGGGCCTCGGCATGCAATCGGTGGGATGGCGGCAAGGGCCGCCCGGTCGGGGGCCAACTGCTGCAAAGCGATCCAGCGCCCCTGCCTGCAATGCGGGCAGCACGCGATCTCTTGTGCCGCCACGCGCCGCATGAAGGCCTGCGCGTCCTCGCGCGCTTGGCGGTTGGCCGCCGGCATGGCCAGCAGTTGGCGGGCCCGCGCCAGCCGTTCGGTCTTGGCCGCCGGTGCCAGCAACCCGTAGTGGCGGATGCGCTTGAAGCCCGGGGGCAGCACGTGCTGCAGCAAGCGGCCGATGAACTGCGTGCCGTCCAGGGCGATGATGCGCTTGCCCCCCGTGTCGTCGGCGCGCACGCGCAGCAGCACCTTGCCGCCCTCGATGCCCACCAGCCGCTCGTTGCCGATGGCCGTGCGGTGGGTGTAGCGCGCCAGGTAGTCCAGCACCGCGGCCGGCCCTGCCAGCGGCGTCTTGGCGTAGACCACCCAGTCGTGCCGGCGCAGGGCCTGCGTGCGCCGGCGCCGCGCCAGGGCCGTGTCGGCCGGGTCGCGCGGTAACGTCCCGGCATCGATGGCCTCGTGCAGCGCTTGCAGGAACTTCGCCCTGAACACCTTGGACAGCGCGTGCACCGGGAACAGGAAGTGGGGTGCGCGCTTGGGGGCAACCCAGCTGGCGGTGCCGCTGGCATCACGCTGCAGCGCCCCGCAGGCCATCAGCGCGTGCACATGCAGGTGGCGGCACAGGTCCTGCGTCCACGTGTGCAGCACCAGCGTGAAGGCACCGATGCCACCCAGCCAGCGCGGGTTGGCGGCAAACTCGGTGAGCGTGGCGGCCGCGCACTGCATCAGCGTGTCGTAGACCCAGCGCGCGTGCACCGCGGCCAGTGCGTTGAGCTCGTGCGGCAGTGTGAAGACGAGGTGGCAGTACGGCACGTTCAGCAACTCGGCCAGGCGTGCTGCCCGCCAGGCGTCGCGCTGGCGGCTCTGGCATTGCGGGCAATGTCGGTTGCGGCATGAGTGCCAGCGCCACTGTTCGGCGCCGCAGCCGTCGCAGCGCAGGTGCTGGCCGCCCAGGGCCGGCGTGCGGCAACTCACGATGGCGCGCCAGGCCCGGGCCTGTGCCGTGCTCAATGCGTGCGTGTGCACATAGTCCGGCCCGAAGTGGCGCAGCACCTCGGCCAGTGTGGTGACCACCGTGGCCTCAAGTGGGTAGGGGTCAGTGCGTGGGGGTCACGGGCGGGGTCCATGACGGCAGTGCCCCCAGCAGCTTCAGCGGAGCGCGCCGAGCCCCGTCGGGCAGGTCCGGCCGCGCCAGGTGCAGGTAGCGGCTGGTGGTGCTGACGTGGCGGTGGCCGAGCCACTGCGACAGGCTGTGCAGATCGACGCCGGCCTCCAGCAGGTGCGTGGCGTAGCAGTGGCGCAGCGTGTGGATGCCTCCGCGCTTGGTGATGCCGGCACGGGAGCGCGCGCCCTGGTACCACTTCTGGGCGGTGGCGCCGTTGATGGGCTGCGAGTCGTCGCCGTGGCCGGGGAACAGCCACAGCCGCGGGTGGGCGCTGTGCCACCAGCTGCGCAGCAGTTGCAGCACGTCCTCGGGCAGTGGCACGTAGCGGTCTTTGCCGCCTTTGCCTTGGACGACGCGGATGCACATGCGATCGGCGTGAGAGTCGATGTCGGCCACGCGCAGATGCAGCAACTCCGACAATCGCAGGCCCGTACCGTAGGCCAGCATCAGGAAGGTTCGCGGCGCCGCGCGCGTGGTGACGGTGAACAGCCGGGCGATCTCCTCGCGCGAGAGGATCTCGGGCAAGCGCTGTGGCGCGATGCCCAGGGGGATGTGGAACACCTCGCCGTCCAGCCCGAGCACGGTGCCGTAGAAGAATCGGAACGCGCAGCCGTACTGGTTGACGGTGGAGCGCGAGCGCTGGCGATCGCGCAGCAGGTGGAGCAGGAATTCCTGCACTTGTTCGGCGCTCAAGGTGTCGGGGCTGCACCGGTAGTGCCGGGCCAGCCGCGCCACGGCGTCGATGTAGGACTCCTGCGTGCGAAGCGCCATGCCGCGCAGCACCAGTGCGTCGAGCATGCGTTGTCGAAGTGGACTCATCACCGTTCTCCTCGATCAGCGCGGGCACATGCCCGCATCGATCAAGGTACGGCGTTCAACGCAGCCGCCTTCTTCGACTTCCAACCACCGCGGCAGCGGTTTAGTTCAACGTT
>JANMYQ010000081.1:0-1635 GCA_031382215.1 Methylibium sp.
CGACTGCCATGTGCAGCACGACAAGGCGCTGTACTCGGCGCCGTTCACTCTGGTGGGCAAGACGCTGTGGCTGCGCGCCACGGACAACACGGTGGCGTTGTACGAAGACTACCGCCACCTGTACACCCACCTGCGCGCGCACCCCCCGTGCCAATATGACCTGCTGCACCTACCCCTGAGAGATTAGTGAGCAACGAGGTAGGTATGTCGATCAACCATCAACCCAAGGCAGCGATGCGCGCAGTGAAGAGTTTGTCCGATCCGGGCGCATCGCAAGGAGCCCGTAGGGCGACTGAAGATGCGCCCGGATCGGCGCAGCCGATCCCCCGGCCCGGCACCGACTCCGAGGTCGTCCCCCGCGCACGGCGTCGGCATTTCTCCAACGCCGACAAGCGCAGGATTCTGGAGGCTGCCGACCGCTGCTCCAAGCCCGGCGACGTCGGCGCGCTGATGCGCCGCGAAGGCGTGTACTCGTCGTCCCTGAGCACCTGGCGGCGCCAGCGTGAGGTCGCCGACCTGGCCGCCCTGGCGCCGCAAAAGCGCGGACCCAAGCTCGACCCGCACCGCGCCGAGACGCTGCACATCGCCCAGCTCACGCGCGAACGCGACAGCCTCAAGAGCCGCCTGGACAAGGCGCTGCTGGTCATCGACGTCCAAAAAAAACTTGCAGCCTTGCTGGGCAATCCGATCGACGAGACCGGCGACTTGCCATGATCGCCGCGGTGCACGAACTCACCCCGGTGCTGGGCGCGGGTGCCGCCTGCCGTGCCCTGGGCCTGCCGCGCGGCGTGCCCGCCCGCCAGCGGGCTACAGCGCGCCGCCTGGCCTTGGTCGGCCCGCTGCCACGCCGCGCGGCTCGGCCCCGGCCGCCGTTGGCGCTGGATACCCAGGAAAGCCAAGTGCTGCTCGACACCCTCAACAGCGAACGCTTCGTCGACACCGCGCCGGCGGCCGTGCACGCCACGCTGCTCGACGAGGGCCGCTACCTCGGCTCGGTGCGCACCATGTACCGGCTGCTCGCGGCCAACGGCGGCTCGCGCGAGCGGCGCAACCAGCTGACCCACCCGGCCTATACCAAGCCTGAACTGCTCGCGCTGGCGCCCAACCAGGTGTGGTCGTGGGACATCACCAAGCTCAAGGGGCCGGCCAAGTGGACCTGCTTCCACTTGTACGTGATCCTGGACATCTTCAGCCGCTTCGTCGTGGGCTGGCTTATCGCTCCGCGCGAGAGTGCCGAGCTGGCCGAGCAGCTCATCGCCGACTGCGTGGCGCGCCACGACGTCGAGCGCGGCATGCTCACGCTGCACGCCGACCGGGGCGCTGCCATGCGCTCCAAGCCGGTGGCCGCGTTGCTGGTGGACCTGGACATCGCCAAAAGCCACAGCCGGCCTTACGTCTCGGACGACAACCCGTACTCGGAATCCCAGTTCAAGACGATGAAGTACCGACCAGAGTTCCCCGCGCGCTTCGGCAGCATCGAGGACGCGCGCGCCCATTGCCAAGCATTCTTCCCTTGGTACAACACCATGCACCGGCACTCGGGCATCGGCTACATGACGCCGCACGCCGTGCACTACGGACATGCTCCGGCGCTGCGCGACGTACGCCAAGCCGCGCTCGACGCCGCCTTCCTGG
>JANMYQ010000141.1:0-11623 GCA_031382215.1 Methylibium sp.
CGGGCGGTCTGCACGGCGTCGGCGTGAGCTGCGTCAACGGCTTGAGCAAGTGGTTGCGCCTGACGGTGCGGCGCGACGGCCAGACGCATTTCATGGAGTTCAAGCAGGGCATCCCGCAGGACCGTGTGGTCGAGCGCCGCGATGGCTTCGAGGTCTCGCCGATGAAGGTGACCGGCGAGACCGAGAAACGCGGCACCGAGGTGCACTTTCTGCCCGACCTCGAGATCTTCTCCAACATCGACTTCCACTACGACATCATCGCCAAGAAGCTGCGCGAGCTGAGCTTCCTGAACAACGGCGTGAAGATCCGCCTGATCGACGAGCGCAACAACAAGGAAGACACCTTTGCTTATGCCGGCGGTGTGAAGGGGTTCGTCGAGTTCATCAACACGGGCAAGAAGGTGCTTCACCCCACGGTGTTCGGCGCCACCGGCGAAAAGATGAGTGAGCAGGGCACCACCATCACCACCGACGTGGCGATGCAATGGAACGACGGCTACAGCGAGAACGTGCTCTGCTTCACCAACAACATTCCGCAGCGCGACGGCGGCACCCACCTGACCGGCCTGCGCGCCGCGATGACCCGCGTGATCAACAAGTACATCGACGACAACGAACTGGCCAAGAAGGCCAAGGTCGAGGTGACCGGCGACGACATGCGCGAAGGCCTGTGCTGTGTGCTGTCGGTCAAGGTGCCCGAGCCGAAGTTCAGCAGCCAGACCAAGGACAAACTCGTCAGCAGCGAAGTGCGCGGCCCGGTCGAAGACGTCGTGAGCAAGGCGTTGGCCGACTACCTGCAAGAAAACCCCACCGACGCGAAGATCATCTGCGGCAAGATCGTCGATGCCGCGCGCGCCCGTGAGGCCGCTCGCAAGGCCCGCGAGATGACGCGCCGCAAGGGCGTGCTCGACGGCATGGGCCTGCCCGGCAAACTGGCCGACTGCCAGGAGAAGGACCCGGCGCTGTGCGAGATCTACATCGTCGAGGGCGACTCGGCCGGCGGCTCGGCCAAACAAGGGCGTGACCGCAAGTTCCAGGCGATCCTGCCGCTGCGAGGCAAGATCCTGAACGTCGAGAAAGCGCGCTACGAAAAGCTGCTGACCAGCAACGAAATCCTGACGCTGATCACCGCCTTGGGTACCGGCATCGGCAAGGGCATGGGCGGCGACGACTTCAACCCGGACAAGCTACGCTACCACCGCATCATCATCATGACCGACGCCGACGTGGACGGCGCACACATTCGCACCCTGCTGCTGACCTTCCTGTTCCGCCAGATGCCCGAGTTGGTGGAGCGCGGCCACATCTACATCGCCCAGCCGCCGCTCTACAAGGTGAAGCTCGGCAAGGAAGAACAGTACCTGAAAGACGGCACCGAGCTCGACGCTTACCTGTTGAAGGTGGCCTTGAAGGATGCGCGGCTCGAAACCGGTGTGCCCGGTGCTGCGGAACTGAAGGGCGAGACGCTCGAAACCCTGGCGCGCCAGTACGTGCTGGCCAACAACGTGGCTGAACGCCTGAGCAACTGGATGGACGTTGAAGGCCTGCGCGCGATGGCCAACGGCCTGGAGCTGAACCTCGACACGCTCGAAGCCGCCGAAGCCTCGGCCAGCGAGCTAAAGGCGGCGCTGCACGACGCCGAAGTGACGGCCGAGTTCGACGCCCGAACCGAAAAGCACATCTTGCGTATCAGCCGCATCCTGCACGGCAACGTGAAGAGCAGCGTGATCACTGCCGACTTCGTGCACGGTGCCGACTACGAAGCGCTCAGCACCGCCGGCAAGACCTTCAAGGGCCTGGTCAGCGGCGACGCGGTGGTCAAGCGCGGCGAAGGCGAACGCCAGAAAGAGTCCAAGGTCGCCGACTTCCGCCAGGGCATGGCCTGGCTGCTGCTACAAGCCGAAGCCGCCGTCGGGCGCCAGCGCTACAAGGGCCTGGGCGAGATGAACCCCAGCCAGCTGTGGGAAACCACGATGGACCCCGCCGTGCGCCGGCTGCTGAGGGTGCAGATCGACGACGCGATCGAAGCCGACCGGGTGTTCACGATGCTGATGGGGGATGAGGTGGAGCCGCGAAGGAACTTCATCGAGACGAATGCGTTGAGGGCGGCGAATATCGACGTTTGACTCTTTCAACTTGCGGCTCACTCTCTCGCAAGCTTCGTCGTCAGACCTCGCGGATGCCCAGGCTCCGAACCAACCCAAGAACCTCGGCCCGCAATGGTGGCGCCGCGAGGCTCTGCTCCTCAAGCACCGTGAACGTCGGCTCGGGCAGGCGTTGCTTGAACAACAATCAGGCACCAGCCCGCGTCGTTGTGCCGGGAGCCTTAGCCAATAGCTTGGGTGCCGGTGCGTTGCAGATTGGCAGCCTGTGACCACGCCCTGGTCTCCGTTGCGATGCTGCAGGGCCCGGTCGCCGAGGCCCTGCTGCTGGCCCAGGGGTTGCCGCATTGGGTGCAGCGGGCGGGGGCAGTTCCGCCGGCTTGAAGCTGCCGACGGGCGTCGGCTACCGCAGCGCCGTGTTCAACACCCACGCCAGGCGCACGCCGGCCTTGCACAGTTGCTGTTTCGCGGTCTGCGTGGCGTCGGCCACATAGGCGGGTGTCAGCGAGCGGCGGCCGTCGTCGCCTGGTCCAGGCAGGCCGGCATAGGTGCGGGTCCGGGCCACGACGTAAGACTCGCGCGCCCAGTCGCTGGGCGTGCCGCGCGACCAGTCGCGCCGCTGCACTGGGCCGATGGTGCGGCTCAGCTCACGGGCCACGCGCTCGGGGCGCGGGCCCAGGCGGCGCACCACCGTCGTGTCCCAGAACTGATGCAGGTTGTCGGGGTTGAAGCCGGGCAACAGGACCTTCTTGTCGTTGCCGCCGCGGTCGCTATCGTCTCCAGCGTGCAGCGGCTGGTGCAGGTCGCCGATGAAGTGGAGCAGGAACTGCAGCGCCAGCCGGCGTTCATCGGGCGGGGTGCGGGGGTCGCGCAGTTCGACGATGAACTGATCGATCTTGTCGATCAGGCAGGCCCGCGGCGGGCCGGCCGAGGCGGGGGTTCCGGCGGGCAGCGCAGGGCGGCCGTGGCACGCGGCGTCGATGTTCGCATCGGCCAGCCGAATGTTCACGTAGTGCCACTCGCGCGTGCGCTCGTAGCGCTCGCGGGTGGTGTTGCGGTCGGAGTCGCGCCACTTGTCGGCCCAGGTCGCCTGGTCGGCGAACGACGGGCCGGTGAGGCCGCTGGTGTCGCCGGCCAGCAGGGCCCGGACCTTGGCGCGCACCGGCGCCGTGAGGTGGGGCTCGGCCAACAGCGCGATGATGCGGTGCCCGTCGTCGCCCCAGCCAAAGGCCGGCTCGCACAGGCAGCACAGCAGCACCCACCAGACTCGTCGACCTCGCCGCATTCAAACACCCCGGTCCTTCACGAAGCCGGGCATCGTAGCCGCTGACGCCAGGCTAAGGCGCGGCGTTCACAAAGCGCAAGTGCGTGATCTCCGACGGCGCGCCGAAGCGCTTGGGCGGGCCCCAGTAACCGGTGCCGCGGCTGGTGTAGACCCACAAGTCCTTCAAGCGATGCAGGCCCGCGGTGAACGGTTGCTGAAAGCGCACCAGGAAGTTCCACGGCAGGAACTGCCCGCCGTGCGTGTGGCCCGACAACTGCAGGTGAAAGCCCGCCAGCGCCGCCGCCGCCGCGCTGCGCGGCTGGTGCGCCAGCAGCACGCGGATGCGCGCATGCTCGGGCGCCTGGTGCAACGCGGCCTGCGGGTCGCTGCGGTGGCTGGGGTCGAAGTGGTGGGCGCCGTAGTCGGTCACGCCGGCCACCAGCAGCGAAGCCTCGCCGTGCGCCAGCACCACGTGTTCGTTCATCAGCACCTGAACGCCGAGGCGGCGCAACTCGACGATCCAGGCATGCGCGCCCGAGTAGTACTCGTGGTTGCCGGTCACGAAGTAGGTGCCGTGACGCGAGTTCAGCGTGGCCAGCGGCGCCACGTGGTGGCCCAGGTCGGCCACGCTGCCGTCCACCAGGTCGCCGGTCACGGCCACCATGTCGGCGTCGAGCGCGTTGACCGCGTCGACGATGGACTGCAGGTAACCGCGCTTGATCGTCGGGCCGATGTGGATGTCGCTGATCTGCGCGATGCTGAAGCCGTGCAGCGCGGCCGGCAGGTCGCGGATCGGCACCTCGACCACCACCACTGCGGCCGTGCGGCGCGCGTTCCACAGCCCGACCAGCGTGATCGCGACAGCCGCCAGCGCCACCGCCGCAGCCGACCACAGCGCCAACACCTGCGCATCGAACGCACCCGGCGCGAAGGCCAGCACCGCATGCGCCGGCAACAACAGCAGCAGGTCGCGCCCAACCGTCAGCACGAACAGCGACGAGAACAAGCCCATCAAGCCGAGGCCGGCCCAGCTCAGCCTGTCTGACCAGCGCCGCGATCGCACGCGCCGCGCCAGCAGGCCCCAGGGCATCAGGACGGCCGACATTGCCAGCACGATCGCCATTACGAATTGGGCTGACGGCAGCGCGCCCAGCGCGGGCAGCAGCCGCCAGGCGACGTAGGCGTGGAGCAGCGAGGAGATCAGCGCGAGCGGAAGGTAGGCCATGGGGGCCCGGCGAGGGGCGGCTTCGGTCGAGTGCGCGAGACGCGCGGAGACTTGGGATGTGCGGCCGCGGGAAGGCGATTCAAGCGCACCGGCGGCCGGTTGAGAAGTTCTCGGCGTTGGTACAGTGGGCGGCGCCGCCTTCGACCCGCACGATCGGCCGCGCCCCGACCCCATGCCCACGCAACCCCTGACCCACCACGACATCCTCGGCCTGGTCGAGCCGTTCGCGCGGGTCGGCCGGCATGTCGATCTGGCGGCGAGCAACCGGCTGGAGCGGCGCCTGGTGTTCAAGCCGGCCGAGCATGCCGCCGGCACCCCCGGCGCCGGCCCGCTGAAAGAAGTACTGCAGCTCGACAGCTTCGGCACCGGCACCTTCCGCCTGACGCGCACGCTCACGCACGCGAGTGGTGTGCAGGCCACGCTGGAGGCCATGGGGCCGGAGCCGGCGGCCTTGCTCGCGCGGGTGGACGCCGTGCCGCCGCCGCTTCAGTTCCGCGCCGGGCCGGGATGGTTGGTCGCGCGCAGCTACGCGCTTGAAGGCAGCGCGGTGCCGGTGTTGCGCCGCGGAACTGTGCAGGCCGAGGGCCTGAGCCTCACGATGACCGTCTCGGCGGTGCGCGGTGTGTCGGCCGACATCGTGTTGTCGCAGTCCACCCCCGGCGACACGCTTGCGCTGCCGGAAGACCTGCTCGCCGTGCTCGGCTGGGACTGGGCGCGGCTGATTCGCAAGCCCGCGCACTGGTCGAGCAAGATGCGGCTGCGCGGTGGTGCGGCGCGGCGAACGCAGAGCGCCGAAGCCGCGCTGGATCTGGCCGCGGCGCACCTGGCGTTGACCTTGGCCGAGCGGCCGGGCCGCTTTCACGAACGGCATGTGGCGGCGCGCCGCGGTGTCGTGTTCCGGCGCGCCATCCCGATCATGACGCCGGTGCTGCTGGTCATCACCGTGCTCGCACTGCCGCGCTTCGACGTCGCCGCCAGCCCGATGTGGGTGCTGCTGTACCACGTGCCGACGTTGTGCATCCTGCTGAGCTTTCGCCTGCAGGAGCTGCCGCAGTTCGAGATCCCGCCATGGCCGCGGCGCTCTGACGCGCCGAGCTGGCGCACCGCAGCGCGTTAGTTCAGGCCCGTTAGAACAGGCCCGCCAGCTCAGGCGAGGTTGCGCAATTCGCGCAGTGCCACCGACACCATCGCCAGGTCCACCCCCTTCGCGTCGCCCAACTCCGCCAGCAAACGCTGCGCCCGCTCCAGCGCCTGCTGGTTGCGCTGTTCCCAGGCGGCCAGCATCTGCGCTGCGTCGCCCTGGCCGTGGCTCACCACGTCGTGTGCGATCGAGCGCTGCAGGCCGGCCAGGTCGTCGCCGAGAGCCAGCTTGGCTTGCGTCTGCCAGTAGCTGTCGGCTGCCAGGGTGTCGATCTGGCGGCGCAGGTTGGCCAGGCCCAGGCGCTGGCCCAGGCCGGCGTGCACGTCGCTCACTTCGGCGATCGGGCGCTGGGTGGTGTCGGCGATCTCGGCAATGTCGAGCGCGGCGAACAGGCCGTCGGCGCACAGCACGTCGCGCACCACGTCATCGGGCGCACCGGCCTCCAGCCAGGCACTGGCGCGCACCGAGGTCGGCCCTTCGGCGGCCAGCCGCGCGCGCAAGGCCTCGACCGCCGGCGTAAAGCGCTTGACCACCTGCTCCATCGGCTCGGCCAGCCGGCGCGAGCGCAGGAACCACATCGTCGCGTGGGTGCCCAGGCGGCCGAGTTCGTTGATCATCTGCGCCTGCACTGCGTCGGGAACGCGGTTGTCGAGCGCTTCGATGCGCTGCCACAGCGGCACGTAACCGAACACCTCGCGCGTGGCCAGGTAGGCGCGCACGATCTGCGCTGGTTTGGCGCCGGTCGATTCGCTCAAGCGGTGCACAAAGGTCGAACCCACGCGGTTGACCATGCTGTTGAGCACGTGCGTGACGATGATCTCGCGCTTGAGCGGGTGGCGCGGAATGTAGGCGCCGTACTTGTCGCGCAGCAGCGCCGGGAAATAGCGCTCCAGCGCCTGGCCGATCCACGCGTCTTCGGGCACGTCCGACGCCATCAGCTCGTCGGACAGCCACATCTTGCTGTAGGCCAGCAGCACCGCCATCTCCGGGCTGGTGAGGCCGACGCCGCGCAGCTTGCGTTCTTTGAGCTGGTCGTCGGTGGGCAGGTATTCGATCGTGCGGTTGAGCTGGCCGATGCGTTCGAGGAAGCGGATGAAGCGGCCCTGCTGGTCGATCAGCGCCACGCCCTGGCGCCCGGCGATGGACAGCGCCTGGGTCTGGAAGTAGTTGTCGCGCAGCACCAGCGCGGCCACGTCGTCGGTCATCTTCGGCAGCAGGGTGTTGCGCTGCTTCAGGGTCATCTCGCCGTCGCTGATGGCCAGGCCGAGCAGGATCTTGATGTTGACTTCGTGGTCGGACGTATCCACCCCGGCCGAGTTGTCGATCGCGTCGGTGTTGATACGAACGCTGTTCAGCGCCGCTTCGATGCGCCCGCGTTGCGTGCAACCCAGGTTGCCGCCTTCGGCGACCACCTTGCAGCGCAGCTCGTTGCCGTTGATTCGCAAGGCGTCGTTGGCGCGGTCGCCCACGTCGGCATGCGTCTCGCTGCTGGCCTTGATGTAGGTGCCGATGCCGCCGTTGTAGAGCAGGTCGGCCGGCGCCTTCAGGATCGCGCTGAGCAGTTCGGTCGGGGTGAGTTTGGTGGTGGTGATGCCCAGCGCCGCCTGCGCCTGCGGCGAGATCGGGATCGACTTTTCGGTGCGCGCCCACACGCCGCCGCCGGCCGAGACGAGCGCGTGGTCGTAGTCCATCCACGACGAGCGCGGCAGCTTGAACAGGCGCTCGCGTTCGGCGAACGAGGCAGCAGGGTCGGGGCTCGGGTCGATGAAAACGTGACGGTGATCGAACGCCGCGAGCAACTTGATGTGCTTGGACAGCAGCATGCCGTTGCCGAACACGTCGCCCGACATGTCGCCCACGCCGACCACCGTGAACGGCGCGCTCTGCGTGTCCACGCCGATTTCGCGGAAGTGGCGCTTCACGCTCTCCCAGGCGCCGCGCGCGGTGATGCCCATCACCTTGTGGTCGTAGCCCACGCTGCCGCCGGAGGCGAACGCGTCGCCGAGCCAGTGGCCGTATTCAGCGCTCACCGCGTTGGCGTAGTCGCTGAAGGTGGCCGTGCCTTTGTCGGCTGCCACCACCAGGTAAGGGTCGTCGCCGTCGACCCGCACCACGTGGGGCGGCGGCACGTTCTGGCCGCTGCTGAGGTTGTCGGTCAGGTCGAGCAGCGCGCGCAGGTAGTCCTGGTAGCAGGCGATGCCTTCCTTCATGTAGGCGTCGCGGTCTGCGGGTGTGGGACCAGAAGGCGGCGCCTTCTTCAGCACGAAGCCGCCCTTGCTGCCCACCGGCACGATGACGGTGTTCTTCACCATCTGCGCCTTCACCAGCCCGAGCACCTCGGTGCGGAAGTCTTCGGCTCGGTCCGACCAACGCAGCCCGCCGCGCGCCACCTTGCCGCCACGCAGGTGAATGCCTTCGAAGCGGGGCGAATAGACCGAAATTTCATACAGCGGCCGCGGCTCGGGCAGGCCGGGCACCAAAGCCGAGTCGAACTTGAAGCTGAGGAAACTGCGGCGCGGCCCGGCGGCGCCCGAATGACCGGTGCCGGTCCGCCAGAAGTTGGTGCGCAAGGTGGCCTGCACCAACGCCAGCAACTGGCGCAGCCCGCGGTCTTCCTGCAGGTTGCTGACCTTTTCGAGCGCTTTCTCGATCGCATTGACCTGTGCGGCGGCGCCGGTGGCGTCGTGCGCCTTCGGGTCGAAGCGCAGCTTGAACAGGCCCACCAGCATGCGCGCGATGCGCGGCTGCGCTGCCAGCGTCGCTTCGATGGCCGACTGCGACAGCGGGAAGCCGATCTGCTTCAGGTACTTGGCATAGGCGCGCAGCACCACGATTTCGTCGGTCGACAAGCCGGCCCGCAGCACCAGGCGGTTGAAGTCGTCGTTCTCCACGTCGCCGCGGAACACGCGCGCGAAGGTGTCTTCGAACAGGCGCGCCAGGGCTTCGGGCTCGATATCGTCGGACACCGTGGCCTGTAGCTCGAAGTCGTGGAATGAGACGGTCTGGCTCGCGTCACCCCCCTCGCCGATGCGGTGGTTGTTCTCGCCGAGCACGCGCACGCCCATGTGTTCGAGCATCGGCAGGCTGTCCGACAGGATCACCGTGCCGCCCAGCCGGTAGACCTTGAAGCCGAGCGCGCCCGGTTCGGCGCCGAGCGGGCGGTACAACGCCAGGGCCAACGGTTCGCTGGCGGTCAAGCCGGCGATCTTGAGGACGTCGGGTACGGCCGCGCGTGCGCTCACGCGCTCGCGGTAGCCGAGCGGGAAGCCGGCCGCCCAACGTTTGAACAGCGCCAAGCCGCGCGCCTCGCCTTCGGCTTCGATCAATGCATCTCGCAACTCATCGTCCCAGCGGCGTGCGGCACTGGCCAGTTGCGCTTCGACCTCCTTGCGGTCCACCGCCGGCACCTGGCCCGGCGTGGTGCGCACCGTGAAGTGGATGCGCGCGAGCACCGCGTCGCTCAACTGCACGTCGAACTCGGCGCTGCTGCCGCCGAACGCTGCCACCAGGATGCGCTGGAACTTGATGCGCAGGTCGGTGGAGTAGGCCTCGCGCGGCACGTAGACCAGGCACGAGACGAAGCGGTCGAACGGGTCGCGGCAGACGAACAGGCGCAGGCGCTGGCGCTCGCCGAGCGCCAGGATGCCGAGGGCGGTGTCGTGCAGCTCGTCGTCGGAAATCTGGAACAGGTCGTCGCGCGGGTAGGTTTCCAGAATGTGCTGCAGCGCTTTGGCCAGGTGGCCGCCGGGCGGCAGGCCGGCACGGCTGGCGATGTGGGCCACCTTGCCGCGCAGCAGCGGCGTTTCCGACACCCGCGCGCTGTAGGCGGTGGACGTGAACAGGCCGATGAAACGGTGTTCGCCGACCACTTCGCCGGCGGCGTTGAAGCGCTTGATGCCCACGTAGTCGGTGTAGCCGGCGCGGTGCACGGTGGAGCGGGTGTTGGCCTTGGTGATGATCAGCGGCGGCGCCGGCGCGCGGGCCAGTGCGCGGGCGTTGGCCGGCAGCGCAGAGAAGCTGGCCGACAGCTTTTCCTGCGCCGTCTCGCGCAGCAGGCCCAGCCCGCTGCCGCCGACCAGGCGCAGCGCATCACCCGCGTCGGTGCCGACGAGGTCGTGGCAGCGGTAGCCCAGCAAGGTCATGTGGTCGTCGGCGAGCCAGCGCAAGAAGGCCAGGCTCTCGTCTTTCTGCGCCGCGGTCAGGGCGGGCGGGGGCACCGGCGCGGCTTCGAGCTCGGTGGTGGCCAGGCGCAGTTGCTCAGTCATCGGCTTCCAGTCTTCCACCGCGGCGCGCACGTCGGCCAGCACACGCTCGATGCCGGCCAGCAGCTCGGCGCGCTGCTGCGGGTCGACCAGCCTGTCGACCTCGATGTGCATCCACGATTCGCGCGCTGCTTGCGGGGCATCGGGCGCTTCGCTGCGCGGCTTGATCGATTGCAGCTGGCCCTGCGCGCTGCGCTCGACGGCGAAGATCGGGTGCACGATCAGGTGCAGGGTCAGGCCCTGGCGGTTGATCTCCATCGTGGTGGTATCCACCAGGAAGGGCATGTCGTCGTTGACGATGTCGATCACCGAATGGCGCGAGGCCCAGCCGTTGTCGGCAACGGTGGGGCTCAGCACGCGCACCAGCGTCTGGCCGGGTTGGCGTTTGGCGCCGAACTGCCAGTGCGACAGCAGCGCGCCGAGCAGGTCTTCTTGTGTGCGTGCGAGCAGGTCTTCGGTGTCCAGTCGGCGAAAGTACTCGCGCCCGAAGGCCTGGACCGCGGGCCGCTGGGTCGGTGCGAGCCGCTCGGCGGCCAGGGCCAGCACGGCGTCGATGCGTTCGCGCTGCAGCGCTGCAGGGGTGGCTGTCATCGCGTGTCTCCTTGTTATTGGGTGCGTGGCAGCTTACGCCGCCGGCCGTGCTACATTTGCGCCCCATGCAATCCCGTGCCTACTTTTTTGCGTACTTCTGGTTCTCGCACCGCTCGGCGGCCGGAGAGATGAAGGCGTAGGCAGACAGACAGCGCACAAAATCTTCGACAAACCGCCGGGCACCCCCGGCGGTTTTTTTTGGTCTCTGTTTTGTCATGATTTTTCAGTACTTTCAGCAGGAGCCATCAGCCATGCCCACCTCCACCAACCGCCTCGGCGAGGGGCGTTATGCGCTCAGCGAACGCACCAGCCGCACCGACGATGAGAGGATCGCGGGCGTGACGCCGCTGCCGCCGCCGGAGCACCTGATCCGCTTCTTCCCGATCGCCGGCACGGCGGTGGAGGCGCTGATCGGCGACACGCGCGCTGCCATCCGCAACATCATGCAGCGCAAAGATGACAGGTTGCTGCTGATCATGGGGCCGTGTTCGATCCACGACCCGGCCGCCGCGCTCGAGTACGCGCGCAAGCTCAAAGTGCAGCGCGACAAGTACAAGGACACGCTGGAGATCGTGATGCGCGTGTACTTCGAGAAGCCGCGCACCACCGTCGGCTGGAAGGGCATGATCAACGACCCGTACCTGGACGAGACCTACCGCATCGACGAAGGCCTGCGCATGGGCCGCCAGTTGCTGCTCGAGATCAACCGGCTCGGCATGCCTGCCGGCAGCGAGTTTCTCGACGTGATCTCGCCGCAGTACCTGGGCGACCTGATCGCCTGGGGCGCGATTGGCGCGCGCACGACCGAGAGCCAGGTGCACCGCGAATTGGCGTCGGGCTTGAGCGCGCCGATCGGCTTCAAGAATGGCACCGACGGCAACATCCGATCGCGATCGCCGCGATCCAGGCGGCGGCCAGGCCGCACCACTTTTTGTCGGTGCACAAGAACGGCCAGGTCGCGATCGTCGAGACCAAGGGCAACCCCGACTGCCACGTGATCCTGCGCGGCGGCAAGGCGCCCAACTACGACGCCGCGCA
>JANMYQ010000153.1:0-11347 GCA_031382215.1 Methylibium sp.
CCGGAGTTCCTGAACGCCGACCCGCATGCCGGCCATGACCATGAACACCACGACCACGAGCACGGCGAACATTGCGACCACCCGCACCACCACGCCCACGACGACGACGTGAAGTCCTTCGTGTTCCGCTCCGACAAGGCCTTCCAGCCGGCCAAGCTGGAAGACTTTCTGGGCGCCATCGTGCAGGTCTACGGCCCCAAGATGCTTCGTTACAAAGGCGTACTGAACATGAAGGGCACCGACCGCAAGGTCATCTTCCAGGGCGTGCACCAGCTGATGGGCAGCGACCTGGGGCCCAAATGGATGCCGGGCGAGAAGAAGACCAGCAAGATGGTGTTCATCGGGCTGGACCTGCCGCGGGACATCTTCCTGCAGGGTCTGGAGCAATGTCTGGTCTGAGCCGGGCGCTGGGCCGGCTGGCCCCCCGACGAGCGCGTGCGGCGGGTTCGGCAGCCCCTGTGGCGGTGTACCGCGCAGGCCCGTGACAAGCGCCTCGTTCTTGTGTCTGAGACCCCTGACAACGTGGCTACAATCCGCGGCGGCCGACACCGCAGTGCCATGGCGCCCAGCCCTCTTTCAGGAGGTCACACCGCCGTTGCGAGGAGACTCAGTTGAGCAAAATCCCGGCCTCCAAGGCTGCCCCGAAAAAGCCCGCCACGAAGGCGAAATCGCCCCCGCCCAAAGCGGCCGCAAAACCTGGCGCCAAACTGGGTACCAACCCCCCCGCCGCGAAGGCAGCCGCCAAGCCAGCCGAGAAAGCGCGCCCCGCTCCGGCCAAACCTGCGCCCAAGGCGCACACCCCCGCCCCCAAGCCGGCTGCCACCAAACCGGCGGCCAAGACAACCCCCAAACCTGCGGCCAAGCCACCTGTGAAAACCATCGCCCCTAAAGAGGTCAAGTCCGTTGCCGCTGTCGCTCCCATCGTCGCCGCCCCCAAGCCGGCCGCGCCGGTGCCAGCGCCGGTGATCAAGAAGTCTGCCGGTCGCCAGGGCGGCAAGGCGGCGGCCGTGGCGCCCGCCCAGGCGCCGCTGCCTGCGCCGACATCGCGTTTTGCCGACCGCTTTGCCCCGCCGCGTCCGCCGACCCGGCAAATGAACAACCTCGAACTCGACACGCCCAAGCAAACGCACCTGTCCGACCCGAAACTGGCCAATGCCTGGAAAGGCAAAGCCGGCCGCGACCTGACCGAAGCCGAGCTGCTGGCCATGCCAGAAGCCGAGTACATGAACGACAAGCAGCTCGAGTTCTTCCGCGTTACCTTGCAGCGCCTGAAAGACGACCTGCTCAACAACGCCGGCGAAACCACTGAACACCTGCGCGAGGACACCTCCATCGTGCCGGACCCGGCCGACCGCGCGACCATCGAGGAAGAACACGCGCTGGAGTTGCGTACGCGCGACCGCGAGCGCAAGCTTTTGAAGAAGATTTCACAGTCGCTGGGGCGCATCGAATCGGGCGACTATGGTTTCTGTGACGAAACCGGCGAACCCATCGGGCTGGGCCGCTTGATCGCTCGACCCACCGCTACACTGTCTCTTGAAGCCCAACAAAGGCGCGAACTCAAGCAGAAGATGTTCGGCGATTGACGGGCCGCCCTCGGCCCCCCGCCATGTCGGAATCCAAAGACACCCCCAGCTTTTTTCGCAAGATGGTCAAGTTCGTGGCCAACCCGGCCACGGAATGGGCCGAGTTGACCGCGCCCTCCGACCAGGCGCGCGAAACCGAGTCCGCCAAGACCGAGCTGAAGGCGATGATCGAGCGCAAGCGCCGCAACGACTTCGTGCGCAAGCGCGAGCTCGACATGCTGCGCCGCGTGCGCCGTGAAGGTTTGTCGAGCGAACAACTGGCGGCGCTGGGCGGTTCGTCTCGGATCGACGATTCCGAAGTTCGCCCGACCGACAGCCTGGCCCGTGCCGACAGCGGCGTGAAGGCCAAGATCGACCAGATCGAGCAGCAGATGGTGGGCGACGGTTATGCCGCCAACTCGCAACGCCGCGCACCCGATTTTTACAGCGCGCCGACGCAGCCGGCCGCGATGGACGGCCCGACCGGGGTTGGCGCCCCGGCAGCGGCCGCCCCGTCGGTGGCCGCTGCCCAGGCTGCAGCCGCGCCGGCACAAGGCGGTGGCCGCGTGTCGGGTTTCCAGCCCACGCGGCCGAGCCGTGATGGCGCCGAGACGGGCCAGCGTGGCAATATGGGAACACAGGTCGGCACCCACGGCGGCGCTCCGGCAGCCCCGCCGCCGAAACTGGAACCGTTGCGCGCCCCACCCGACAAGGGATTCAATGTCGAGGTCAGCGACGTCGTGCACGACCCGGACCTGGACGAAGCGGTGATCGCCTTCGCTAACGCCGACTTCGAACAGTGCGAACACGCGCTGGCGACGCTGACCGGCACAGCCGGCAAGCGCGCCCAGCACGCGGAAACCTGGCTGGTGCTGTTCGACCTGTACCGTGCCATCGGCCAGCAGCACAAGTTCGAGAGCCTGGCACTTGACTACGCCCAGCAGTTCGGCTGGTCGGCCCCGCAGTGGTATTCAATGCCCCGCATGGTGGCCGAAGCCACCAGCGACGAGCGGCCCAGGTCGTCGCGCATCGTCGGCCAGGTCGGCTGGGTCTGCCCGGCTTATGTAGACGCCGACGTGGTCGCCAAGCTGTCGTCGCAAAGCCTGCAGATGCCGCTGCCCTGGGTCTTCGACTGGGGTGCGCTGAAAGGTATCGACGCCGAAGGCTGCGCCCGCATGAGCGAGTTGTTCCGCAAATGGATCGGCCAGAAGCTCGAGATGCAGTGGCTCGGTGGCGAACGTCTGTTCACCGTGTTGCAGGACACCTCGCCCACGGGCGTACGTGACGCCGACCCGGCTTACTGGCAGCTGCGCCTGGACGCGCTGCGCATGACCAACCGGCCCGACCAGTTCGATGAAACGGCGATCGACTACTGCGTGACCTACGAAGTCTCGCCGCCTTCCTGGGAGCGCGCCGTGTGCACCGCCCGGGTGATCGGCGCCAACCACAACACCACCTTGCCGCCGCCGCTGCCCCCGGTGACCGACGTGTCGACCGGTTTTGTCGAGTCGCAGAACACCGCCGACGGCGCCCTGGCGGCGGTGGCCAGCTTCGACCTGTCCGGCCAGCTGGTCGGTGACATCAGCCCGACCCTGCGCAAGATGGATGCCGAGCTGGGCGACTCTTCGATCGTCAACGTCTCGTGCGTGCGCCTCATCCGGGTCGACTTCATTGCTGCCGGCGACCTGCTCAACTGGGTGCTGGCGCGGCGCAGCGAGAACCGGGTAGTGACCTTCCTCGAGTCGCACCGCCTGGTGGCGCTGTTCTTCGGCGCGATGGGCATCAACGAGCACGCCAAGGTCAAGGTCCGCACGGTCTGAGCCCGCGGCGCGCGCGGTGCCGTGCCGGGCTGTGCGGCTAGACTGTCAGGCCACAGTTGAAGCGGATGCCATCGTCCGCATCTCATCCCCATGGAAAACTACCACGGCACGACGATCGTCAGCGTGCGGCGCGGCAACCTCGTAGCGCTTGGCGGCGACGGACAGGTGACCTTGGGCAACATCGTCGTCAAGTCCACCGCACGCAAGGTGCGCAAGCTGTTTCGCGATCAGGTGCTGGCCGGTTTTGCCGGCGCCACCGCCGATGCGTTCACCTTGTTCGAGCGATTCGAGTCCAAGCTCGAAAAACACCAGGGCCACCTGGTGCGCGCCGCCATCGAGCTGACCAAGGACTGGCGCACCGACCGCGTGCTGCGCAGGCTCGAAGCCATGCTCGCGGTGGCCGACAAGGAAACCTCGCTGATCATCACCGGCAACGGTGACGTGCTGGAGCCCGAACTGGGCATCGTCTCGATCGGCTCGGGCGGCAGCTACGCGCACGCGGCGGCACGCGCGCTGCTGGAACACACGCAGATGGCGCCGGTGGACATCGTCAAGCAGTCGCTCGTGATTGCCGGCGAACTGTGCATCTACACGAACCAGAACCACACCATCGAGGTCTTGTGAGATGAGCATGACCCCGCAGGAGATCGTCTCCGAACTCGACCGCCACATCGTCGGCCAGGCCAGCGCCAAGCGTGCGGTGGCGATTGCGCTGCGCAACCGCTGGCGGCGCCAGCAGGTGCCCGAGCCGATGCGCGGCGAAATCACGCCGAAGAACATCTTGATGATCGGCCCCACCGGCGTGGGCAAGACCGAGATCGCGCGCCGCCTGGCCAAACTGGCCGACGCGCCGTTCATCAAGGTCGAAGCGACCAAGTTCACCGAAGTCGGCTACGTGGGCAAGGACGTCGATTCGATCATCCGCGACCTGCTCGACATGGCGGTGAAGCAGGAGCGCAGCGTGCAGATGAAACGCCAGCGCGCGCGCGCCGAAGACGCGGCGGAGGACCGCATCCTCGACATCCTGGTGCCGCCGCCGCGAACGGCAGTCTCCGAGCTCGGCCAAGCCGTGGCCACGCCCGCGACCGACAACACCGCCCGCCAGGTCATGCGCAAGCGCCTGCGCGAAGGTGTGCTCGACGACAAGGAAATTGAGATCGACGTGGCCGACGCCAAGCCCACGCTGGAGATCATGGGCCCGGCCGGCATGGAAGAAATGGCCGAGCAGTTGAAGGGCATGTTCGCCAACGTCGGCGGCCAGAAACGCAAGGCGCGCAAGTTCAAGATCAGCGAGGCGCTGAAGCACCTGATCGACGAAGAAGCCGCGAAGCTGCTGAACGAAGACGACATCAAGCAGGCCGCGCTGAACAACGCCGAGCAGAACGGCATCGTTTTCATCGACGAGATCGACAAGGTGACCTCGCGCTCCGAGAGCAGCGGCGCCGACGTGTCGCGCCAGGGCGTGCAACGCGACCTGCTGCCGCTGGTGGAGGGCACCACGGTGAACACCAAGTACGGCATGGTCCGGACGGATCACATCCTGTTCATCGCATCGGGTGCGTTCCACCTGAGCAAGCCGAGCGACCTGATCCCGGAGCTGCAGGGGCGCTTTCCGATCCGCGTGGAACTGGGCTCGCTGAGCGTCGACGACTTCGAGGCCATCTTGACGCAGACGCACGCCAGCCTGGTCAAGCAGTACCACGCGCTGCTCGCCACCGAAGGCGTGACCTTGGAGTTCCAGCCCGACGCGATCCGGCGACTGGCGCAGATTGCCTTCGACGTGAACGAGCGCACCGAGAACATCGGCGCGCGGCGCCTGTCCACCGTGATGGAGCGGCTGCTCGACGAGATCAGCTTCGACGCGCCCAACCGCGGCGGCCAGACCGTGGTGATCGACGCCGAGACCGTGAACGCCAAGCTGGCCGAACTGGCGAAGAACGAGGACCTGTCGCGCTACATCCTGTAGTTCAGGGCAAGGTCAGAGTGCGAGGCGGTGCGACTGCAGTTGCAGCAGGCCTTCGAAGATCAGGGTGTCGACCGTTTCGAACGCCAGGTCGGTGATGGGCGCCAGCTTCACCGCGGCGCCGCCGGTCATCAGCAGCACCGGGTCTTCGCCGCTGCGCGCGCGCAGCTTGCGGTGCATGCGCTCCACGGCACCGGCAATCGCGTCGGCACCGCCGCTCATCAGCGCGTCGCTGGTATTGGTGGGGAAGTCGATCACATCGCCGGTGGGCGCCTTCAGCCCTGCGGTGCCCATCTCGAGCGCACGCAGCATCAAGCCGAAGCCGGGCAGGATCAGCCCGCCGAGGAAACGGCCGCTCGCGTCGAGCGCATCGACCGTCACCGCCGTGCCCACCATCACCACCAGCGCCGGGCGCGGCGTGCCGCCGGCCAGCACGCGTTGGCGCGCGCCGATCAGCGCAACCCAGCGGTCCACGCCGAGCCGGTTCGGGTGGTCGTAGCCATTGGTCACGCCACAGGCGTGGCTTGACGAGACCACCCAGCGCGGCGTCAGGTCCCACAGTTCGAGTTGCTCTTCGACGCGCCGTTTCACGCTCTCGCCGGCCACCACGCAACCCAGCATGCTGGCCGGCGGCACGAGGCCTTTCCACTCGTTGTCCGCCAGGCTGTCGATCGTCTCGAGAAACACGGCGCCCTGCGCGATCAGCACTGCGCCCGCTTGTGGCGACGCGTACTGCGCCCACTTCAGGCGCGTGTTGCCGATGTCGATGGCGAGGAAACTCAATGGAGCTCCTCGGCCTGCAAAGCGGCGCGGCTCATAGCGGTGCCGGCGACGTATCGCGGCCATCGAGCACGTTGCGCACGCGCCGCAACGTCTGCTCGGCCACCAGCGAGTGCGGCGGTTTGCCGATTCGCAGGGCCACCTCTTCGATCAGCTGCTCGAGCTCGGCGCGGCTGCGCGCGCGGCGCAAGCGGAAGATCGTCAGCGAGCCGGCCACCGGCGCTTCCACGCGCACCGCACGCAGCAGCATCTCGCGGGCACGCTCGAGCACGTCGTCGCCGGTGGTGTTTTCTTCCGGCTCGGTGGGCAGCCAGGACGACGGGGCAGCGTGGCCGAGGCCGGTGTCGCTGAAGATCGATTCGGGCGGCAAGGTGCGCGAAGCGGGCAGCTCCGAGTCTTCGCCGAAACCGCTGTTGGCTTCCGTCGGCAGCAAGCCCGGCGAAGCGCCAATCGTGGCCGGGGCCGGTACGCCGACTTTGGCCTCGGGCTGTGGCGCAGCGATCAAGCCCAGACCCAGCAGTTCATCGAAGCAGATGCCCGGCACGCCAGCTTGCGCCGACAGCTCGCGCACCTGCGCCTCGGTGCGCTTGCCGTCCACCAGCAGCAGCATCGTGCGATGGCGCTGGCTGATGCGGCGCTGCCGGTTGCTCATCTCGGCCAGCCCCGCCGGCGTCTTGATCGGAATGATCGGTCTGTCCACAAAAAGCTCCTGATGGCACACCGCGCCACGCACCGCCCGCGCCGGCTCTGGCGACCACCGCACCCTCACGGGCGCGATTGTGCCGTCAAACGCCGCCGCCGCGATGGGTGTTCGCACGGGTGCGAGCCGGGCAGACAAGGCCGGCGGATGACCGTCGCGATGCCCCGCGGCATCGGCTGGCGATACACTCGCGATTGACGTATACGTCAATTGACCGAACATTGACCGCACCCGCACCGGAGGCAGCTTGGCCAAAGACACCCCCCACCTGTCCGACTACCAGCACAGCACCGCGCTCGCCGGCAAACTTGCGGGCAAGGGCACGCCCAAGGCTTTCGACCTGGCGCGCGTGGACCCCGCGGCCAAGCCCTTTTCCAGCGGTAACAAGGCCGAGGACAAAGCCGCTGTCGATGCCCTGGCACTGGAACTCGACGCGTTGCAGAACCTGTTCTACGCGGACCATCGTTACAAGCTGCTCGTGGTGTTGCAGGGCACCGACACGAGCGGCAAGGACGGCACGATCCGCGGCGTGTTCGGGCAGATGAGCGCCTTGGGTGTGCACAGCGTCGGCTGGAAGGCGCCCTCTGACGGGGAGCGCGCGCACGACTACCTGTGGCGCATCCACCAACAGGTGCCTGCACTCGGCGAAGTGACGGTGTTCAACCGCAGCCACTACGAAGACGTGCTGGTGCCGGTGGTCAACGGCTGGATCACGCCCGAGCAAACCCAACAGCGTTATGCCCACATCAATGACTTCGAGCGCCTGCTGACCGAAACCGGCACGGTGGTGCTGAAGTTCATGCTTCACATCTCGAAGGACGAACAGCGGGTTCGGCTGCAGGAGCGGCTCGACGACCCCACCAAACACTGGAAGTTCTCGGCCGGCGACCTGGAGGTGCGCAAGCAGTGGGACGCCTACCAGAAAGCCTATGCCGATGCCATCACCGCCACCGGCACGCCCTGGGCACCGTGGACCATCGTGCCGGCCGACTCGAAGACCCACCGCAACCTGATGATCGCCACCGTGCTGAAAGAGGCGCTGCTGAAGCTGAAGCTCGCCTATCCGCCCGGCGACCCGGCATTGGCCAAGATTCGAGTGGAGTGACGGCTCGCCGCACCGCGCGCGCCGATCAAACAAGAACCCGGAGACACTTGTGACCGACCTGTCTGCAGAATTCAAGGCCCTGGCCAACTACCGCCCGACGCACAAGGTGCGCTTCGTCACCGCCGCGAGCCTGTTCGATGGGCACGACGCAGCCATCAATATCATGCGGCGCATCCTGCAGGGCATGGGCACCGAGGTGATCCACCTGGGCCACAACCGCTCGGTCGACGAGGTGGTGACCGCGGCGCTGCAGGAAGACGTGCAGGGCATCGCGATCAGCAGCTACCAGGGCGGCCATGTGGAGTACTTCAAGTACATGGTCGACCTGCTGAAGGACCGCGGCGGCGCGCACATTCAGGTTTTCGGTGGCGGCGGCGGCGTGATCGTGCCGAGCGAGATCGCCGAGCTGCAAGGCTACGGCGTGAGCCGCATCTACAGCCCCGAAGACGGCCAGCGCATGGGCCTGGCCGGCATGATCGGCGAGATGGTGATGCGCGCCGACCAGGATCTGTCGGTGTACGCGCCGAAGTCGCTGGCGGCGATCCAGGGCCAGACCGAGGCGCGCTGGCGCGCGCTGGCGCAGCTGATCACCGCGCTTGAAAACGGCAAGGCGAGCGAAGCCATCAAGTCCGCGCTGCACACCGAGGCCGCGAAAGCGCGCACACCGGTGCTGGGCATCACCGGCACCGGCGGCGCCGGCAAGTCGTCGCTCACCGATGAGTTGATCCGCCGCCTGCGGCTGGACCAGAACGACGGATTGCGTATCGCCGTGATCAGCATCGACCCATCGCGCCGAAAGAGCGGTGGCGCACTGCTGGGCGATCGAATCCGCATGAACGCCATCTCTCCGTGGGCAGCCGGCCAGCGCGTGTTCATGCGCAGCCTGGCCACACGCGACTTCGGCAGCGAGATCAGCCAGGCCCTGCCCGACGTGCTGGCCGCGTGCAAGTGCGCCGGCTTCGACCTGATCGTGGTCGAGACCTCGGGCATCGGCCAGGGCGACGCGGCGATCGTGCCGCTGGTCGATGTGCCGATGTACGTGATGACACCCGAGTTCGGCGCCGCCAGCCAGCTCGAGAAGATCGACATGCTCGACTTTGCCGAGTTCGTGGCGATCAACAAGTTCGACCGCAAGGGCGCCGCCGACGCACTGCGTGACGTGGCCAAGCAAGTGCAGCGCAACAAAGAGGCCTGGGGCAAACGGCCCGACGAGATGCCGGTGTTCGGCACCATGGCCAGCCGCTTCAACGACGACGGCGTGACGGCGCTGTACAAAGCGCTGCTGCCGCGCCTGGCCGAGGGCGGCCTGAAGGTCGGCCAGGGCACGCTGCCGGCCGTCGCCACGCGCCACAGCACGCACCAGGTGCCGATCGTGCCCGGCGCGCGCGTGCGCTACCTGGCCGACATCACCGACACCGTGCGCGGCTACAAGGCACGCGCCCGCGCGCAGGCCCGGCTGGCGCGCGAGATCCAGCAACTGCGCGCGGCGGCGGCCATGCTCACCGAAGGCAAGCCCGACAAACCACGCGCCGCCGAAGCCGCGATCAACCTGGCCGAACAGCGCGAAGCGCGGCTCGATGCCGGCGCGAAGAAGCTGCTCGCGATGTGGCCGCAGATGCAGCAGGCGTACGCAGGTGACGAGTACGTGGTGAAGATCCGCGACAAGGAAATTCGCACCGCACTCACCACGCAGTCGCTCAGCGGCACCAAGGTGCGCAAGGTGGCGCTTCCCACCTACGAAGACCACGGCGAAATCTTGAAGTGGCTGATGCTCGACAACGTGCCCGGCAGCTTCCCGTACAGCGCCGGCACCTTCGCCTTCAAGCGCGAGGGCGAAGACCCGACACGCATGTTCGCAGGCGAGGGTGACGCCTTTCGCACCAACACTCGCTTCAAGCTGCTCAGCGCGGGCATGGCCGCCAAGCGCCTGAGCACCGCGTTCGACTCGGTCACGCTGTACGGCAACGACCCGGCGGTGCGGCCCGACATCTACGGCAAGGTCGGCAACTCGGGCGTGAGCATCGCAACCTTGGACGACATGAAGGTGCTCTACGGCGGCTTCGACCTGACGAACCCGGCGACGTCGGTCAGCATGACGATCAACGGCCCGGCGCCGACGATCCTGGCGATGTTCATGAATACCGCGATCGACCAGAACCTCGACAAGTTCGAGGCCGACAACGGCCGCGAGCCGACTGATGACGAAGCGCAGAAGATCAGCGCCTGGGTGAAAGAGAACGTGCGCGGCACGGTGCAAGCCGACATCCTGAAAGAAGACCAGGGCCAGAACACCTGCATCTTCAGCACCGAGTTCTCGCTCAAAGTGATGGGCGACATCGCCGAATACTTCGTGCACCACGGGGTGCGCAACTTCTACTCGGTGAGCATCAGCGGTTATCACATTGCCGAAGCCGGCGCCAACCCGATCAGCCAGCTCGCGTTCACGCTGAGCAACGGCTTCACCTTCGTTGAAGCGTACCTGGCGCGCGGCATGCACATCGACGACTTCGCGCCCAACCTGAGTTTCTTCTTCAGCAACGGCATGGACCCGGAGTACACCGTGATGGGCCGCGTGGCGCGGCGCATCTGGGCGGTGGCGATGCGCGACCGCTATGGCGCCAACGAACGATCGCAAAAACTCAAATACCACGTGCAGACGTCGGGCCGGTCGCTGCACGCGCAGGAGATTCAGTTCAACGACATCCGCACCACCTTGCAGGCGCTGATCGCGGTCTACGACAACTGCAACTCGCTGCACACCAACGCGTTCGACGAAGCCATCACCACGCCCACCGAAGACAGCGTGCGCCGCGCGATGGCGATCCAGCTGATCATCAACCGCGAGTGGGGGCTGGCGAAGAACGAGAACCCGAATCAGGGCGCGTTCATCATCGACGAGCTGACCGAACTGGTCGAAGAGGCGGTGCTGGCCGAGTTCGAGAAAATCGCCGAACGCGGCGGTGTGTTGGGCGCGATGGAAACTGGCTACCAGCGCGGCAAGATCCAGGAAGAGAGCATGCACTACGAGATGCTCAAACACACGGGCGAGTACCCCATCGTCGGCGTGAACACCTTCCGCAACCCGCACGGCGAGCCGACGACGCAGACCCTGGAGCTGGCGCGCTCGACCGACGCCGAAAAGCAGTCGCAACTGAAGCGGCTGGCCGACTTCCAGGCCCGCCACGCGGCCGAAGCACCGGCGATGCTGCGGCGCCTTCAGCAGGCTGTGATCGACAACCGCAACGTCTTCGAGGTGCTGATGGACGCCGTAAGGAGCTGCTCGCTGGGGCAGATCACGAATGCGCTGTTCGAAGTGGGCGGGCAGTATCGGCGAAGCATGTGACGCCGCTCCAGTGTCTGCCGCGACCGGACGATCAAGCCTATCGCAGCCGCGGGTCCAGATTCACTTTCGAC
>JANMYQ010000156.1:0-2263 GCA_031382215.1 Methylibium sp.
GGGGTTGAAGAAAAACTGCGTGATGGCCGAATCGGCGCCGGCCTTGACCTTGGCCGCGAAGTGCTCCAGGTCCTTGCGCGCGTAGCGCTGCTGCGGGTGGTACTCGGGGTAGGCGGCGACTTCGATGAACCAGTCGCTGCCCTGGGTCTTGCGGATGAAGCCGATCAGGTCGGCGGCATAGCGGAACTCGCCCGCGGTGGCCGTGCCGCTGGGCAGGTCGCCGCGCAGCGCCACCAGCCGCTTGATGCCCTGCGCGCGGTAGGTGTCCAGGATCTGGCGGATGCCCTCGGCCGTGCTGCCCACGCACGACAGGTGCGGCGCGGCTTCGTGTCCCAGCGCCGCGATGTCGCGCACGGTGGCCAAGGTCTTGTCGCGCGTGGCGCCGCCGGCGCCGTAGGTGACGCTGAAGAAGTCGGGCTGCACCACCGCCAGATCCTGCACCACGGTCTTGAGCTTTTCGCTGCCGATGGAGGTGTTGGGCGGAAAGAATTCAAAGCTGATGGGGGTGGTAGGCGTCATGGTCGGTTCGGTGCGGGATCAGGCAGGGATCAGGTACGAATGAAGTCGGGATCAAGCAAGGTTCAGGCTGCAATCAAGTGAGCACAGACTCAAGCCCCGACTTCCCGGCGCGTGCCCGGCACGAAAGGGTTGATGACGGTGACGCCGCCGTAATCGCGGCCGTGCTCCATGTCTTCGCTGATCACGGTGTGGGCGCCCAGGCGCTGCGCAGCGCACAGCACGGCGGCGTCCCAGTGCGACAGGTAGTGGCGATGGCGCAATGCCAGCGCGTCCAGCACCAGTTCCCTGTCCACCGGCACCACATGGCGGCGGGCGGCGATGCGCTCGACGAAGGCCTGCGCCGCAGTGGGCAGCAGGCCATGCCTGGGCTGGCGGGCCTGGGCGTAGAACTCCATCAGCACCTGGGTCGACAGGCCCCAGTCGGCGCGGCCCACCCAGTGGCGCGCCGGCTCGCGCTTGGGCGCGTGGTCGGCGGCCTGGGAGGTGGCGTAGATGAGGATGTTGGTGTCCAGGAAGTAGGGCGTGTTCATGCCGCGCCACCCTGGCGCGGCGGGGGCGTTGCCGCGCGTTCGGACTGACGAGCTTCGAAGTCGATCTCACGCGCCAGCGCGCGGTCATGCACTTGCTCGCGCGTCAGCAAGGGCGCTTCGCCCCAGCGGCTGCCGGCAACGATGCCGTCGAGTTCGGCGAGCAGCCCGTCAGCGGCCGCGTCGGCGTTGACTTGCCAGGCAGCTTCCGACTCGGACAGTTTCAGCGCCCCCACCTGCGGCGAAGGTGCGTCCGGCGCCGCACGCGCTGCCCGAGGCGGCAGCTGCACCGCCGCTTCGATGAGGGCCATCAGTTCGCGTTGCAATGACCGGTGGTTGCCGGCCGCGCGGCGACGCAGTCGCTCGACGAGCGCATCGGGCACGGCCTTGATCGACAGGCTCACAGGCATGATCGGCTCCAGATTGACATCATGGTGCCATTTTGGCGCCATGGTGCCCCGCTGGCAAGTGGGCGCCGGTCAGTAGCGGTACGTATCAGCCTTGTACGGCCCGGCCTTGCTGACGCCGATGTACGCCGCCTGCGCGTCGCTCAGCTCGGTCAACATCGCGCCCACCTTCTTCAGGTGCAGCCGGGCCACCTTTTCGTCCAGGTGCTTGGGCAGCACGTAGACCTTGCCGACCTGGTAGGCGTCGCTGCGCGTGAACAGCTCGATCTGCGCGATCGTCTGGTTGGCGAAGGACGAGCTCATCACGAAGCTGGGGTGGCCGGTGCCGCAGCCCAGGTTCACGAGGCGCCCCTTGGCCAGCAGGATGATCTTCTTGCCGTCGGGGAACACGACGTGGTCGACCTGGGGCTTGATCTCGTCCCAGGTGCAATCGGCCAGCGCGGCGACGTCGATCTCGTTGTCGAAGTGGCCGATGTTGCAGACGATGGCCTGATCCTTCATCGTCTCCATGTGCTTTCGCGTGATGACGCTCAGGTTGCCGGTGGCCGAGACGAAGATGTCGGCCTTGTCGGCGGCGTACTCCATGGTCACGACCTTGTAACCTTCCATCGCCGCCTGCAGGGCATTGATGGGGTCGATCTCGGTCACCCACACCTGCGCCGACAGCGCGCGCAGCGCCTGCGCGCTGCCCTTGCCCACGTCGCCGTAGCCGGCGACCACGGCCACCTTGCCGGCGATCATGACGTCGGTGGCGCGCTTGATCGCGTCGACCAGGCTTTCACGGCAGCCGTAGAGGTTGTCGAACTTGCT
>JANMYQ010000179.1:0-23871 GCA_031382215.1 Methylibium sp.
GTCGGTGACCCGCAGGAATGCGAGACCGCGCTGAACGAAGCGGCCGGGTTCATCCGCAACAGCTTGTTCAAGAAGCTGCAGATCCACACGGTGCCGACGCTGCACTTCGTGTTCGACCGCACCACGGAGAGAGCGGCCGAGTTGAATTTGCTGATCACGCAGGCGAATGCGAGTCGGGCCAAGGATGATTGACGTTGTGGCCGCGCGTGGCCCCTCACCCCAGCCCTCTCCCCAAAGGGGCGAGGGAGTAAAACGCCGCGCGGTGCATGGCGTGCTGTTGCTCGACAAGCCGCTGGGGCTGTCGAGCAACGACGCGCTGCAAAAGGCCAAGTGCCTGTTCCGCGCCGAAAAGGCCGGCCACACCGGCACGCTCGTCCCACTGGCCACCGGCTTGCTGCCGCTGTGCTTCGGCGCGGCCACCAAGTTCTTGCAGGTCAGCCTGGATGCCGACAAGCACTACCGCGCGACCGTGAAGCTGGGCATCACGACGACCACGGCCGACGCCGAAGGCGAGGTGCTGCAGCGCGCCGAGGTGAACGTCACGCGCGACATGCTGCAGGCGGCCTGCGCGCAACTGGGCGGCGAGATTCACCAGGTGCCGCCGATGTACTCGGCACTCAAGCGCGACGGCAAGCCGCTTTACGAATACGCCCGTGCCGGCATCGAGGTCGAACGCGAGCCGCGCCGCGTGACGATTCACGCCATCGTCATCGCCGAACTCGAAGATCAGGGCCGCGATCAACTCTGGACGCTCGACGTGCACTGCTCCAAGGGCACCTACATTCGCACGCTCGCCGAAGACATCGGCAAGTTGCTCGGTTGTGGCGCGCACCTCGCTGGTCTGCGCCGCACCGGCAGTGGCACGCTGGGCCTGCAGGGCGCGGTGACGCTGGAGCAACTCGCCGCGATGACCGAGACCGAACGCGACGCCCACCTGCTCGACGCCGAAGCGCTGCTGTCCGACTGGCCGCTGGTGCGCCTGATCGAATCCGACGCCGGCCGCTTCCTGAGTGGTCTGCGCCGCCGCCTGCCGCTGCCCGACATGGCGCACGTGCGCGTCTACGGCCCGCAGCCGCGCGCCTTCCTCGGCAGCGGCCATGTCGCAGCCGGCGAACTCATTCCAACCAGGCTGCTCAGCCCGCTGGAGGTGCAAGGCCTCCTGTCAACACAGGCCCCATAAGCTGCTGAACAGCGCCTGAACAAGAGAAAGCAAGCTCATGACCCGACAGATCCGCAACATCGCCATCATCGCCCACGTGGACCATGGCAAGACCACGCTGGTGGACCAGCTGCTGCGCCAGAGCGGCACCTTCCGCGCCAACGAAAAAGTGGCCGAGCGCGTGATGGACAGCAACGACCTGGAAAAGGAACGTGGCATCACCATCCTCGCCAAGAACTGCGCGGTGGAATGGAAGGGCACGCACATCAACATCGTCGACACGCCGGGCCACGCTGACTTCGGCGGCGAGGTCGAGCGCGTGCTGTCGATGGTGGACAGCGTGCTGCTGCTGGTCGATGCCGTCGAAGGGCCGATGCCGCAGACGCGCTTCGTCACCAAGAAGGCGCTGGCGCTGGGTTTGAAGCCGATCGTGGTTGTCAACAAGGTCGACCGCCCCGGCGCCCGACCCGACTACGTGATCAACGCCACCTTCGACCTGTTCGACAAGTTGCACGCGACCGAGGCCCAACTCGACTTCCCGGTCATCTTCGCGTCAGGCCTGAACGGTTGGGCCACGCTGACCCAGGGCGAGGTGGGCACCGACCTGACACCGTTGTTCGACGCGATGCTGCAGCACGTGCCGGCGCACGAAGGCAGCCCCACCGACCCGCTGCAACTGCAGATCTGCTCGCTCGACTATTCCAGCTACGTCGGCCGCATCGGCATCGGCCGTGTCAACCAGGGCACGCTGAAACCGATGCAGGAAGTGGCGGTGTACAGCGGCCCCGACAGCACGCCCTTCAAGGCGCGCGTGAACCAGGTGCTCAAGTTCGAAGGCCTTGAGCGCAAGCAGGCCACCGAAGCCGGGCCGGGTGACATCGTGCTGATCAACGGCATCGAGAACATCGGCATCGGCGTGACCCTGACCGACATCGAGAGCCCGTTGCCGCTGCCGATGCTGCTGGTCGACGAGCCCACCCTGACGATGAACTTCTGCGTCAACAACTCGCCGCTGGCGGGGCGCGAAGGCAAGTTCGTGACGAGCCGGCAGATCCGCGACCGGCTCGATCGCGAGCTGCAGTCGAACGTGGCGCTGCGCGTGAACGACACCGACGAGGACGGCATCTTCGAGGTGATGGGCCGCGGCGAACTGCACCTGACCATCCTGCTGGAGACGATGCGCCGCGAGGGCTACGAGCTGGCCGTGTCCAAACCGCGCGTTGTGTTCCATGAGGTGAATGGCGAACGCCACGAGCCGATCGAGCAGGTGACTGCCGACGTGGAAGACCAGCACCAGGGCGCGGTGATGCAGGCGCTGGGCGAGCGCCGCGCCGAGCTGGTGAACATGGAACCCGACGGCATGGGCCGCGTGCGGCTCGAATACAAGATTCCAGCGCGCGGCCTGATCGGCTTCCAGAACGAGTTCATGAACACCACGCGCGGCACCGGCCTGATCAGCAACATCTTCGACTCTTACGAGCCGTATAAGGGCGAGATCGAAGGCCGCAAGAACGGCGTGCTGATCAGCCAGGACGACGGCGAGGCGGTGACGTATTCGCTCGGCAAGCTCGACGACCGCGGCCGCATGTTCGTGAAGGCCGGCGACCCGTTGTACGAAGGCATGATCATCGGCATCCACGCGCGCGACAACGACCTGGTCGTCAACGCGGTGCGCGGCAAGCAGCTCACCAACTTCCGCGTTTCGGGCAAGGAAGACGCGATCAAGATCACGCCGCCGATCATCCTTTCGCTGGAGTACGCGGTGGAGTTCATCGCCGACGACGAGCTGGTCGAGATCACGCCCAAGTCGATCCGCATCCGCAAGCGGCACCTGAAGGAACACGACCGCAAGAAGGCGTCCCGAGAGGGGGCTTGACCTTTTTCGGACGCTTCTTCGGACGCCGTTGCCAGTGAGCCACCGCCAGGCGGTCATCACCATGCTGCTCGTCACCCTGCTGTGGAGCACCGCAGCGGTGGTGACGCGCCAGCTCGAGGCCGCGCGCGGCTTCGAGATGACGTTCTGGCGCAGCGCGGTCACGTTGGTGGTGCTGGCTGTGGTGCTCGGCGCTCAGCGCGGCGCTGCGGTGCTCGGGCAGTTGCGTGCCGGCGGGCGGGCGTTGTGGGTGTCGGGCCTGATGTGGTGCGTGATGTTCACCTGCTTCATGATGGCGCTGACCTTTACGACCGCTGCCAACGTGCTGATCACGATGAGCATGGCGCCGCTGTTCACCGCTTTGCTCGCGCACTTCATGCTCGGCCACCCGGTGGCGCGGAGCACCTGGGTGGCGATTGCGCTGGCGGGCATCGGCATCGTGTGGATGTACGCGGCCGGCTTCGACGGCGACCCGCGCCACCTGCTCGGCACTGCGGTGGCGCTGTGCGTGCCGATCGCGGGGGCGATCAACTGGAATCTGTCGCAGCGGGTCGAACAGCGTGCCACCTCGCAAGCGGGCGGCAAGGTAGACCTGGTGCCGGCGGTGTTGATCGGCGCGGCGCTGTCGAGCGCGATCACCTTGCCGCTGTCGTGGCCGCTGCAGGCCTCCGGCCACGACATCGGCCTGCTCGCGGGGCTGGGCGTGTTCCAGCTCGCCATTCCTTGCGTGCTGGCGGTGATGGCGGCACGCGTGTTGCCGGCGCCCGAGATGTCGCTGCTGTCGCTGCTCGAGATCGTCTTCGCGATCGCCTGGGTCTGGCTGGCCACCGACGAGAAGCCGACCCTGGCGGTGGTGGCCGGTGGTTCGCTGGTGCTCGGTGCGCTGGTCGTGAGCCAATGGCTGAGCCTGCGCGAGCAGCGTGGCAAGGGCGGTGCTGACGGTGACCCGGTTCTCAGTCGCGGGCATTGAGCCCGCTCCTTCGCCGATCGCTTCGCTGGTCGATCCCCGTGAACGGGGCCCCTCGCCCTTCGCTCTCGCGCTCTAGGGTGAGTCCGGGGTCGGCGGGCGGAGTCTTCGCTCTAGCATGGCTGAAGCCTCTGGAGCAGCGATGAAGCAGTTGTCCGGTCTCGATGCCGCGTTTCTGTACCTCGAAACGCCGGCCATGCCCATGCACGTGGGCGCGCTGCATGTGTTCGAACTGCCGGAAGGCTACAAGGGCAAGTTCGTGCGCGACATGCGCCATCACATCGAACAGCGCCTGCCGGTCGCACCGGTGCTGCGCCGCAAACTTTGGTGGATGCCGCTGAACCTGGCCAACCCGGCCTGGGTGGACGCCGAGCCCGACCTGCAAAAGCACATCGTCGAGGTCAAGCTGCCCAAATCAGCGAAGGTCGGCACCGGCATGGCCGAGCTCGAAGCGCAGGTCGGCCAACTGCACCCGGTGCTGCTGGACCGCAAGCGGCCGCTGTGGAAGATGCATGTGTTTGAAGGCCTGGCACCCGGTGCCAACGGCCGCAAGCGTGTGGCGCTGTACACGCAGGTACACCACGCGGCGGTTGACGGCCAGGCTGCGGTGGCGCTGGCGAACGCGATCCTCGACGTGAGCCCGACCGGACGCGTGATCGAGGCTCGCGCATCGACGCGCACCAAGACCTTCCGCCTGGGCATGAGCGAAATGCTGCGCGGCGCTTTAGGCAACCAGGCGCAACTGGTGATGGGCATCGTGAAAGGCCTGCCGTCCACCGCCGGCACGCTGAAGGACGCGGCCAAGCAGGCGCTGTCCTCATCGAGCCTGCTCGGTGGCAAGGGCAGTGGCGTCAGCAACCTGACCCTGGCGCCGCGCACGCCGCTGAACGTGTCGGTGACCGAGGGGCGCGCCTTCGCTTCGGTGACCTTGCCGCTGCCCGAGCTGAAAGCACTCGGCAAGCGGCACGAGGCCACCATCAACGACATGGTGCTGATGGTTTGCAGCACCGCGTTGCGGCGCTTCTACGGCAAGAAGCACCTGCTGCCGCGCAAGTCGATGATCGCTGCGGTGCCGATCTCGCTGCGCGAGAAAGGCGACACGAGTTCCGACAACCAGGCCTCGCTGAGCCTGATCAGCCTGGGCACGAACATCGCCGACACGCGCAAGCGGCTGGCGCACGTGAAGGCGGCCACCGCGGCGATGAAGTCAACGATGGGCAGCGTCAAGAGCATCCTGCCGACCGACTTTCCTTCGCTCGGCATGCCGTGGTTGATGGAGGCGGTGACCTCGCTGTACGGCAAGGCCAAGGTGGCCGACCGGATTCCGCAGGTCGCCAACGTGGCGATCTCCAACGTGCCCGGGCCACCGGTGCCGCTGTACATGGCCGGCGCGCGCATGCTGACGAACTACCCCACGTCGATCGTCACGCACGGCCTGGCGCTGAACATCACGGTGCAGAGTTACGACCAGTCGCTCGACTTCGGGCTGATGGCCGATGCCGCGGCGATGCCCGACGTGCGTGAACTGGCCGATGCGATCGCGATCGCGTTCGACGATGTGCGTGCCTTGCCCTTGCCGGGTGAAGCGGACGATGACGAGGCTCCGGCGGCCGGCGTGCTGAAGCGCTCCCGCAAGGCCGTGAGCAAAGCGGTCGGCGACGCGGTCACCGCGGCCACCAAGACCCTCGTCACTGCCACGCTGAAACAAGCTGTCTCGAAGGTGACACCGCTGCCTAGGGCAAGCGCTCCAAAGCGAAAACCTGCCAGCCGCTAACATGCTCCATCGCCTCTCCGCCCGCGACATCGATGCCGCCACGACCCACCGCCGCAGCCCCTGAAGATATCCGGGCACCGAATGCATGGCTGATGATGCTGGAGGGCCGCGCGCCGTGGGAGCTTGCCGCGACGATCGCCGCCAGCCCCTGGCTGCGCAAGCTGCCGCGCGGCGACGGCCACGCGGTGCTGGTGTTCCCCGGCCTGGGCGCCAACGACTTCACCACCGCGCCGCTGCGGCGCCTGCTCGCCCACCTGGGATATGACGCCCACCCGTGGGGCCAGGGCTTCAACTTCGGCCCGCGCCGCGGTGTGCTGAAGCAGTGTAACGAGCAGGTGCGCGCGCTGTTCGCCAAGCACCAGCGGCCGGTGAGCCTGATCGGCTGGAGCCTGGGCGGCCTGTACGCGCGCGAGATGGCCAAGGAATTGCCCGAGCACGCGCGCTGCGTCATCACGCTGGGCACGCCGTTCACCGGCCACCCGCGCGCCACCAACGCCTGGCGCTTCTACGAGATGGTGAGCGGCCAGACCAGCCACGACCCTGCGATGTTCGAGCAACTGCGGCGCGCGCCGCCGGTGCCCACCACGTCGATCTACTCGCGCTCCGACGGCATCGTGGCGTGGCGCTGCAGCCTCAACGAGCCGGGGCCGTTGACCGAGAACATCGAGGTTCACGCCAGCCACGTCGGCATGGGGCTGAACCCGCTCGCGCTGTGGGCCGTGGCCGACCGGCTGGCGCAAGCGCCGGGGCAGTGGAAGCCCTTCGACGCGGGCGGCGCGCGGCGCTGGTTCTTCCGCAACGCGCCGGCGCAGGCGAGCACGTCCACGGCTTCGATGGCACCGGCGGGCTGATGCAGATTTCGGTCAACGGCATCGCGCTCGAAGTGGAAGACCACGGTTCGCCAAGCGGCGAGCCGCTGCTGCTGATCATGGGCCTGGGCATGCAACTGGTGGCGTGGCACGAAGACTTCGTCGCCAGCCTGGTGCAGCGCGGTTTCCGCGTGATTCGTTTCGACAACCGCGACATCGGCCTGAGCCAGAACTTCGACCACCTGGGTCTGCCCAACGTGGCACTCGACTCGATCAAGTACACCCTCGGCTTCAAGGTGAACAGCCCCTACAGCCTGGCCGACATGGCGGCCGACGCGGTGGGCGTGCTCGACGCGCTGGGCATCCGCCGCGCGCACGTGTGCGGCGCGTCGATGGGCGGCATGATCGCGCAGCAGATGGCCATCCGCCACCCCGAGCGTGTGAAGAGCCTGACCCTGATGATGACCACCAGCGGCTCGCGCCGGCTGCCGCAGCCCAGCTTGAAGGTGCGCGGCGCGCTGCTGTCGCGCCCCAAGGATCCGAACGACACGGACAGCGTGATCGCGCATTTCGTGCGCATCTACAAACTCATCGGCAGCCCCGGCTACCCTGCGAGCGACGCTTACCTGACCGAGCGCTTGGGGCTGTCGGTGCGGCGCGCCTACCGGCCGCGCGGCACGGTGCGCCAGCTCGTTGCGATTGCCGCCGACGGTGACCGCTCGCGGTTGCTGGGTGGCATCAAGCTGCCCACGCAGGTGCTGCACGGCCAGCAGGACCCGCTGGTGCCGGTGGCAGCAGGGCATGACCTGGCGGCCAAGATCCCGGGTGCACAACTCGACCTGATCGAAGGCATGGGCCACGACCTGCCCACCGCGCTGTGGCCGCGCTTCGCGGCGGGCATCGGCGCCGCCGCGGGGCGGGCTTAGCCGGCCGCCGCAAGCCGCTCGCGCAGCGTGCGCTTGACGAGCTTGCCGTTCGCATTGCGCGGCAGCGGCGTGTCGCTCCAGGTGATGCCCTCGGGCACCTTGTAGTCGGCCAGGTGCGCGGCGCAGTGGCGCTGCACCGCGGCGTCGTCGTGCGGCACGCCGGGCGCGTGGAGGAAGGCGTGCACCCGTTCGCCGAGCACCGGGCAGGGGCGGCCGACGATCGCGGCCTCGACCACCCCCGGCAGCGCCATCAGCGTGTTCTCGACCTCGACCGAATAGACCTTGAAGCCGCCGCGGTTCAGCATGTCTTTCTTGCGGTCGAAGATGCGCACGAAGCCGTTGGCGTTCACCGAACCGAGGTCGCCCGAATGCCAGAAGCCGGCGGTGAACGAAGCTGTGGTGGCGGTCGCGTTGTCCCAGTAACCGGGCACGACCATCGGGCCGCCGATCCACAGCTCGCCGGTCTGGCCGGGCGCCACTTGCACGCCGTCGTCGTCCATCACGATGATGTCTGCGCAGGGCAGCGCGACGCCGACGCTGTCGGCATGCTCGCGCGTCAGGCCGGCGGGCATCATCGTCGTCGGCGAGGTGGTCTCGGTCGCGCCGTAGGCGTTCAGCAGCGCCAGGCCGGGCAGGCGGGTGGCGAGCTGGTCGATCGTGGCCACCGGCATCGGCGCGCCGCCGTAACCGCCGAGGCGCCAGCGGCTCAGGTCGTGAGTGGCGAATTCCGGGCTCATCAGGCACAGCGTGTACATCGCCGGCACCATCAGCGTGTGGGTCACGCGCTCGCGCGAAAGCAGCGCGACGAAGTCGGGCGCCTTGAACGCCGGCACGATCACCACCGTGCCGCCCACATGCACCATCGCCAGGATGATCGCGATCAAGCCGGTCACGTGGCTGGCCGGCACCGCGAGCGCAGAGCGGTCGTCGGGCTGCAGGCGCATGCAGGCCTCGAAGTGCAGTACCGAGTGAGCAATGTTGAGGTGCGTCAGCATCGCGCCCTTGGGGTTGCCGGTGGTGCCCGAGGTGTAGAGGATGACGGCGGTGTCTTGCTCGCGAACTTGGGCCGCGGGCAATTCCTGATCGGCCAGCAATTCGTTCAAGGGCACGGCGCCTGGCGCCATGCCGACCGAGATGCGCAAGCGCAGCGACGCTACCTCGGCAGCATCCGGAATGCGTTCGGCCAGCTCGGCGTCGAACACGATGCCGATCGCGCTGCACTGCGTCAGCATGTAGGCCAGCCCCGGCCGTGCTTCGCGCACGCCGACCGGCACGGCGATTGCGCCCAGGCGCTGCAGCGCGAACAGCACGAACATGAACTCGGGGCGGTTGCTGATGAACATCGCCACGCGATCGCCTGCGGCGACACCGTGCGCGTGCAGGCCGTCGGCAATTCGGCGTGATTGCGCGTCGAGCTCGGCATACGTCCAGCGCCGGCCGTCGCACACCATCGCTTCATGCGCGCCGCGTTGCGCCACCGCGCGCGCCAGCATCGCGTGCACGCTGCCGGGGCGTTTGGCAAAGCACCGCACGATGCGGTCGCCGTGCAGCGCTTGCTGGCGCCGCTCGGGCACCGGGTAGCCGTGCCAGTGATCCACGAAGTTCAGGCCGCCACCGCGGCCCGGTTCGCGCCGCGTTCGATCACGAACTCGCTGTCCACCAGGCTGCGCGAATGGTTCAGGTCCGACTGGGCGATCAGCACCGCCACGCTGTCGGCCCCTGCTCCCCCGCCCCCGCGCAGCCCGCCGATCACGTCGGCGAGCCGGCTCGACAGCGCCGGCGCCACGCCTTCGAAGGGCTCGTCCAGCAGCAGCAGTTTGGTGCCAACCGCCAACGCGCGCGCCAGCGCGACCAGCTTCTGCTGCCCGCCGGACAGCAGCAGAGCGCGCCGTTCGCGCATTTCCTTCAGTTCGGGCAGCACGCCGTAGACGAAGGCCAGCCGCGCATCGGCCTTGAGCGTTTTCGACGCCCAGATGGGCACGAGGATGTTCTCCTCCACCGTCAACTCCGGCACCAGCCCGCGGTCTTCCGGCATGTAGCCGATGCCGAGCGCGGCGCGCGCATGGCGCGGCAAGGTGGCCAGGTCCTGCCCGTCGAACACGATGCGCCCTTGCGACGGCGCCAGGTGGCCCATCACCGAGCGCATCAGCGTGGTCTTGCCGGCGCCGTTGCGGCCGACCAGCCCGACCATGCGACCTTCGGGCACCGAAAGCGTCAGCCCGCGCAGCACCTGCACCGACTGGATGGCGACGTGCAGCGATTCAATGGCGAGCATGGGCAGTGTTCAAGTCGGGGCCACCGGTCACGTAGCGGCGCACGTCATCAGCGGCGAGGGCGACGGCGGGCACGTCGTCGGCGATGATGCGGCCGCTGTAGAAGGCGACCACCCGGTCGGCATAACGTTCGACGATGTCCATGTCGTGTTCGACGAACAGCACCGTCATCGCATGCCGGCCGAGCGCCGTCATCACGATGTCCATCATCGGGAACTTCTCTTCGGCCGAGACGCCGCTGGTCGGTTCGTCGAGCAAAAGCAGCTTGGGTTGGCCGGTCAGCGCCATCGCGATGTCGAGCAGCTTGCGCACACCGCCCGGCAGTTCGGCCACTCTGCGTTCGCGGTGTTCGCTGAGCTTGAAGCGCGCCAGCAGTTCGTCGGCTCGCGCTACCGCAGCGGGCGTGCGCGCGGGCTGCCAGAACGAGAGCTTCTGGCCATGGCAGGCGGTAGCCACGAGCATGTTGTCGAGCACCGTCAGATCGGCGCACAGTTGCGGAATCTGGAACGAGCGCGCCACGCCCAGCCGCGTGATCGCGCGTGGGGACAAGGCCGTGATGTCGCGCTCGTCGAGCGAGATGCTGCCTTCGTCGGGCTTCAGGTAACCGGTGATCATGTTGACGAAGGTCGTCTTGCCGGCACCGTTGCTGCCGATCAGGCTGACGCGCTGGCCGACCGGAATGGCGATGTGAATGTCGCTCGCTGCGACGACGGCGCCGAAGCGCTTGCCGACACCCGTGGCGCGCAGAAGGATGGGCGCGCTCACGTTCACTTGCCACCCCCGAGCCGCTTGAACCACTCGCGGTCGAACCACAGCGAGCCGATGCCACGCGGCAGGAAGCGGATCACGAACAGCAGGAACAGCCCGAGCGCCAACTGCCAGGTGTTCGGGAAGTACAGGCTCGAGAACGAGCGCACGATCTCCAGCACGGTGGACGCGACGAACACCGCCAGCACGCTCTGCCAGCCGGCCAGGATGGCGACGAAGACGAACTCGCCCGAGGTCGTCCAGTAGCTGAAGTTGGGGTCGATGTGGCCGAGCGACATCACGGTGAGCGCACCACCCGCGCCGCCGGCAAACGCCGCGAGCACGAAGTTGATCGCCATCGCGCGGCGCACCGAGCCGCCCAGGTACTCGACGCGCAGTTCGTTCTCACGCACCGCCAAGGTGACGAGCCCACGCGTCGAGTCGAAGTACACGCGCGCCAGCAAAGCGAGTGCAGCGGCGATGACGATCGTCACCGAATACAGCACGTAGCCGACGCGCGCGTCCGGCAGCTTTTGCCCGAACAGCGTGGTGCGGCCCATGTTGAAGCCGTCCGAGCCGCCCAGCGCCTCGGGCTTGTCGATCACGCCGTAGGCCACCATCGACAGCGCCAAGGTCAGCATCGCGAAGAAGATGCCACGGTAGCGCGACAGCAGCGGCGCGAACGGCGCGGCCACCAGCGTGGCGGCCACGCCGCCCAGCATCGCCAGGCCGACGGCGTCGGTGAAACCGAGCTTGTTGTACGACAGCGCCGCCGCATAAGCGCCCACCGCGAACACCAGCCCCTGGCCGAACGACACCACCCCGCCACGCATCAGCAGCACGATGCCCAGCGACACCAGGCCGTGCGAAGCGGCCATCGTGATCAGGAAGGTGAGCCACTTGGGCATGAAGGCGCCCGCCACCACGAGCAGCACGGTGAACACGATGCCGGCGAGCAGGAAGCGCGCGGACCCCGCCGAGCCCGCCGACCCCGCCGGCGCCACGCGCAGCGCCGCCGGCCCCTCGGCCGCCGGCACGCCGAGATCGCTCGCGGCCATCAGATCTTGCGCGCCTGTACGCGCTGGAACAGGCCTTCGGGGCGGAACATCAGCACCACGGCCATCACGATGTAGATCGAGAACAGCTCGGCCACCGGCACCACGTGCACCGCGAACGACCGCGCCAGCCCGACGATCAGCGCGCCGATCGCCGCGCCCTGGATGCTGCCCAGCCCGCCGATGATCACGACCGCGAACGACACGATGATCACGCCCACCGACACCCCCGGTTGCACCGAGATCATCGGCGCGGTGAACGCGCCACCGATCGCGGCCAGGAAGATGCCGACCGAAAACGCCAGCATGTACACGCGCGACACATTCACGCCCATGCTGGCGGCGATTTCTTCACTGTGAATCACCGCCAGCACGATCTTGCCCTGGCGCGTGCGGTTCAGGCCCCACCACACCGCCACGCCGATCACGATCGCGAGCGCGACGAGGATGAAGTCGTAGCCCACGTACACCTGCGTGCCGACCTCGACGTTGCCGAACAGGCTGTAAGGCGCCGACACGTAGTACGGGTTGGCGCCCCACACGAGCTTGGTCACGTCTTCCAGGATCAGGAACATTGCGTAGGTCACCAGCACCAGCAGCACCTCGTCGCGGCCATAGAAGAAGCGCAGCAGGCCACGTTCGGTCAAGGGTGCGACCAGTGCGGCGACTGCCACCGCGGCCAGCAGCATCGCGACGATCGACCACGCCGGTGCGAGTTGCATGGTCGCGAACCAGCCGACGAAGCTGGCCGCGGCAGACGCGCCCAGCGCGTAAAAGCTGCCGTGCGCGATGTTCAGGATCTTCAATACGCCGAACACGAGCGTGAGCCCGAGCGCGACGATGAACAGCCATGACGCGTAGGTCAGGCCGTCGATGAAGATCGTGACGGCTGTGCTCAGCACTTCGCGCCCGGGAACCCTGCCTTGATCCAGTCTTCCGACTTCATGGTGGCCGGCGGGTTGACGCACTCGGCCGGGAAGCGCTGGATGTCGTCGAGCACCACCATCTTCTTCGCGGCGTCGTAGCGCGTCTTGGCGATGGCCGTCTCCTGGATCGCCTGGTGCCCCTCACCGAGCGCCATGCGGATGCGGCCGGCCGGCGACTCCCACTCCGACCCGGTGAGCGCAGCCGCGAGTTGCTCGTGGGTCGGCTTCTTGCCGCCGTTGGCCGCCATCGCCTTTTCGACCGCGAGCTTCAGGCCCAGCAGCGACTGCACCATGCGGTACGGGGCCTGCACCGGGTACACGTTGTAGGCCTTCTGGTAGATGCCCCACCACCAGTCGTTCAGCGCCGACTTCGGCGACATCTGGCCGTAGGCACCGCGCGCACCCAGGATCACGCCGTCGGGCATCTTGTCGCCCAGGCCAGGCAGCACGTGGTCGCCGGCCGAGAGCACGAACTGCGAGCGCTTGAACAGGCCGCGCGGGCCGCCCTGCAGGATGAGCGCCTGCAGGTCGCCGCCCCACAGGCTGGAGTGCGTCACGTCGGCCGGCTTGGCCATCAGCGCCGAGATCTCGGTGCCGTACTGGCCGGCGCCGAACTTGGGCAGCAGGTCTTCACCCGGCTTGGCGCCGGGGTAGAGCTTGTCCATCGACAGCACGAAGTCCTTGCGCGAATCCTGGCCCCAGGCGTAGTCCTGGTTGATCAGGTTGAAGGTCTCGGCCTTGACGTTGCGCGCCTTCAGGTAGCGCGCCAGCGCCACGTTGTCCATCGTCGCGTGCGAGGCAGTGCGGAACACGTAGTTGTACTTGCCGTCTTCGAAGATACGTGGCGTGCCGCAGTCGTACAGGATCAGGAACTTCTTCATCTCCTCGGCCACCGGCGCCACCGCCAGGCAGTCGCCCGAGCCGACGTAGCCGACCACCGCGTCGACCTTCTCGCGGTCGTAGAGGTTGCGCAGCTCCTGCACCTGCTTGGTGGCACCTCCGTTCTCGTCGACGTAGATCGGCTCGATCTTCATGCCGCCGAAGCCGGGCTTGTTGTACGGCGCCGGCGCTTCGCCCTTGTTGAAGGCCTCGATCACCACCTTGGCGCCGTTGACCGCCGGGATGCCGAAGCTTTCGGCCGCCTGGCCCGACAGGAAACTCACGATGCCGATCTTGAAGGTCTCCTGGGCCTGCACGCCAGTGGCGCAAAGCGCGGCAGCCGCTGCGACCGCTGAGAGTGCAAGGCGCACGGCCGATGCATGAAGCTTGGGTGTCATTCGTGTCTCCGAGGGTGAGGCCAACCGGCGATTTGCGCAGGGCGCAGCGCCGGTTCGGCAGGAGATCATTCTTTGTGCGGTGCCGCCGTGTGGGTATGGGCGAAAACCCTGCGACGTTTTGGGGCGCCTCACGACGCCGCGCTCAGCTGCGCGGCGCGGCTTGCCAATGCCCGCTCACCAGCCGCTCGTTGGGCTGGAACTGCGCCTTGTAGGTCATCTTCTCGCTGCCGGCGATCCAGTAGCCGAGGTACAGGTGCGGCAGCTTCAGCAGCTTGGTCTGCTCGATCTGCCACAGCACGTTGTAGGTGCCGTAGCTGGTGCGCGGCTCGGGCTCGTAGAAGGTGTAGACCGCCGACAAGCCGTCGTTCAGGATGTCCAGGATCGACACCATCTTCAACGCGCCGGGTTGCTGCGTGACCGGGTCGGCCGGTTCGCGGAACTCGACCAGGCGCGAGTTCACGCGGCTTTGCAGCAGGAACTGGGTGTACTGGTCGATGCTGTCGTGGTCCATGCCGCCACCGCTGTGGCGGCCGGCCTGGTAGCGCAGGTAGAGCTGGTAGTGCTCGGGCACGAAGCACAGGCGCAGCACGCGCGCCTGCAGGCCGGAGTGCGCTTTCCAGGCGCGCTTCTGGCTGCGCGTGGGCTCGAAGGTCTTGACCGGCACACGCAGCGGCACGCAGGCCTGGCAGCCGTCGCAATAGGGGCGGTAGGTGAACATGCCGCTGCGCCGGAAGCCGTTGGCGACCAGGCCCGAGTAGGCATCGGCATGGATCAGGTGGCTGGGGGTGGCGACCTGCGAACGCGCCATCCGGCCGTCGAGGTAGCTGCACGGGTAGGGCGCCGTGGCGTAGAACTGCAGTGAGGCGAGGGGGAGCTCTTTGGGGTGGGTCACTGGGCGCGGTCCTCGAACTGCGCGCCACCGATGCCGAGGTGGCGCCACAGGACGGAATCATAGGTCCAATCGGTGATCGGCGGCTCCCTCAAGCATGGGGTGATGCGACGCTCGAATTCGGTGCGCGGCAGCTCGCGCCCGCCCAGTGACGCCAGGTGGCCGGTGCGTTGCTGGCAGTCGATCATCGCCACGCCATGTTCGCGGCAAAAACACACGAGTGCGGCAAGCGCGATCTTGGAAGCGTCGGTGCGGTGCGAAAACATCGACTCGCCGTAGAACATGCGGCCCAGGTTCACGCCATACAGGCCGCCGGCGAGTTCGCCGTCGATCCAGGTCTCGAAGCTGTGCACCCGGCCGAGAGCGTGCCAGGCGCGGTAGGCGTCTGTCATCTCGGGCACGATCCAGGTGCCGTCCTGGCCGTCGCGCGGCGTCGCGGCACAGGCGCCGATGACTCTTGCGAAGGCGCTGTCGATGCGCAGTTCGCAGCCGCTGGTGCGGGCGAAGCGCGTGACGGTCTTGCGCAACGAGCGCGAGAGCTTGAACTCGTCGACCATCAGCACCATGCGCGGGTCGGGCGACCACCACAGCACCGGCTGATCACCGCTGTACCAGGGGAACACGCCCTTGCTGTAGGCCTCGGTCAGGCGCTGCGGGGTCAGCTCGCCGCCGGCGGCCAGCAGGCCAGGCGCGTCGGAGCCGGGCGGCAGCGCGCTGCGCGTGTCGGGCAGCGGGTCTTCGGGGCGGCGCAGCCAGGGGACCACGGTGGGTCAACGGCCGGTGGCCGGCGCGATGCGGGAGGGCGCGTGCGGATCGAGGCGGTTCATGAGCGGGTTCGCGCCGAAAATCCTGAGCATGGCACATTCCGGCTTCGGCCTCGGCGTTCGGTCCGTGACCAACACACTGCACCAGGAGTCTTCATGAGAAAGATCGTTCAAGCGTTGCTGCTGTCTGTCGTTACCTGCTTTTCGGGGGCAGCGCTGGCGGCCGACGAGCCGGTCAAGGTGGTCTACCACCTGAGCGAGGGCGTGGCGCAGGCGACCCGGGCAGTCGGCAACATTCGCAACCACCTGGCCGCGGACCCGACGGCCAAGATCGTCGTGGTGACCCACGGCGCCGGGATCGACTTCCTGCTCGAGGGGGCCGAGAACTCGCAGGGCCAGAAGTTCGCCGGCCCAGTGGCCGAGCTTGCCAACCGCGGAGTGGAGTTCAAGGTCTGCAACAACACGCTGGTGACGCGCAAGATCGCCGCCGACAAGGTGGCGCTGGAAGCCAAGGTCGTGCCCTCGGGTGTGGCCGAGGTGGCGCGGTTGCAGGCGCGCGAGGGCTTCGTGTACCTGCGCCCCTGAGCGCGCGGCGTTCATGGCACAGGTGCCTGACGATCTGAGGCCGGTGGCCGGCGGCGGCCTGCTGCACCGACGCGTGCTGCTGCGGCGCGGGCTGGTGCTGGCGACGGCGTCAGCCGGGCTCGGTGCGGCAGGCAGCGGTACCGCCGCCGATGCAGCCGCGCCGCTGTTGCCCTTGCCGCCGTGGATGCGCACCCCCGGTCAGCCGTTCAGCGGTTACGGCCAACCGTCGAAGCACGAGGCGGGTGTGGTGCGCCGCATCGGCGCGAACCGCCTTGTCGCCGGCAACGGCGTGTCGTGGACGCCGCTCGAAGAACTCGAAGGCATGCTGACGCCCAGCGGTCTGCACTTCGAACGCCACCACAACGGCATGCCCGACATCGACCCGGCGCAACACAAGTTGCTGATCCACGGCCTCGTCAAGCAGCCACTCACCTTCGGCGTGAAGGAGTTGCTGCGCTACCCGATGCGCTCGCACCTGATCTTCATCGAGTGCGGTGGCAACAGCAACGCCGGCTGGCACAGCGAGCCGATCCAACGGCCGCTCGGTTCGTTCCACGGCATGGTGTCGTGCAGCGAATGGACCGGCGTGCCGGTCTCTGCGCTGCTGGCCGAAGCGGGTGTCGACCGCAAGGCGAGCTGGGTGATCGCTGAAGGCGCCGATGCGGTGGCGATGAACGTGAGCCTGCCGCTGCCCAAGCTGCTGGACGACTGCATCGTCGCGCTGTACCAGAATGGCGAACGCCTGCGCCCCGAACACGGCTACCCGATGCGCCTGGTCGCGCCGGGTTGGGAAGGCGTGCTTAACGTCAAGTGGTTGCGCCGCCTGCAACTGGCCGAGCAGCCACTGATGGCGCGCAACGAGACCGCCAAGTACACCGAACTTCAGCCCGACGGCACGGCGCGCCAGTTCACGTTCGTGATGGAGGCCAAGTCGCTGATCACGTCGCCGTCGCACGGCCAACGTCTGAGCGGCCCCGACGTGTACGAGATCCGCGGGCTGGCGTGGAGCGGGCGAGGGCGTATTGCCAAGGTCGAAGTCTCGGCCGATGGCGGCAAGAGCTGGGCGCTGGCTGCCCTGCAGTCGCCGGTGCTGCCGCGTTGCCTGACTCGCTTCCGAGCCGCCTGGAAGTGGGACGGCAAGACGGCCGCGCTGAAGAGCCGTGCCACCGACGAGACCGGCTACGTGCAGCCCGAACGCAAGTTGCTGGTGCAGCAGCGCGGCAGCAATGGCTACTTCCACTACAACGCCATCGTTGCGTGGGAGGTCGATGAAGACGGCGACGTGCGGCATGTCTATGCGTGAGCGCGTGCTGCGGGCCGTCGGCACCGTCGTGTGCTTCGCAGCGCTTGCGCTGACCGAGGCCGACGCAGCCGACCTGGCACCCCGTCTCGGCCAACCGCTCTCGGCCCAGGAAGCCGCGCGCTGGGACCTGAGCGTGTTCCCCGACGGCCGCGGCCTGCCGCCCGGCCGGGGCACCGCCGTGCAGGGCGCCGCGCTGTTCGCCGACAAGTGCGCGGTCTGCCACGGCCCCGGCGGGCGTGGCGCCACCGCCGAAGAACTGGCCGGCGGCAGCGCGCCGCTGACTGCCAAATCGCCCGACAAGACCATCGGCCTGTACTGGCCGTATGCGACGACGATCTTCGACTTCACCCGCCGCGCGATGCCGATGTTCGCGCCGGGTTCACTGTCGGCCGACGAGGTTTACGCGCTGACGGCCTACTTGCTGTTCACCAACGGCGTGATCGCCGAGGCCGACGAGATGAACCCCACGACCTTGCCGAACGTTCGCATGCCGAACCGCAACGGCTTCGTCGGCATCGACGCGACGGCAAGGTAGGGCCTGCTTCACAACGAGCGCAGGAAGTTCAGCAGGTCCTGCTGCTGTGCATCCGGCAGCGCAAAGAACTTGCGCGCCGAACCGTTCGCCTCGGAGCCGTCGCTGTAATGTTCGGCAATCGCCTGGCGCAGGTCCGCGGTGCGGCCGTCGTGCAGGAAGAACAGGCGCTGGCCCAGGCCCCAGAGCGGCGCGCTGCGCCACTCGCGGCCGCCCGCCTGGCCTTGCTGCACGCCGTCGGCCAGGCCGCGGCCCATGTCGTGCAACAGCAGGTCGGAGAACAGATTCACCACTTGGTCGCCCATGGCCGCGACTGCCGTCCTGGCATAGGTCTTCATGCTCGGCGTGTGGCACAACGCGCAGCCGGCATCAGCGAACACCGCGCGCCCGTTGGTGATTGACGCGGCGGTGGCGCCGGTGACGGCGTTCGACGGCTCCGGCGGCGCCAGCATGCGCATGAACAGCGTGAAGCGGTCGATCGAGCTGATGGCCGCATTGGGCAGGGTGCCGTCTTCGAGCGTCACGTCGCTGTTCGGCGTGGCGGCGTACTTCATGCACGCTTCGGTCTCGTCGCGCTCGGTCGGGAAGGCGCCGTTGGTGATGCCCATCTCCACGTTGTAGGCCTCGCCGGCAAAGATCAGCAACGACTTGTTCTGCGCCTTGTGGCCAAAGCGGCCGACCGTGCCGTCGTTGCCGTTCTTGTTCGCCTGGCCCGAGATCGAGTTCGACGTGAGCAACACGTTGGGCCGGCCGCGAATGCCCAGCGCACGTTTGGCCTCGGCCGCTTTGGCCTGGTTCTGCAGGATCTCGCGGTCCGGAATCGCCTCGATCAAGCCGGCGCCGAACAGCGGTGTGGGGATGCGGAACACCACGTTGTTGCGCGCCACCTGGGCCGCGAAGTCGGGCTGCGGCACCATGCAGTCCGCTCCGGCGTCGCTGCGGCCGGTGATCGTGAACAGGCCGTGCACGCCGCCGTCGGGCGAGCCGTCGGCATTGCGCACGAAGCGCGCCTCGCGCACCGGCCCGTTCGCGGTGATGAAGGACGGGATCTTGTTCTTCGCCCCCATCGCAGTGGCGAACGCAAACTGCGGGTTCACGGCCGGGCTGCTGCCGCCCATCACCGGCTGCGAATGGCAACCGCCGCAACTGTCGAGGTTCATGGTCGGGCCCAGGCCTTCGTCAGGCAGTTCAGCTTCCTCGAAGTCTTCCTTTCCGACCTTGAAGGCTTCCAGGTAGGCCTTGGACAGGCCGGCCAGCGGCGTGCCGGCGTTGGCCAGGCCGCCGCGCGGCCCGGGGTCCTTGGCGGTCGATGCGGGCGGCTTGAAGGCGGCCGCAGTGTCGCTGCGCGAGTCGTCGCGGCGCAGCGCTTCGATGGTGGCGCGAACGGCGTCGGCGGTGGAAGCCGATGGGGACTCGGAGGGCGTGGCGGCTTGTGCCGCCGGCTCCGTGTCGGACCCACCGTTGCAGCCGAGCAGCAGGCCGAGAACGAGCGGGGTCAATCGCAGGGAGTTGTGCATTTGGAGTTGTCTCCGGTGACCGAGGCCGCAGCCCCGTGCACGCGTTGCCGCAGCAGCGCGCAAGGCAAGCGAGGCCACACGCGGGCTCGGGTCGAGCACGTGTCCCTCGTGCGCTCGGTCAGCGCCTGGGCCGGCGGAGCGGTTCCCAAGTAATAGCCGACGCCGAGGCAGACTTCGCCCTGCAATGCGTTACCGCCGCAAGCGAAGTGTTGCGGTGTGTGTGTCGCTTGCGTGACGCTTGTGTGACGCCTCTGGACTCAGCCCAGCGACAGGATCGGCCCACCCGCGGCCGCTGCGTCGGCCGCGTCGTGCGTGACCAGCACGGCCGGCAGCTGCGCGCGCCGCGCAAAAGCAAACACGAAACGACGGAAGTCGTCGCGCAAGGCGGCGTCGAGCTTGCCGAAGGGCTCGTCGAGCAGCAGCGCCTGCGGTTGCGACAGCAGCGTGCGCAACAAGGCCACGCGCGCGCGTTGGCCGCCCGACAACGTTGCCGGGTCGCGCTGCGCAAAGCCGGCCAGGTCGGCGTCGGCGAGCGCTTGCTCGACCGTGCGCAGCCGGTCCTTGCGGCCCGCTGCGCTGGCTGGCAGGCCGAACATCAGGTTGCCGGCCACCGACAGGTGCGGGAACAACAGGTCGTCCTGAAACAGGATGCCCACCCGCCGTTCGTGTGCCGGCACGGCGTTGAGGCGCCGGCCGGCGATCATCACCTCGCCGCTGGCCACGAATGGCGCACCGATGAAACCACCGATGAAGGCCAGCAGACTCGACTTGCCCGAGCCGCTGGCGCCCATCACCGTCAGCACCTCGCCCGGTGCCACGCTGGCCGACAAGGCCGCGATCAGTGTGCGGCCGGGCAGGCCGATGCTGACGTTGCGCAACTGCAGCGACGCGGCTTCGTTCACGACATGCCCCTGCGGTGCCGGAACCACAGCCCTGGAACGGCCAGGGCCGCCCCGTACACCGCGAGCGGAAACAGCGCCTGCAGGAACGTGAACACACCGAGGATGCGCCGGTCGGCACCCGACGACAGCGTGACCGCCTCGGTCGTCAAGGTGGCCACGCGGCCGGCGCCGGCAAACAGGGTCGGCAGGTACTGGCCCACGCTGACGGCAAAGCCGATCGCAAACGCCACCAGCACCGGCCGCAGCAGCAGCGGCAGGCGCACGCGCAGCAGCACGACCCACGGGCCGGCACCGAGCGCGGTGGCCGAGCGCGCGAAGCGCGGGTCGAGCGCGCGCCACGGGTCGGCCAGCGACAGGAACACATAAGGCAACACGAACACGAAGTGCGACCACGCCACCGCGAGCCACGTGCCGTCCAGCCCCAGCGTCACCAGGCTGACCTGAAAGCCGTACAGGAAGGCGATCTGCGGCACCAACAGGGGCGCGTAGGCGAGCCACAAGGCGCGGCGCGTCGGCGGGTGGTCGCGGCGCGCTTCGCTTTCCAGGCACAGGATGGCCAGCACTAACGCCACGAGCGCGGTACTCAGCGCCAGCGACACGGTGTTGAACACGGTAGCCGCAACCCGCGGGCCGTGCGTGGCCCACGTGGCCAGGCTGAAGCTGTCGGGCAGCGCATCGGGATAGCGCCAGGTCTGCGCGACCGACCACAGCAGCATGGCGACCAGGCTGCTCACGCCGAGCATGAAGGTGATCATGCCGAACCCGGTGCCGATGTGCGCCAGTGCGTCGGCCACGCCGCTGCGGCGGCCAAGCTCGCACCAGCGTGTGCCTAGGCGCGCCACCAGGCGCTCGGCGCCGAACCACGCCAGCACCAGCAGCAGCACCATCAGCAACTGCAGCACGGCCGCTGCGGCGGCGGGAAAGTAGCGCGCCAGGTCGTAGTCGGCAAACCAGCGTGCTGCCAGCACGGCCAGCGGCGGTGGGTTGCCGGGCGCGAGGATCAACCCGACCTCCACGCTGGACACCGAGAACGCCAGCACCGCGAAGATCGGCAGGCGCAGTTGCGGGTAGAGCAGCGGCAGCACCGCCTTGAACCAGCCGGTGGCGCGGCGGTAACCCAGCGCCGCGGTCTGCAGGCGCAGTTGCCGGTGCGGCACCTGGTTCAGCGCGGCCACCGCCATCAATACAAGGTAAGGCACTTCCTTGAGCAACAGGCCCACGACCATCGCCATGCCTTCGGGGTCGCGCACGGTCACCAGCTCGGTCGGCGGCCGGTCCCAGCCGGTCAGCCAGGGTGACACGAGCCGCACCAGCCAGCCGCTCGGCGCGGCCATGAAGGCAAAGCCCACGGCCACCGCCACGTGCGGCGCGGCGAGCAGTGGCGCCACCCAGGCGCTGAGGCGCGCGAACAACGGCCGCTCCGACATCACTGCGCAAAAACTCAGCGCGATGCCGAGCGACAACAGCGTGGCGGCCAGCCCGGTCTGCAGGCTCAGGCGGATCGACGTGGCGACTCCCGGCTGTTCGAACAGCGCACGCCATGGCGCGAGCGAGAACTCATGCCCGCCGAGTGCCGCCAGCGCGCCGAAGGCCGGCAACACGGTGCCGACCAGCCCGGCCACCACCGGCAGCAGGAACAGCGCGATGGTGAGCCAGGGTGCCCACCCGATCAGCGCTGCGCGCGGAACGACACGCTGCATGCCGTCAACGTGAATAGCGCTTTTCCCATTCGGCCGCGATGCGCGTCATCCAGCTCGCGTGCGGCTCCAGCAGCGCGGCGCCCAGCTCCTGCGGCGTCGGCATGCCGGGCAGCGCGGCCTTGGGCGTGAACAGGCGGCGCTGTTCGTCGCTCAGCTTGGCCATGTCGAGCACGGTCGCGTCGCCCAGGAAAGCGGGGTCGTGCTGGCGCGCCTGGGCCAGCGGGTCGAGCAGGAAGTTGGCCACCACCATCGCGCCTTCCTTGTTCGCCGCGTTGTACGGGATGCCGACAAAGCTGGTGTTGCCGATCGTTCCCTTGGCCATCACGAAAACGCGCGCGCTCGGCGGCAGCAACTTCTGCGCAATCGACGTGGCGGCTACCGACGGGCTGAATGACAGCGACATGTCGACCTCGCCGTCGTTCATCAATTGGCGCTGGGCATCGTCGCTTTCGGGGAACTCCTTGCCCTGGCGCCACAGGTGCGGGCGCAGCGCGTCGTACCAGGCCCACAGCGGCGCAGTGACTTGCGCAAAGTTGGCATCGGTGGCGGGGCTTTGCAGCACCTCAGCCGACTGGGCGAGTTCGTACAGTGCCTGCTTCAGGAACGTGGCGCCGAGGAAGTTGCGCACCGTCGGGTGGGTCAGCCGCCCGGGGTGGGCGCGGGCCCATTCCAGCAGCGCCGGCACCGAGCGCGGCAGCGCCGCGGCCTGGGTGCGCGCGCTGTCGTACACGTAGACCAGTTGGGCCAGCCGCCACGGCGACTCGAGCCCGTCCACCGGCACGGTGAAGTCGACCACGTTGCTGCGCTTGTTGACGGTGTCGACGAACCGGTAGTTCGGCATCACCTGCGTGAACGGGCCGTGCAGCAGGCCCTTGTCCTTCATCGCGAGGAAGTTGGGGCCGTTGATCCAGATCAGGTCGACGCTGCCGCCGCTATCTCGCCCGGCGCTCTTCTCGGACACGACACGCGTGACGGCTTCGGCCGTGTCTTTCAGCTTGACGTGTTGCAGGGTCACGCCGTGGCGCCTTTTCACCTCGTCGCCAGCCCAGGCGATGAAGGCGTTGGTGCGTTCGTCGCCTGCCCAGGCGTTCCAGTAAACGGTCTGGCCGCGGGCCTTGGCGGTGATGTCGTCCCACGAGCGGGTTTCCGGTGCGGCGCTGGCGGCCCTGGGCAGGCCCGCGGCCAGGCAGGTCATGCAGGCCAGCGCCAGGGTTGCCAGGCGGCGCTGGGAAAGGGAAAGGGTCATGCGGTCTCCGGGGGATGGGTCAACGTGCCAATAGCATCGGGCAGTCGTTCAGGTTGGCGCACTTCTTACAGCGCGGCGGCGATGCGGGCGGCAGCGTAGCACGCAGGCGCATCTCACCGTCCCAGCAGGTGGCGCCGCCGGGAATGCCGTTGGCCACGCCGCGCGTGAATCGTGCGGGCAGATGCGCTGCGTCCCAACTGATAGGATTAATTCAATCAATCGGGAGTGCCCATGTACACCGCTGTTGTCGAACCCGCCAAGATCGCACAAGTGCTGGGCCTGCGCCGCAAGGTGTCGTCCATCGAGCAACTGGACCAGCAGGTCGAATCGGGCCTGCCCAAGGCCTCGCTCAGCGCCGTGGCGCGCCATGTGTACGGCACTTCGCCCGATGCGGCCGCGCTGATGCAGCGGGTCATCCCGTCCGCCACATTCCACCGCAGAGGTGAGGAATTGAAGCCGCAGGAGGGCGAACGGGTCGAGCGCCTGGCGCGCGTGATCGCCACCGCAGAGCATGTGTGGGACGACGTCGACGATGCGCGAGCCTTCCTGTCCACCGGCCACGCCATGCTGGGCGGCAAGCGGCCGATCGAGGTGGCCCTGACCGAACTCGGCGCGCGCCGCGTCGAGAACCTGCTCTGGTCGCTGTT
>JANMYQ010000188.1:0-90181 GCA_031382215.1 Methylibium sp.
CTTTGGCTTTGGCTTGCTCATGCGCGCGCCTTTCGGGTGGCCTTCTTGACAGGCGCCCTGGGCGATCCGTTGGGCGGAGCCTTGGCCGCCGCCACGGTCATCTTCGCACCTCGGGCTCTGGCGCATCGTAGCAACCGCCGCCGGGCATCTGAGAAGCAGCGCTTGGCGCGTTGGTCCGTTCATGCAGAACCCTCCTGGACATCGCTGGGTCGGGCGTAGGCCATCGACTGTGCGTCGCGGAGCCATCGAAGCTGCCGCTGTTCGCGGTTCCCAATCTCCGGCATTGCGATATGCTGTATTTTCATACAGTATCTCATGCTCCCCCCCTACGCCGAGCTGCACTGCCGCAGCAACTTCAGCTTCCTGACCGGCGCCTCACACCCGGAAGAGCTGGTGCTGCGCGCGGCGCACCTGGGTTACAGCGCGCTGGCGATCACCGACGAGTGTTCGCTGTCGGGCGTGGTGCGGGCGCACCCCGAGGCCAAACGTTGCGGCTTGCACCTGATCATCGGCAGCGAAATGCAGTTGACCCTGCCGGTGCCGGCCGGCACGGCGCCCGGCGAGCGCCACGCCCGCCTGGTGCTGCTGGCGCAGACGCGGCGCGGCTACGGCAACCTGTCGCAGTGGATCACCGTGGCGCGCCGGCGCACGGCCAAGGGTAGCTACCTCGCGCACCCGTCCGACATCGAGGGCCGGGTGCCCAACGCGCCCACGCTGACCGGCCTGCCCGATTGCCTGGCGCTGCTGCTGCCGGGCGCGGACCAGCCGTTCGAGCAGGTGTTCGCCCACGCGCTGTGGCTCAAGACCTGGTTCCAGGAACGCGCTTCCATCGCGCTGGAACTGCTGCACCGGGCCGGCGACGAGGATCTGCAGGAACGCGTTCGGCAGGTGGCCGAACTCGCCGCCCTGCCCATCGTCGCGGCCGGCGACGTGTTGATGCACCTGCGCTCGCGCAAGCCGCTGCAGGACACGCTCACCGCCACGCGCGTGGGCTTGCCGGTGGCGCAGTGCGGCTGGCGCCTGCAGCCCAACGCCGAGGCGCACCTGCGTTCGCGCGGCCGGCTGGGTGCGCTGTACGAACCGCAGTGGCTGCACAACACATTGGTGCTGGCCGGGAGTTGCCGCTTTTCCCTCGACGAGCTGCGCTACGAATACCCGCAAGAGATCGTGCCCGACGGCGAGACGCCGGCCTCGCACCTGCGCAAGCTCACCGAAGCCGGCGCGCTCAAGCGCTTCTCCCCGGCGAAACATCCGCAGGGCATCCCGCCCAAGGTGCGCGGGCAGATCGAACACGAACTCGCGTTGATCGCGCAGCTGAAGTACGAGCCGTACTTTCTGACCGTGGCCGACATCGTGCAGTGGGCGCGTGCACAAGGCATCTTGTGCCAGGGGCGCGGCAGCGCGGCCAATTCGGCGGTCTGTTATTGCCTGGGCGTGACGGAGGTGGATCCGTCGCGCATGAGCACACTCTTCGAGCGCTTCATCAGCGCCGAGCGTGGCGAGCCGCCCGACATCGATGTGGACTTCGAGCACCAGCGGCGCGAAGAAGTGATCCAGTACATCTACCGCAAGTTCGGCCGCCTCCGCGCGGCGCTGACGGCGGTGGTCATCTGCTACCGGCCGCGTTCAGCGGTGCGTGATGTCGGCAGGGCATTGGGCATCGACCTGCAGCGCATCGACGCCGTGGCCAAGAGCCAGCAGTGGTACGACGGCCGCAGCATCTCCGCTGAGCGCCTGCGGGAAAACGGCTTCGACCCCGACGCACCGATCACCAGACTGTGGGCCGAGCTGACGCACCAGTTGATCGGCTTCCCGCGCCACCTGAGCCAGCACCCGGGCGGCTTCCTGATCGCCAAGGAGCAGATCGCGCAGCTCGTGCCGGTGGAAAACACCGCGATGACCCAGGCCGACGCGGTGCGCACCGTGATCCAGTGGGAGAAAGACGACCTCGACGCGCTCGGCCTGCTGAAGGTAGACGTGCTGGCGCTGGGCATGCTGAGCGCGATCCGGCGCGCGCTCGTCTTCATCGGCGCCAAGCGCGGTGCGCCGATGCAGATCCAGGACATCCTCGGCCACGGCGACGGCGAAGACACCGCTACCTACGACATGATCTGCGCGGCCGACACCGTGGGCGTGTTCCAGATCGAAAGCCGCGCGCAGATGAGCATGCTGCCGCGCCTGCAGCCGCGTTGTTTCTACGATCTGGTGATCGAGGTGGCGATCGTGCGGCCCGGCCCGATCCAGGGCGGCATGGTGCACCCGTACCTGAAGCGCCGCAGCGGCGAGGAGCCGGTCGACTACCCCAGCGACGAAGTCAAGCAGGCGCTCGCGCGCACCTGCGGCGTGCCGATCTTCCAGGAGCAGGTGATGCAGCTCGCCGTGCTGGCCGCCGACTTCACGCCCGGCGAAGCCGACAGCCTGCGCCGCGCCATGGCGGCCTGGAAGCGCAAAGGCGGGCTCGGGCCCTTCCACGAGCGGCTGGTCGGTCGCATGGTCGAGAAAGGCTATGAGCGCGACTACGCTGAGCGCATCTTCAAGCAGATCGAGGGCTTCGGCGAATACGGCTTCCCCGAAAGCCACGCCGCCAGCTTTGCGCTGCTGGTGTACGTGAGCTGCTGGATGAAGCGGCACCACCCCGACGCCTTTCTGGCCGCTCTGCTGAACAGCCAGCCGATGGGTTTTTACGCGCCCGCGCAACTGGTGCGCGACGCGCGCGAGCACGGCGTGCAGGTGCTGCCGGTCGATGTGCGGGTGAGTGGGTGGGAGAGTTCGCTGGAGGGGCTCAAACTCCCTCTCCCTCTCCCTCTGGGAGAGGGTTGGGGTGAGGGCCAGCAGCTTCACCCCGTGCGCCTCGGCCTCACCCGCATCAGCGGCCTCTCCGAAGACGCGGCGACACGCATCGTTCAGGCCCGCGCCGAAGCGCCCTTCACCAGCCCCGAAGACCTGGCCCGCCGCGCCACGCTGAACGCGCACGACCTGCAAGCCCTCGCTGATGCCGGTGCCATGAACGGCCTGGCCGGGCACCGCCACCAGACCGCCTGGGCGGTGGCCGGCATCGACACGCGGCCGACTGAACTGCTGCGCCAGACCCGCGTGCACGAAGCCGCCGCGGTGCTTGCGCCGCCCACCGAAGCGCAAGACATGCTGGCCGACTACCGCGCCCTCGGCCTCACCTTGGGCCGCCACCCGCTGGCCTTGCTGCGCGCGCAGCTCGATGCTTTCAAGGTCCAGCCCGCCGCGGTGTTGCGTGCTTACCCGAACGGCCGCATCGCGCGCGCCAGCGGCCTGGTCACGCACCGCCAGCGGCCCGAGACGGCCAAGGGCACGGTGTTCGTGACGCTCGAAGATGACACCGGCGCCGTCAACGTGATCGTCTGGCCCGCGGTGGCCGAGGCGCAGCGCAAGCCGCTGCTGGCGGCGCGGCTGCTCACGGTGTTCGGCCAGTGGCAGCGCCAGGGGGATGACGAACACGCGGTGATGCACCTGCTGGCCACCAAGATGATCGACCACTCGCACCTGCTGGGCGGGCTGGTGGGGCGCAGCCGCGACTTCCGCTGATGCCGTACAGGACGCGCAGGACGTGTAGGACATCGCCGACAAGCCGATGCGACGGCGTCCGACCGACAGCGCCCCGCGCGGCCGATAAATTTCTGCGCACAACTTCCAAGGAGACCCCGATGTTCACTTTCAAGAACTCGCTGTACACCGTCGTCGCCGCCAGCGCCCTCGCGCTCGCCGCCTGCCAACCCGCTGAAGGGCCGCTGGAACGTGCCGGCAAGTCGGTCGATAAGGCGGCCGAAAAGGTCGGCGACCAGGCCGAAAAGGTTGGCGACAAGATCAAGGGCGCGGTCAACGACGCGAAGAAGTAAGCCGGCGGCGGCGGGCGCGCAGCGACAGCGCGCTCTGTTGACATCTTTCGATAGAGTCGCGGCTGTTCCTTCACGAACTCCGCCGCATGCTGTTCCTGCTCTCGCCCGCCAAGTCGCTCGACTACGACACACCCTCCACCGTCGCGCGCCCGAGCACGCCGCAGTTCGTCGACCGCTCGACCGAGCTGATCGAATTGCTGCGGCCCAAGAGCGCGGCACAGATCGCCCGGCTGATGGACTTGTCCAAGCCGCTGGCAGAACTCAACGTGGCGCGTTACGCGGCGTGGCGCCCGCGCTTCACCGCAAAGAACAGCAAGCCCGCGCTGCTGGCCTTCAACGGCGACGTTTATGAAGGCCTGAACGCCACCACCTTGAACGCCACCGAGCTGGCCTGGGCGCAGCGGCACGTGGCCATCTTGAGTGGCCTGTACGGCGTGCTGCGGCCGCTCGACCGCATGCAGCCGTATCGCCTGGAGATGGGGACTGCGCTGCGCAACCCGCAGGGCAGGGACCTGTACGCGTTCTGGGGCGACACGATCACCGAACACCTGAACGCACGCATGGCCGGCCAGGCAGCGCCCGTGGTCGTGAACCTGGCGTCGCAGGAATACTTCAAGGCCGTGCGCCGCGAGGCGCTCAACGCCAGAGTGATCGACTGCGTGTTCGAGGACTGGAAAAAAGGCCGCTACAAGATCATCAGCTTCTTCGCCAAGCGCGCGCGCGGGTTGATGGCGCGTTATGCGGTGAATGAGCGCCTGGCGCGGCCCGCCGGACTGAAAAAGTTCAACCTGGAAGGCTATGCGTTTGTCGCAGCGGTATCCGAGCCGGATCGGCTGGTGTTTCGGCGCCGCGTCGACGGCTGAGCGCTGCCCACGCGACCGAGTGCATGAGCCTGTCCGGCCGCCCGAAGGTGCTCCAGTGAACATCCCGCGCCGCATCCTGCCGGCAGTGGCGCTGTCGCAGTTCGCCGGCACCTCGCTGTGGTTCGCGATCAATGCCGTGATGCCCGACCTGCAGCGCAGCGCGGCGCTACCGGCGGCCGCCGCCGGCTGGCTCACGGCGGCGGTGCAAATCGGTTTCATCGCCGGCACGCTGGTGTTCGCGCTGCTCGCCGTGGCTGACCGGTTCTCGCCGCGCCTCGTGTTCCTGGGCTGCTCATTGGCTGGGGCCGCCCTGGCCGCCTCGACGGCGCTGCTGCCGCCCACGCTGAGCTTGCTGATCGTGCTGCGCTTTGCCACCGGCGTGTGCCTGGCCGGCATCTACCCGGTGGGCATGAAGATCGCCGCCGGCTGGTACGCGCAGGGGCTGGGCTGGGCGCTGGGGGTGCTGGTCGGCGCCCTGGTGCTGGGCACCGCGCTGCCGTTCGGCTTGCGCGCGCTGGGCACGGCCTGGGCGTGGCAGACGGTGATGCTCGTTGTTGCGCTGGTCGCGGCCGGCGGCGGCGCGCTGATGGCGCTCGCGGTGCCGGATGGCCCGCACCTGGTGCGCGCCGGCGCTGGCGCCAGGCTGTCGCCGCGTGCACTGGTCGTGATCTGGACCGACCCGCGCCTGCGCGCATCGGTGCTCGGCTACTTTGGCCACATGTGGGAGCTGTACGCGCTGTTCGTGCTGCTGCCGACAATCGTCGCGCAACGCTGGCAGGGCGCGGCGGCGTCGTGGTGGGTGTTTGGCGCAATTGCTGTCGGCGTGTTCAGTTGCGTGGCCGGCGGGCTGCTGGCGCGCCGCCTGGGCGGTGCCCGCGTGGCCGGCGCACAGCTAGCGTGCAGCGGCCTGTGCGGGCTGGTCTCGCCGTGGCTGCTGGACGCGCCGCTGTGGTTGTGGGCGCCGTGGCTGCTGTTATGGGGGGCCACTGTCTCGGGCGATTCACCGCAGTTCAGTGCGTTGACGGCCACCAACGCACCGCGCGCGCTGGTGGGCAGCGTGCTGACCCTGGTCAACAGCATCGGCTTCGCGATCTCGGTGGCCACGATCACCTTGTTCGCCGGCCTCGCCACCGTGTGGCCCTTGGCGCAGGTGCTGCCCTGGCTGGCGCTCGGGCCTGCACTCGGCGTGTGGTGCCTGCGGCCTCTGCTCACCGCGCAGGCGCGCCCGGCCTGACGCCGCTGCAGCGCGTTACACGCGGCCCGGTGTTCGGTGTCGAGGCGGCACCGGCATCCGGCAAAATGTCGCTCATGAGCGATCAAGCCATCACGCCCGAGCTTCGCAAGTGGATCGTCGAGCAGGCATCTGCCGGCCAGCCGCCCGAAGCGGTGCTGAAGTCCATGCTGCACAGCGGCTGGAAAGAAGACGTGGCGCTGGCCGCGCTGGAAAACACGCTGCGTGGCCACCTCGAAGACCATGCCAAGGCCGCAGGCCTGCCGCCGCCCACGGTGGTGCCGGAGCCGATGGTGGGTGAACTGACCGCCGCCCTGGCGGCCGGCGACTGCGAGGTGCGTGTGCTGGCCAGCATGCGCAACCCGCGCGTCATCGTCTTCGGCGGCTTGTTGAGCGACGCCGAATGCGATCAGCTGGTCGATTTGGCCCGGGCCCGCCTGGTGCGCTCCGAAACGGTCGAGACGGCCACCGGCGGCAGCGAGGTGAATGCCGCCCGCACCAGCGACGGCATGTTCTTCTCGCGCGGCGAGACGGCCTTGATCAGCCGCATCGAAGAGCGCATGGCGAACCTGCTCGGCTGGCCGATCGAGAACGGCGAAGGCCTGCAGATCCTGCGCTACCGGCCCGGGGCCGAATACAAGCCGCACTACGACTACTTCGACCCGGCGCTGTCGGGCACGCCCAGTATTCTGAAGCGCGGCGGCCAGCGCGTGGGCTCGCTGGTGTGCTACCTGAACACGCCCATCAAGGGCGGTGCCACGGTATTTCCGGACGTGCACCTTGATGTGGCGCCGATCAAAGGGAATGCCGTTTTCTTCAGCTACGACCGCCCTCACCCGATGACCCGCTCGCTGCACGGCGGCGCCCCGGTGGTCGAAGGCGAGAAGTGGGTGGCCACTAAGTGGATGCGCGAGGGTCGTTTCGACTAAGTGTTTCAACATGTAAGTTGAGTCGCGCGGATTGTCGAACCCGGATCTGCTGTCAACGCCCCGCGCCGTGGTCCCGTTGTGTTTTGCGAGCAATCTGCTCGTCAACAGTCCTTCCAGGAGAACACACATGAACAAGATCCTCGCCGCATTGATCGCTTCGGCCTTCGCTATGGGCGCCTACGCGCAAGAAGCCAAGCCGGCTGCTCCGGCCGCTGCTGCCGCTCCGGCCGCTGCCGCTGCCCCGGCCGCTGCCGCTGCCAAGAAAGACATGGCTGCCCCGGCCAAGAAGGCTGCCAAGAAGGCTTCGAAGAAGAAGATGAAGGCTGACAAGCCGGCAGCCTGAATTCAGGCTGAAGCCCGATTGAAGCTCGCCTGACGGGCTTCAATCGCGCTGACCAAGCCCGGCCCCGGCCGGGTTTTTTTCGCCTGCAACTTTGGCCAGGGCCCCTTTTTCTTCCACCGGCCTCCCACCGGCCTCCCGCCTGCCTCCGGCCCGGCTTGTTTCGCCTGTGATCCCGGGCCCGGCGTATTTGCGTCCGCGCCCGGGTTGACATCTCCGGGCGGGTTCGGCTCTCCGCATTGGGGATGTTCAAGGGCGCGTTGTGCGCTACAACGCGACATGAACCCGGATGTCACCCCTGCTGCGCGCTCGCCCTTGCTGGGCGAAAGCGCACGCCCGCCGCAACGCGAGGTCCTGGCGCCCGATCAGCCCGGCGCTGCTGCACCGCAGGGCCCGCAGCCCGCGGCCCCGATCATTGCGCTGCACGGTGTGGGCGAGTTTGCCTATGGCGACGTGATCGGCGAAATTGCCCGCAATCCCGTCTTTGCGCGCAGCAGCAACTTCCGGCGCGAAACCGTGTTTGCTGGCGAGTACCGCTTTACCGCGCTGCTGGAGGCCGGCAATACCGAAGGCGTGCAACGAATCCCGCGCATGCTTGAAATCAACTGGTCCGAAGTGCGCCGTGCCATGCCCAACCTGCTCGGGCTGCTGCGCAATTTCGTGACCCTGCTGATGGCGCTCAACAGGGTTGGCGTACATGGCGCGTATGCGTCCACCAGCCTGTCGGTGCGCCTGAGCACGGGCCTGGCGTCGCTGTGGCTGGTCGAGGCGGTGCTGGTGTGGGCCTCTCTCGCGCCGGCGCTGTCGGCCCTGCTGTGGCAGTTGGAGCCGGGACAGCGCATGGCCACCGGTGCGCTCGTCGGGTTCGCCGCGCTGTACGTGGCGACACTGGTGCGCGAAACCAGCGCCCCGATGGCAGTCGGCGGCGCAGCGTTTTCAGTCCTGGCGGTGTGTGCCGGCGCGTGGACCTGCTTTGTCGCCCAGGGCGAACTCAGCTTTGCGGCGGCGGCGGCCCAGTTGCACAGTTGGGCCACCCTGGCAGGGTGCACGGCGGTGCTGGTCAGCGCGGGTGAAATCCTGCTGCGCCAGCGCCCGCAGGGCGATGCCGAAACGCGCTGGATCCACCGCCTCGCGCGCATCGCCTGCCTGTGGTTGCCGCTGGTGATGCTGGTGGTGCTGCAGCCGCTCACGGTGTCGGCCCTGCTGATCACGATGAACGCCGGCATGCGCACCGCGTGGGGCACGGCGTTCGCGGCCGGCGTGCCGTTCGACCCGCTCGACGGCCAGCGTGCGGCGAGCTGGATCGCGCTGGCCCTGGCAGGCACCGTGGTGCTCGGGGCACTGCAGTTCAAGCTGGTGCAGCGCCTGGGCCGCAACCGGGCTGTTCTGCTGGCTTGCGTGTTGGGGCTGGGTTTGCTGCTGTGCGCGCGCTGGCTCGAATCGGACGCATTCTTCGGCTGCGAGCTGTGCCAGCAATGTGTTCGAACCGACTGGCTCGGCGCCGCCGGTCTGGTGCTGGTGCTCGGTGCAAGCCTGACCCGCGTGCTGTTTGCCCAAGGCGAACTGGCGCGCGACCGCACCGGCAAACCCTGGTACCCCGCCGGCGCGTTTGCGCGCTTCTGGGCCAGCGTGATGCTGGCCGTGATGCCGGTGGTGTTGACCGTCACCTTGTTGTGGCTGTTGGCCCGCGCCGTCGAGCATGGTGCAGCGCGTTCGACCACCGACGCGTCGGAGATCTTCCTGCAATCCACCAAGTACGCGCTGCTGCTGGCGCCGCTGGCCACCAAGCCTTTCGCGCGCTTTCTCGATGCGCTCGGCGACGTGTTCTTCTACCTCGTGCGCCAGCGCAACCTGCACACACGCAAGGACACCTTGCCGCGCCTGTGGAAGGCGCTGCGCCTGCTCGATGACGGCACCGACGGCTGCCACTTCGTGGTGTTCGCGCACAGCCAGGGTACGGTCATTGCCGCCGGTATGTTCTCGCGCATGGCGCGTGTGCTGCTGCGTTCGCGCATGCGCCTGACCCTGGTAACGGTGGGCAGCCCGGTGACCACGCTGTACCGCAACTTCCTGGGTGCCCGGCTCGGCGCCGAATTCGCGGCGCTGTGCAAGCTGCAGCCGGAGCGTTTTCGCTGGTTCAACCTGTACCGTCCGGCCGACTACATCGGCGGCGCGGTCGAACTCGACGGGGTGGTCAACCGCGACTTGCTGACCCCCGGCGACCACGTGGGCTACTGGTGCGATCGCGAACTGCTGAAGTGGCTGAAGGACTTGTCGGAGGGCCGCGCCGCGTAAGGCAACGCTGAACAAGTCCCACGCGGCGCGAGACGTCATGCCATCACGCTCGACAGGTGCTCCGGCACGCTGACCTTCCAGCCCAGTTCGTCGGCAATGCGGGTGCGCAGCGCGTCGCTGGCTTGCGGATCGCCGTGCACCACGAACGTGTGGCGCGGCGGCGCCTGAAAGGCGCGCAGCCATCGCATCAACTCGTCGGCGTCTGCATGGCCCGAGAAGCCTTCGAGGTGGCTGACGCTCGCTTTCACCGCGATGTACTCGCCGAAGATCTTCACCTCTTTGGCGCCCTGGATCAACTTGGCGCCGCGCGTGCCGCCGACCTGGAAGCCCGGAAACACGATGTGGTTGCGCGGGTTCGGCGCCATCGCCTTCAGGTGGTGAAGCACGCGCCCGCCGGTGGCCATGCCGCTGGCCGAGATGATCACGTGCGGGAAGCGCGAGCGGCTGAGTTTTTCCGATTGCGTCGGCGTGGTGACGATGGTGACACCGTCGCTCAGGCTGTCCGCTTCACGCGGGCCCAGGCGCAGCAGCTTGCGGTGCTTGCGGTACAGCGTGGTGGCGGCGCTGGCCATCGGGCTGTCCAGAAACAACGGCAGATCGGCCGGGATCTCGCCGGCAGCCTTCAGCCGCTGCAGGCACAACATCAGCGCCTGCGCGCGGCCGACCGCGAACGACGGCAGCAGCACCGAACCACCGTTGCGCACCGTCGCGCGAATGATGCCGCCCAGCCGTTGCTGCGAGTCTTCTTGCGGGTGCAACCGGTCGCCGTAGGTCGACTCGACCAGCAGCACATCGGCGTGCGCGATGGGCTGCGGCGGGGGCATCATCCAGTCGCTGTCGCGCCCCACGTCGCCCGAGAAGACGAGCGTCTCGTCACCCGAGTGCAAGCTCACTGCATTCGCACCGAGCAGATGGCCCACCGGCGTGAGCGCCACCCGCACGTTGCCGATGCGCAACTCGCGCCCGGCCGGCAGCACGCTCATGCGCGCGATCGCGCGTTTCGCATCGGCCGAGGTGTACAGCGGCAACGCCGGCGCATGGCGCGAGAAGCCGCGCCGGTTGGCCCGGCGGGCGTCTTCTTCCTGCAGGTGCGCGCTGTCCAGCAGCAAGACCTCGGCCAGATCGCGCGTGGCCGCGGAACAATGCACCGCGCCTTTGAAGCCTTGTTTCACCAGCGCCGGCAGCCAGCCGCAGTGGTCCAGGTGGGCATGGCTCAGCACGACGGCGTCGATCTCTTTCGGCACCACCGGGAACGGCGCCCAGTTGCGTTCGCGCAGGGTCTTGAAACCCTGGAACATGCCGCAGTCCAGCAGGATGCGCTGGTCGCCGATGGCCACCAGGTGGCGCGATCCGGTCACGGCGTCGGCCGCTCCGAGGAAGCTGACTTTCATGACAGGGCTCGCCGGGTTCGTCGACACACCGGCGGTGATGCTAGCCCGCGCGCACTGCCAGACCACAGCGCGGCCTCTCGACAATCTGATACAGATCAAGGAGCTGAAGGAACTCAATTGGCCTCGATCGCGTGTCTACTTCCGTGCTTGATCGCAGCGTGTTCGCTTCAGACTTCGCTTGCTGCTCCACCGCGCCGACGCTGCGCCTCTGCCCGCAAGACCACCATGTTCAAAAAATCCTCCGAGAGCACGTTTCCGTCGTCGTCGTTGTCGTCGTCCGGCCGGATCGACGTGCGCCGTCGTCGTTTCGTCAGCGCGATCCCCGGCATGGGCTTGACCCTGGCCGGCGCAAGCCTGCTGTCGGCTTGCGCCTCCGGGCCTTCGCTGCTGGCCGATATCGGGCACCCTGCCGTCGGACACCCCGCCGTCGTGCCGTTTTCGCGACTGCCGGCCGATGGTGCGGTTCCATCGGGGTGGGCGCCTTACATCATCCGGCGTGACCTTCCCAAGACCTTTTACGGCGTCGAACAGATGGACGGCCGCACGGTGCTGCATGCCAATGCCGACTGCGCACGTTCCGGCTTGTATTGCCCGGTGGACATCGACCCGCTGGCCACGCCGTGGCTGCGCTGGCAGTGGCGCGTCGATGCGCTTCATGAAGATGCCACCGTGGACGACGACGATGCCGAAGACACGCCCGTGCGCGTGATCGTCGCGTTTGCCGGGGACGTGTCGCGCCTGCCGCTGCGCGACCGGCTGTTCTACGAGCAGGTGGAACTCTTCACCGGCAACAAGCTGCCTTTTGCCACCCTCACCTACGTGTGGGACGGGCAATTGCCGGTCGGCCGTGTGGTGCCCTATGCGCGTTCTCCGCGCATCCAGTACCAGGTGATCGAAAGCGGCCCGGCGCGGCTCGGCCAGTGGCTCAACTACGAGCGCAACGTCGTGGAAGACTTCACCAAGGTGTTCGGCCATGCGCCGCCGGGACACATCTCCAGCGTTGGCGTGCTGACCGACAGCGACGACCTGAAGAACCAGGTCGAAGCCTGGTATGGCGACATCGGTTTGTTCGCCGGCCCGCTGTCTGGAGCTTGAGCGTGAGCTTGAGCCTGACGGCGGCTCAGCGCCGCGCCTCGCGCGCCTGTTCGCGCCGCATGAAAAGGTAGAGCCCTTCGACCTTTTCGCGCGCCCACGGCGTCTTGCGCAGGAATTTCAAGCTGGAAGCCACGCTCGGGTCGCTGACAAAACAGCGGATCGCGATGCGTTGGCCCAGTTCCGGCCATCCGAAGTGCGCCACCAACTCGGTCAGCATGGCTTCGAGCGTGATGCCGTGCAGCGGGTTGCGCGCCTGCGGTTCGTTCATTGCGCTGCGGCCTTGATCATGTCGGCCGCCTTCTCCGCAATCATGATCGTCGGCGCGTTGGTGTTGCCGCCGACGATGCGCGGCATGATCGACGCATCGACCACGCGCAGGTTCTGCACGCCGTGCACTTTCAGCTGCGCGTCGACCACGTCGACGCTACCCGGCCCCATGCGGCACGTGCCCACCGGGTGGTAGATCGTGTCGGCACGCTCGCGGATGAACTGCTCGATCTGCGCGTCGGTCTGCGCGCCGGCCGAGGCCGGCAGTTCGGTGCCGCGGTAGCCGGCCAGGGCTGGCTGCTGCAGCAGGCGGCGCATCTGCTTGAATCCGCGCACCAGGCGCTCCATGTCGTCGCGCTCGGCCAGGAAGTTGGGGTCGATCAGCGGCGCGGCAGCCGGGTCGGCGCTGGCCAGCTCGACCTTGCCCCGGCTCAGCGGGCGCAGCAGGCACACGTGGCAGGAGTAGCCGTGGCCGAACACGGTCTTTCGGCCGTGGTCGATCAGCTTGCCGATGACAAAGTGCAGTTGCAGGTCGGGCAGCGCTTCTTCGGGCCCGCTCTTGATGAAGCCGCCGGCCTCGGCAAAGTTGGTGGTGAGCATGCCGGCGCGCTGTCTGCGCCATTCGAAGATGCCTTTGACGGCGTTCCACGCACCGGCAAGGGACAGGCCGAACAGATCGGTCAGGTGGGGCGCGTTGACGACCTGCACCACGTCCAAATGGTCGTGCAGGTGACGGCCGACGCCGGGCAGGTCGTGAACGGTGGCTATGCCGTGGCGTTGCAACTGCGCGCCGGGGCCGATACCCGACAGCATCAGCAACTGCGGTGACTGCAGTGCGCCGGCGCTGAGCAGCACCTCGCGACGCGCTTCGATGCGCTGCGTTTCGTTGCCGACGCGGAACTCGACGCCGACCGCGCGCTGGCCTTCCATCACGATGCGCGTGGTGTGCGCACCGGTGATCACTTGCAGGTTCGGCCGGTTCAGGTTCGGCGTCAGGTAGGCCTTGGCGGCGCTGAAACGCTCGCCCGCCCTGTGTGTCACCTGGTAAAGGCCCACGCCTTCCTGCTGCGGCCCGTTGAAGTCGCGGTTCTCGGTGTAGCCGGCCTGCACGCCGGCCTGAACGAAGATCGGCCCGAAGCGGTTCGGGCTGCGCAGGTCCATCACGTTCAATGGCCCGCCGGTGGCGTGAAACGCATCGGCACCGCGCTCGTTGTGTTCGGCGCGCTTGAAGTACGGCAGCACATCGTCGAACGCCCAGCCGGGGTTGCCCTGCGCGGCCCAGTGGTCGTAGTCGGCGCGGTGGCCGCGGGCGTAGATCATCGCGTTGATCGAGCTCGAACCGCCCAGCACCTTGCCGCGCGGCTGGTAGCCGCGGCGGCCGTTCAGGCCGGGTTGCCGCACGGTTTCGAAAGCCCAGTTGGCCTGGCCGGTCTGGGCCATCAGCGCCAGGCCGGCGGGGCAATGGATCAGCACGCTGCGATCGGGCGGGCCGGCTTCGAGCAAGCAGACGCGCACGTCCTTGTCTTCGCTCAGGCGTGCAGCGAGCACGCAGCCGGCCGAGCCGGCGCCGACGATGATGTAGTCGAACATGGGGTGTGATGCGCCTCCCGAAGCGGCGCGGTCTGATGGCGTCGCGGCATGTTAGCGGGGCGCCGGGGCGCAGATTAGAGGGCCCGGTCGACTGAGCGGCTGCGGCCGCCGGGGGCCCACGCAAGCAGTGCTGCTAGCGCCCGACCGCCTTGCGCGAACCGTCTTCGAACACATCGTCGTCGCGCGTCACGCCGCCCGCCTCGTCGAATTCGCGTTCACGGTTGATCCGGCCGCGCGCGTCGTGGTGGCGTTCACGTCGCAGCCGGCCCGTGTCGTCGAATTGCTTGTGGATGCCGCTGGCCTGGGTCTCGTAGCGGCCCTTCAGAAGCCACATTCCTTCAAACGCAACCCGGCCGTTGTCTTGGTACCGGGTTTCGCGCCGGGCTGGCTGGCTGTCCACGCTCAGATACTCCAGCTTGTCCTTGGGCTGGCCGTTCAGGTACCAGGTCTGTTCGAGCTGCAGATCGGCGCTGCGATCGGCAGGTCGCCAGCGACGCTCGCGCACCAGCTTGCCGCTTTCGTGGAACTCCTGTTCCAGGGTCGTGACGCGGCGGGTTCGAGTGCCGTCGGCCAATGCGACCCATTGCAACTCGCGGCGTTTGACCCCGTCGGCCGAAAAGCTGCGCTCGCTGCCGCCCGCCGGGCCGGTTTCCTGCTGCTCGCGCACCTGGCCGTTTTCCCACAGCGTTTCGCGCTTGCGTCGCTCGCCGCGTTCGTGAGTCAGCCGCGAGCGCACGCTGCCGTCGTCGGCGTGCAAGGTCACCGTGGTGGGTTTGTCGTTCTGGTGGCCACACAGGCCGGCGTCGTCAGCGGCGGGCGCCAGCAACGGCCGCGGCGCGCATTGCAACTCGCTGAGCTGGCCCTGCGCCGTGAAAGCCGCCTGCGCCAGTTCTCGGCCATCGTCGTCGTGGAAGCTCACGCGCTTGAGCCGGCCATTGACGTGCCAGGTGCGCGCCAGCCCCACGGCGGTTCCGTTGCGCAGGGTCTGTTCGAGCACCAGCGGGTTGGGGCTGGCTGCCGTGGCGGCGAATTCGCGCGAGAGGCCGTCGCGATTGCCGCGTTCATTGACCTGGTACTCGCGCTGCAGGATGCCTTCACGGTAGTACCGGACAACGCCCATGAACACGCCATTGCGCAGCTCCTGCTCGCGCAGCAGCCGGCCGTCGTCTGCGTCGCGGCAACGCATCAGCCCGGTCTTGCCGGCGGTGGTGTTCCCGTTGGAGGGGTTGACGGACTGGCCGTCGATCTCGCACACCTGAACGGCGTGAACGTGCGAGGCAAACGCGAAGCAGAGAAGGGCGCGGACGGTGTGAGCTGCTCGTGGCCACAGTTGCATGAGCGGCATTGTCGCCGGAGGGCTACATGCGCCCCGCCTGCGTGTCGCGCTCCCACTGAGCCGACTCAGTTGGCGACGTCGGTTCGGAGTCGGCGCCATGGCTGGGTCCGAGCGGCTTGCCGGTCTTGCGCGCGCGCACCAGCATGTAGGCGCAAGCGGCGCTCCAACCCACGGCCAGAAACACATAGGGCCAAAGAGGTTCGGAATCTGAAAACACTTATCTACTCCTTCGAAACTGATCCGATTCGACGCGCTGGGCGCTCAGAGCGCCCGCAGCAAGCGGCGAAAAAACGCCGGATCCTCGTTCTCTTCCACATGCAGGGCCGAAACAGCGTGGCGGGCGTCGAGTGCCGCCTGCAGCGCGCCGGCGCGGGCCTGCTCTTGTTGCAGTTCGGCACGCAGGCCGTGAAGCGTTCTGTCTTTCACGTCGAGTTGGTCGCACAGCGCTGCAATGCGGTTTGCAGCGGCGCGTTCGACCTGCCAGCCCCACAGGTGCCGAGCCAAGGCACCGAACAGTACGCAGGCCAGACTCAGCGCGCCCAGCGTGAACCATGAAATTTCAGCAATCACCGGCATCAGGCAGTTCCTTTCAATGTCGGCACATCGATCCCGTTACGGGCCGGAGTGCGATCCATGTTGTCTGCTCCGTGCATCACTCCCGAGCGGGAGGAACCCGGTTGGCCGCTGCAGGTCCAGGCAATCACTGCCAAGCCCAGCAGCCACGCCACCAAGATCACCCGCTTCTTCATGTGCCGTCGCTCCCTGGCGGTTGGTTCCGCCCTTGTAGGAGCATTGTCAAGGGGCCTTTTTGCGGCTTCCAGGGCATGCGCAATGGCAGCGCAGCACCCTGCATGAAATCGCTGCGATCCGTAGCGTGGGGGCCGCCTGAATGTGACATTTGTCGCCCCGGTTCTCGGCCGAGAGGGGGCCCGGTGATTGCCTGCGATGGCGGCCGGGGAGCCAGCGCGACGCCGAACTGGTGGCGTTTGTGCGGCCGAGGCCCGCAGCGGGCGAAACGCTGCCGTCAGTTCGTCGGCTCGACTGCGTCGTTCATCGCCTCCTGGATCAGCGTAGCCCGCGCTGCGGGTGCCTGACGTACTGCATGACGTACTGCCTGAGGAGAGCGACTGCGCTGCGTGCGCGAAGACACCTTGGCGAGCAGGTCCTGCAGATCCTGCACCTGGCGTTCCAAAACGGCGATGCGGGCTGCGTCATGCTGCGGCGCTCCGGCGTCGGTCATCAGCGAACGTTCGATCTGGAAGGTCTGTGCGTCGAACGAGAACGGCGTGGGGCTGGACTGGGCCCAATCGCTCTCCATGGCCTCGAGCTCGCGTTCGAGCGCAAAACTGCGGGCGCGCTGCGAATGCAGTTCACCTTCAAGCTGGGTGTATTGGAGCCTCTGCGCGTCCAGGTCGGCCTGCAGCGTGGTCAGTTTCCCAGTGCGCTTCTGGCGTGCGGCGGAGGAACGCAGGCCTGCCCACAAGCGCCCGCCGGCCAGGCCCAGCAGCCCCATGACGATGGCGATCGCCAATGAAGCCATGTTCCACGAATCCATTCACCACGCTCCTTTGCACGACCCAAGCGGTCCCGCAACCGCATCATCGCCGGCATTGTCGGCGCGCGCATTCCCACGTTTGTGGTTCGCGCAAGGTGTAACGCCGATCTGTCGCAAACGTGACGGGATTCGTGGTGCGGTGGCCGCGACTGTGCCTACTTGTTCCAGCGCTCGACGACAGCGGTCGGGCGCGGGATCGGCCGCACGCTTTCCCAGGCGCGTGCGGCGCGCAGCACCTGTGCGTCACCGAACATCGGGCCGACGATCTGCAGGCCCATCGGCAGCCCTGCTCGAGTCAGGCCACAAGGAAGGGTGCAAGCCGGTTGCTGGGTCAGGTTGAACGGGTAGGAGAACGGCGTCCAGCCGAGCATGGCCTGCGGGCTCATCGGGGTATGCCCAGCCGCGCGGGCCTCGAACGCCGGCACGGCGACCGACGGCGTGATCAGCAGATCGAAGCGCTGCATGAACTGGCGCATCTGCGCGCCCAGTGCGCCGCGCCTGGCGTTGAGCTTCTGGATGTCGAGCGCGCTCTGGTTCGAACCCAGCAGGACCTGCGCACGGAAGTCGGGGTCGACGAGTTCCTGCTGCCCGGGTGTGAGCGTGTTCCAGACCGTCCACGAGCCCAGGAACCACAGGCCGGTGGTGATCTCCAGCGGGTCTTCGAAGCCCGGGTCGACCTGTTCGACGTGCGCGCCGAGCGCCTCGAGCTGGCGCGCGCCGGCCTGCACGGCGGCGCTGATCTCGGGATCGACGTTGTGGGCGTAACCCAAGGTCGGCGAGTAGGCGATCTTCCAGCCTCGTATGCCGTTGTCTAGCGCGGCCAGGTAATCCGCAGTATCGGGCTGCAGCGAGGTCCAATCGCGTGCGTCGGGTTGTTTCAGCACGTTGAGCATCAGCGCTGCGTCGCGCACGCTCATGCTGTGCGGGCCCAGGTGCGCCACCGACCCGAACGGCGACAGCGGATACGCCGGTACGCGCCCAAAGCTCGGCTTCATGCCGAAGTTGCCGCAGAACGCGGCCGGGATGCGCACCGACCCGGCCCCGTCGGTACCCACCGACAGCGGCCCCAGCCCGGCCGCCACCGCAGCCGCGGTGCCGCCCGACGATCCCCCCGGTGTCTTGCTCAGGTCCCAGGGGTTGCGGGTGATGCCGCTGCGCGGCGAGTTGGTTTCGCCCTTGCAGCCGAACTCGGGCGTGGTGGTCTTGCCCAGCAGCACGGCGCCGGCTTCGCGCAGGCGTGCGGTGGCGGGAGCGTCTTCGTCCCAGGCCTGCGTTTCGTCGACGGTCCGGCTGCCGCGCAGCGTAGGCCAGCCGCGCGTCAGGATCAGGTCCTTGATCGACACCGGCACGCCGTCGAGTGCGCCGACCGGTGCGCCGCGCGCCCAGCGCGCTTCGCTGGCGCGTGCCTGTTGCAGGGCCGCTTCGTGCGCCACCAGGCAGAACGCATTGAGCTGCGGGTTGAGCGCGTCGATGCGCTCCAGCACGGCGCGCGCGGCTTCCAGCGGCGACGCCCGACGTTCGTGGTACAGGCGCAGAAGTTCGGTGGCGCTGCAGTCGGCCAGGTGTGTGGCCGCGGGCTGGGGCGAGGTCATGGCGGGGATCCTTCTCGCATCTTTGGCGCTGACGGCGACGTGGCAACGCCACGCCCATCCCATCGTAACCGTGGACCCCGCGCGCGTCAGCCCGCCAGGCCGAACAGCTCTTGCAGCGCCTCGCGGTACTGCGCCTGCCCGAGCGCGTGGGTGTCGTTGTGGGTGCCGCCCTGAACCAGCAGGAATTGTTTCGGCGAGGTCACACGCTCGAACAGCGCGCGCCCGAGTTCGGGGCGGATGAAATGGTCGGCGCTGCCATGCACCACCAAGGTGGGCACCGTCACCTGCGAGATGCGCCGGGCCGAGTCGAAGCGCTGCGTGATCAACGAGGCGAGCGGCCGCCAGCCACGGTGGAAGCCGATCACTTCGGGGATCGACGTGAATGTGCCTTCGACGATCAACCCGGCGGCGTCGTCCACCAGCGTTGCCAGCTGCACCGCGATGGCGCCGCCCAGCGAGTGGCCGTAGACGTAGCGCTGCACCTGCGGGTGGCGCTGTGCCAGCCAACGCCAGGCGGCGCAGGCGTCTTCGCAGGCCAGGCGTTCGGAGGGCAGCTCGGCGGTGCTTTGGCCGAAGCCCCGGTAGTCGATGCCCAGCACTGAAAACCCCAGCGCGTGCAGGCTGCGCATGCGTTGTGCGCTGCTGCGGATGTCCCAGCGTGCGCCGTGCAGAAACAGCAGCACCGGTGCGTCGGCCTGGGCTTGTGGCAACCACAGCCCGTGCAGGGTGACAGATTTGCCGCTCTCTTCGGAGTGAAACCCGATCCATTGGTCCTGCAGGCCGACGCTGGCCTGGGCCCGCACGGCATTGCCGGCCAGGCCGGTCTGGAAGATCCAGCGCCGCTGCTGCACTTCCAGGCTGGTCACGCCGGCCAGCGTGGCCAGCGCAGCCACCGCGCCGCGCAACAGCCAGCGCGGCCGGCGCAAAAGCAATGAGCCCAGATGACGTGTTGCGGTGTGCATGGCGAATCGATCGTGGCACTCGCGCCGTGGCGCTTGCATCCCTCACATGGAGGATCGCCGCTCGGCGGTGTGACAACTTGCCGTCGTCTCGGCAAGGACCTGGATAATCCGCGCGCATCCCATGGCGGAATAACGGAGAACTCCCCTTGCTCAGCGACATCGAAATCGCCCAGGCGTCAACAATGCAACGAATCATCCCGCTCGCGCATGAGCGCCTGGGGATCGCCGACGAGCACCTGTCGCCGTACGGGCACTACAAGGCCAAGTTGTCGCTCGAGCACATCGAGTCGCTGCAGGGCCGGCCGGACGGCAAGCTGATCCTGGTGACCGCCATCTCGCCCACGCCGGCCGGCGAAGGCAAGACCACCACCACCGTGGGTCTCGGCGATGCGCTGAACCACATTGGCCACAAGGCGGTGATCTGCCTGCGCGAACCGTCGCTCGGGCCGGTGTTCGGCATGAAGGGCGGCGCGGCCGGCGGCGGCCACGCGCAGGTGGTGCCGATGGAAGACATCAACCTGCACTTCACCGGCGACTTTGCGGCCATCGCGCTGGCCAACAACCTGCTCGCTGCGCTGATCGACAACCACATTCACCACGGCAACGCCCTCGGTTTCGACGTGCGGCGCATCACGTGGAAGCGCGTGGTGGACATGAACGACCGCGCGCTGCGCGACATCACCGTTGGCCTGGGCGGGCCGGCCAACGGCTATCCGCGCCAGGACGGTTTTGACATCGTCGTCGCCTCCGAGGTGATGGCGATCCTGTGCCTGGCCACCAGCCTGGCCGACCTGAAGGCGCGATTGGGGCGCATCGTTGTCGGCCACACCGCCGATCTGAAGCCCATCTGCGCAGCCGACCTGCAAGCCCATGGCGCAATGACCGCGCTGCTGAAAGACGCGCTCGCCCCGAACCTGGTGCAGACGCTTGAGCACAACCTGGCCTTCATCCACGGCGGGCCGTTTGCCAACATCGCGCACGGCTGCAACTCGGTGTTGGCCACCCGCACGGCGCTGAAGCTGGCCGACTATGTGGTGACCGAGGCCGGTTTCGGCGCCGACCTGGGGGCCGAGAAGTTCATCGACATCAAGTGCCGCGAATCGGGTCTGCGGCCGGCGGCGGTGGTGATCGTGGCGACGGTGCGGGCGCTCAAGTACCACGGCGGGGTGGAGGTGAAGGACGCGTCGATCGAGAACCTGGAGGCGCTTCAGCGCGGTCTGGTGAACCTGGAGCGCCACGTCGACAACGTGCACGAGCGCTACGGCATGCCGTGCGTGGTGGCGTTGAACCACCGCACGCACGATACCGACGCCGAAGTCGCGCTGCTGACCAGCCGCGCCCAGGCCCATGGCGCCAAGGTGGTGGTAGCGCGGCATTGGGCCGAAGGCGGCAGGGGTGCCGCCGATCTGGCCCGCGAGGTGGTGCAGTTGTGCGATCAGCCGAACAGCTTTCGCTTCGTCTACGAAGCCGAAGACAGCCTGTGGGACAAGGTCACGATGATCGCCACCCGCATCTACGGTGCATCCGGTGTGAAGGCCGCTGCCAAGGTGCGCGCACAAATCGATGCGCTGCAGGCGCAGGGTTACGGGCGCTTTCCGGTCTGCATCGCGAAGACGCAGTACTCGTTTTCGACCGACCCCAAGCTGCGCGGCGCCCCTGTCGGGCATGTGCTGGACATTCGGGAAGTGCGCCTGGCGGCCGGCGCCGGTTTCGTCGTGATGGTCTGCGGGGACGTGATGACGATGCCGGGGCTGCCGAAGGTGCCGTCGGCCAGCGCCATCGACGTGGACGACACCGGCAGGATCAAGGGGCTGTTCTGATCGGCCCCGCGCCTGAATCCGCCTGCGCACTCAGCGCATGAAGATCGCGTACGGGCCCGACGCAGTCAGGTTCGCGTTGCCGGCTTCGAGCTGGCGCATGCGGCGCTCCAGGTCGTAGATGTCGGCCGATTCGGCGAGGAATTTTTCATCGCGGTCCTGAATCGAGACGGGCGAGAAGTCGAAGAGGCTCACGAGGGAGCTGAAGAACGTAGCCATGAGAAGCGGGAGACGAGGTCTGTATTGAAGAAGGCGTCAGTCTAAGGGAAAACCCTCATTTGCCCCACGCCGGATCTGAAAATGACCCTGATTCGGTCATTTTTCTGTTTCGGCTGAAGCAAAGGTCAGAAATGCACAACCGAGGTGCATTTCCTGACAAGCCTCACTCCAGCAGCCGTGCCTTCACGCTCTTGCCCTTGACCTTGCCCGCGTTCAGTTTGCTCAGTGCCTGCTTTGCGATCTGACGGTCCACCGCCACGTAAGTCGAAAACGGGTTCACGTCGATCTTGCCAATCTGGGCGGCAGCAAAACCGGCGTCCTTGGTCAGTGCGCCCAGCACGTCGCCAGCGCGGATCTTTTCCTTGCGGCCGCCGACGATCTGCAAGGTCACGCGCGGCGGCACCAGGGGCTCGGTACTGGTGGGTGCCAGTTCGCTCAAGGGGTGCCAGTCGCTCTCAGTGCCCTGGACCACCTCGATCTTGCCCACGCTGCCCATTTCGTCCAGGCTGGCCAGGCTCAGCGCCCAACCTTCAGCGTCGACGCGCCCGGTGCGGCCGACGCGGTGCACGTGCACATCAGGGTCGGGCGTGATGTCGACGTTGATCACCGCCTCGAGTTGCGCAATGTCGAGCCCGCGCGCTGCCACGTCGGTGGCCACCAGCACCGAACAACTGCGGTTGGCAAACTGCACCAGCACCTGGTCGCGTTCGCGCTGTTCCAGTTCGCCGTGCAGTGCCAGCGCGACGAAGCCCTGTGCGCGCAGCACTTCGACCAGGTCGCGGCACTGCTGGCGCGTGTTGCAGAACGCCAAGGTGCTGGCCGGGCGGTAGTGGTTCAGCAGCAGCGACACGGCGTGCAGGCGCTCGTTCTCCTTCACCTCATAAAAGCGCTGGTGGATCTTGTCGGCGGCATGGCGCGCCAGCAGCTTGACCTCTTTCGGTTCGCGCATGAACTGCTGCGCGAGTTGGGTAATGCCATCCGGGTAGGTGGCCGAGAACAACAGGGTCTGGCGCCCCTTCGGTGCGAGCTTGCAGACCGCGGCGATGTCGTCGAAGAAGCCCATGTCGAGCATCCGGTCGGCTTCATCGAGCACCAGCGTGTCGAGCATGGCCAGATCCAGGTTGCCGCGTTGCAGCAGGTCCAGCACCCGCCCCGGCGTGCCCACCACCACGTGGGCACCGTGCGCCAGGCTTTCTTGCTGGGGGCGCAAGGCCGAGCCGCCGCATAGGGTCAAGGTCTTGATGTTTTCGGTGGCGCGGGCCAGTCGGCGCACCTCTTGCGTCACCTGTTCGGCCAGTTCACGGGTGGGGCACAGCACCAGCGCCTGTACGGCCGGGCGGCCCGTGCCGCCTTCGGGGCGCAGCTTGTTCAGCAGTGCCAGCGCAAATGCCGCCGTCTTGCCGCTGCCGGTCTTGGCCTGGGCAACCAGATCGTGCCCGGCCAGCGCCAGCGGCAGGCTGGCGGCCTGGATCGGCGTCATGCCCAGGTAGCCCAGTTGCTGCAGATTGGCCAGCATCGCCGTGGGCAGCGGCAGCGTGTCGAAAGAGGTCATGCCCCATTATCGGGACGGTCGCCGGGACGGTCGTCAGGACCGGCGGCGACCCCACCGCCGGACTAGCGCCGCACACCGCCCTTGAGTGCGTCGGTGAGCTTGCGAAAGCCCGCAATGTCGCCGTCGGCGAGAAGTCGCGCTTGTTGCGGCCAGGAGTCGGTGCGAGCCAGCGCGAAGCGCGGGCCAGAGCGCTCGAGCACGGCAGCGAGCGCCTCGGGCGTGGAGTCGGCCAGGTCCAGGAAAAGCAGGTAGCCGGCGTCGTTGAGCAGCATTTCGATCTTGGGGCCGATGCCTTCAATGAGCTTCAGGTCGTCGCGACGCCGCCCTGCTTCACTTGATCGGTACACGTCGATCGACAAGCGCGCCAAGGCAGCGTCGCGGTCGTCCAGGGTGCGTCTAAGGGTTGCCAGTTCACTTTCGGCCAGGGCCACACGGGCCGGCAGTGGCGACAGCAACATCAGGCGCCTCTCCAGCGTCGCCAACGCTTCGTTCTTGATGCGCAGGGCGGCCTGGCTCGCTTCGAGTCTGGTCGCCAACGCATCGGCCCGGGCTTCGAGCTGGGCCATGTCCTCCATCCGGGTGACCTGCGCTGCCTCCGCGCTGCCGGTGCTGCGCAGCGTTTGTGCATGGGCCCGTTCCAGGGCGGCCAGCTTGAGGCGGTGCTCGTCCACCAGCGTGGCGCGTTCGATGTTCCAGGCGTTTTGGGCAGCGGCCAGGTCGGCGGCGGCCTTGGCGCCGGCAAACTGGTGCGCCTGGGCCTGAGCCAGCGACCCGGCCATCACCGACTCAGCCGCGTGGAGCCGCTCGGTGAGCACCGCGACGGCGCGGTCGCGTTCCTCGATGGCTTTCAGCGAGGTTTCGCGGGCTTGGTCAAAGCCGGCCGCCTTGGCGCCGTTGGATGCCAGTTTCATGGTCAGCATCTGCAGCTCGGCCGCGCTGGTGGCCTCAACGTCGGCAACGCGGTGGCGCTGTTTCACCAGGTCGGCCTCGAGGGCCTGGATCTGGCTCTGTTTGGAACTCACCTCGGCTTCGAGCCGACGCGCTTGATCGAGTGCGGCGGCCAGGCGGGCTGCACCGGCTTCTTCGGCCGGAGCCGCCGACGCTCGGCGAAGGAACCAGCCGCAGCCCAGGCTCCAGGCGCCGGCGAGCAGCAGACACGGCCAGGCGGCGCCGAAGAACTGAGCCATCTGAACCATCAACTCTTCTCCTCGGTGCCGAACGAGATGCGGCGAATGCGGGCGCGGCCGGCAGCGGTGTGGTGGTCCGAGACCCGCATTTCGTCCGGCTGCGTTGAGCGGTTCGTTGCCTCCGGCCGCGTGGCGTGCAGCCTGTGGCACGCCCCCGCGAGGGCGCCCAGGCCGAGCAGCCACAACATCACAATCAGCGTGCTCTTCATCGACTCGGCTTCCAATGCAGCGACGTGCCGCAGGTCGATTGTTGGATTTCGCCCCTCGCATGAAAAGGGTCATCCAGGCCGCCAGGCGCCAGCCGCCACGGAAATGGTCGGTGATGTGGTGCAAAGCGGGCATCGGCGAGACTTTGTCGGCGTTCCGCGGGGCGGGCCGGCCGGGATCAACGACCGTTACGATGCGCGAACATCATCTCGGAGCCCCTTTCATGGCCGCCGCCAACCTGCTGACCCTGATCGACGACATCGCCACCGTGCTCGACGACGTGGCCCTATTGACCAAGGTCGCGGCCAAGAAGACCGCCGGCGTGCTGGGCGACGATCTGGCGCTGAACGCACAGCAGGTCTCTGGCGTGAAGGCCGACCGCGAGCTGCCGGTGGTGTGGGCGGTGGCCAAGGGCTCGTTCGTCAACAAGGCCATCCTGGTGCCGGCGGCGTTGGCGATCAGCGCGTTCGCGCCGTGGGCCGTCACGCCGCTGCTGATGTTGGGGGGAGCGTTCCTCTGTTACGAGGGTTTCGAGAAGCTGGCGCACAAGTTCCTGCACGCGAAGGAAGAAGATCAGGCGCGCCACGCCGAACTGGTGACGGCGCTGGCCGACCCGGCCATGGACCTGGTGGCCTTCGAGAAGGACAAGATCAAGGGCGCCGTGCGCACCGATTTCATCCTGTCGGCCGAGATCATCGCGATCACGCTGGGCACGGTCTCGTCCTCGCCGTTCGGGACCCAGGTGGCGGTGCTGTGCGGCATGGCCGTGTTGATGACGGTTGGCGTCTATGGCCTGGTGGCAGGCATCGTCAAGCTCGATGATGGTGGTCTGTACCTGAGCCGCCAGGCTGGCGCGGACGCCTGGGCGCGTTTGCAGCGCAGCTTCGGCAAGGGGATCCTGCTGGCTGCACCCTACCTGATGAAAGGACTGTCGATTGCCGGCACGGCCGCGATGTTCCTGGTGGGCGGCGGCATCCTCACGCACGGGATTCCGGCGCTGCACCACGGGATCGAAGGGCTGGCGGCGCAGATGGGAGGTTTGGCCGGCATTGGCGGTGTGCTCAAGGCGGTCGCGCCGACCTTGATGGACGGGGTGGTCGGCATCGTGGCCGGAGCGCTCGTGCTGTTGCTGGCCACGGGAGCTCAACGCGCTTGGCGCGCGGCCCGGCCGGCGGCGTGACGCCAGCACCATTCTTCAGATGAGCCCGCCCCGATGAACTTGCTGCTCGCCCCGATGGAGGGCCTTCTGGACCACACGTTGCGCGACATCCTGACGCGTGTGGGCGGCATCGACCGCTGCGTGTCCGAGTTCATCCGCGTCTCCGGCACGCTGCTGCCCGAGCGCGCGTTCATCCGCGTCGTGCCCGAGCTGGAGCATGGTGGGCGCACGCGCGCCGGCGTGCCGGTGCGAGCGCAGTTGATGGGGTCCGACGCGACCTGCCTGGCCGAGAACGCCGGCAGGCTCGCGTCCCTGGGCCCGGCCGGCATCGACCTGAACTTCGGCTGCCCGGCCAAGGTGGTGAACCGCCATGGCGGTGGCGCGGCGTTGCTGGACGACCCGGAACTGGTGGCGCGCATCGTCGCGGCGGTGCGCCGCGCGGTGCCGCGGGCGATGCCGGTGTCGGCCAAGATGCGCCTGGGCAACCTGTGCGACTCGCGCGCAGTGGAATGCGCGCAGGCGATTGAAAGCGGCGGCGCCGACGAACTGGTGGTGCATGCGCGCACCAAGGCGCACGGCTACCGGCCGCCAGCGTACTGGGAGCGCATTCGCGACATCCGCGCGCAGGTGGCGATTCCGGTCATCGCCAACGGCGAAATCTGGAGTGTGGAAGACGCGCTGCGCTGCCGCGAACAGTCCGGTTGCGACGCGCTGATGCTCGGTCGCGGCCAAGTCTGCGACCCCGGCCTGGCTTTGGCGATCGCCCGGCCCGGCCACGCGCCACTGGGTTGGCCCGCGCTGCTGCCGCTGATGGCAGAGTTCTGGCAGCTGATCAAGGCCCACATCGAACCGCGCGCCCGCGCCGGGCGACTGAAGCAGTGGCTCAACTACCTGCGCCGGCGCTACCCGCAGGCCGAGGCGGCGTATGCGGCGGTGCGCACAGTCAACGACCCGGTGCTGGTGAGTGAGCGGCTGTTCAGCACCGCCTTGTCCCACGGAGAGTGCCCTTGAAGACCTATCACATCGAAGTGCAGCGCTTCAAGGCGATCAGCCACGCGAACGGGCTGATCGAGGCGCAGATCGACGCTTCGGTGCTGCCGGCGCCGCACTCGGCCGACGGCACCACGCCGACCACCCGGCTGCTGATGACCGAAGCCAACGCGCGCGTACTGCAGGCCTTGCTGAAGACGCAGCTGGCCGAGCTGGACAAGCGCAAGGCGCGCAGCCAGCGCTGACCGCGGCGGCGCGCGCTGCAACGCGCCGCATCGCCTCGCGAGTCAGCGCATCAGAAGCAGTTGCCCTCGTCGCTGCCCATCCGGCAGCTCCAGCGAAATGTCTCGGCGCCCTGTTTGGCCGAACGCCGGAAGATGGCCGTCGGTTCGTTGGCAATCGCATCGGGCAAGGGCACGCCGACCGGCGCGCCGGTGGAGTTGCTGAAGAAGTTGATGAAGCAGGTCACCTGCGGCGCACACAGCAAGCCCACCTGAAGGGCGTAGGCAGCGCGGTTGCGCAACTGGGCATGGGCCGGCGGCACGATGACGACATGGATCAACCCTTGCCGGCCCGCCACTTCCCAGGGGCTCGCGGGCTGCGCTTGGGCCAGTGCCGGCGCGCTGGCGAGCAGCATGGTTCCCAGCGCCAACAGCGCAGTGCGGACGGCCCGCAGTCTGGCGGGTTTCGAGCGGGTCGTCGGATCGGAGTTCATTTGGTTGCGCCAGGCCTGCCGACCCGAAGGTGGATCGATCGGCGCCATTGTTGGCCGGAACTCCGGCGGCGACAAGGCGGCGACGTGTGCGTTCGGTTCAGAAGCACTACAGTGGCACCCATGGTCGAAAAGTCGTTTGCCCTTCTGGTGGCCGCCGTCTGTCTGGTGCTGCTGGTGCGCCTGTTCATGCCTGAGCGCTATCGCTGGCGGCTGGATTCGGCCGCGCAGAGCGCGTGGCACGGGCTGGTCGCGCGGGTACGCGGGGTGTGGCGCTGGCGCTCGTCGCGCAAAGAGGCGGCACGCCTGGCCGAAGAGGCCATTGCCCGCGCCCGAACTGGCGTGGAGCGGGACGGCAACGTGCTGCGCCCCAAATCATTCGGCCGACCGCCTGGCTCGCGTCGCGGTTCGCCCGAGCCTCGCGACGCGCCGCGCGACTCGGGCGAGCCGCGCAAACCTCACTGAGCCGGGCGGGCCGAATCAGTACCGGCGGCCGCGCCGGTCGCGGTACTCGCCCTGATCCTGGCCATGACCCGGGTGGCCTGGCTCGATCACCACGGCCCGAGGCAGGTAGGGCCGCGGCAAGATGATGCAGGCACTGAGCAACTGGCTGGCGAGCAGCACGCCGATCACGGCCAGGCTGCGGCGGTTGAAGTAAGCCTTCATCATGGGTCTCCTCGGTGCCGGTGAGTGGCCCGTGCGTTCTTCAACGGGGCCGATCGCCCGGCTGTTGACCAAGCTTTGTTTCCGGATCGTAAAGCACGCCGGCGGTTGCGTCGGCGCGTGCATCGGCGGCCAGGAACAGGGCAGGGTCCACCATCGCCCGGTTCAGGCTGACGGACCAGTGCAGGTGCGGCCCGGTCACGCGGCCGGTGGCGCCAACCGACCCCAGGCGATCGCCGCCCGCGAGCCGATCACCCACCTTCACCTGAATATCGCTCAGGTGGCAGTACATCGTCAGCAGGCCCGCGCCGTGGTCCAGCCACACCGTCTTGCCGTTGAAGAAGTAGTCGCCGGTGTCGATCACCCGCCCGGCGCGTGGCGCAAACACCGGCGTGCCGGTCGGCGCGGCAATGTCCATGCCGCTGTGCGGGTTGCGGGACTGGCCGTTGAACACGCGGCGCAGCCCGAACGAACTGGAGCGTGGCCCTGCTACGGGCGCGCGCAAGCTCAACTCGGGCGGCGCCGTGTCGCTGAAAGTGGCGATCACCTGCGCCTGGTGCGCGCGCTCGCGCTCATAGCGCGCCAGGTCGGCCTTGGACAGGTCGACCTTGCCCGGCGCCACGGTGAGGCGCTGTTCGGCGTATTGCATCGGTCCGATGGCATAGCTGCTGCGCTGCGGTTCGGGCTGGCCGGCGCGCCGCACCAGCAGCGTCGCGTTGCCGGGCACTGCACTCAACGGGATGCCCAGCACGGCGCGCCAGCCCCCGGGGTCACCCATCACCAGAACCGGCACGCCATTCGGCAGGCTCGCCTGCGGGCGTTCGGCCGACGGCCCCAATTCGAGCGTGACCACGCCGCCGGGTACCGGGCGGGAAATGTCGAGTGCCTGCGCCGGGCCGCCCAGCAGCGCACCGGCCGCCACAAGCAGCGCTGTCGTGAAAGAAGGTCGGGATCGTCGGGTCATGCTGACATTGTGGTGCAACCCATTCAAGCCATCCGCCAGCACAATGCGGTTCCCGCACGACCCTTCCCAGCCACCATGGATACCGTTCCATCCGAGCTCTGGCACACCCTCGACAGCAAGGATACCGGGGCCGACCACCCGCGTTCCACGCAAAAGTCGCCGGTGCTGGCGGCCACCGCCATCAAGCTGTTGCGCACGCCCACGGCGCTGGCTCAGCTGAGCCCGGAAGAGTCGGCCTGCGTCGTGGCCTTTATGCGGCTCGTGGGCTTTGCGCCGGGCGCCACCATCATCAAGGAAGGCGACCAGCAGGAAACCGGCTACATGCTGCTGGTGCTGACCGGTGAAGTGTCGGTGCAGACCACCGACGCCGCGACCCGCGAGCCGGTGGTGATCTCGGTGCTCGGGCCAGGCAACGTGATCGGCGCGATGGGCCTGCTCGATGGTGCGCCGCGCTCGGCCACCTGCGTTGCCACGAGCCGCATCGAAGCAGCCGTGCTGTCGCGCGGCGCGCTGGACCAGTTGATCGAGCAGCACCCGCGCGTCGGCGCCAAGCTGATGGTGGCCTTGTGCCAGCGCCTGAGCGACCAGTTGCGCGCCACCGGCCAGCAACTCGGCATGTACGTGCAGTTGATGCAGAGCATGCAGACCGAAATCGATGCGCTGAAGCAGCAGTTGAGCGGCCGCACCTGAGCGAGGGCTTCGGCGCACGTCGGCCGGCACCACTCAGACTTTCATCGCCGGCCCCGCAGGCCGCGCAGGCGGGGGTGCAGCGGCCTGCTGCTCCAGAAAGTGCACGAAGGCCAGCAACTCGGCCACGGCCCGATACAGCGGCTCGGGGATCTGGTCATCCAGATCCAGCTGCATCAACAGATTTACCAGCTCCGGCGAGTCGTGCACGAACACGCCCGCGCCGCGCGCCTGTTCGACGATGCGCTCGGCCATCAGCCCGTAGCCCCGGGCCACCACCTTGGGGGCGCTCTGGCCGGGCTGATAAGACAGCGCAACGGCGGAAGGGCGCTCAGGTCTTTTCGGCGGGTTCATGGGGTGGGCCCGGCGCTTGCACCGTCATGCCCGCGAGGGTCAGGCCCGCAGCCTGCAGCGCCGCCGCCAGGCGCCCGCGGTGCGTGGCCAGCAAGCTCGCGCCGTCGGCGCTGCCCAGCGTCATCGCCAAGGTCAACTGAGTGCCCGCCACACGCAATTGCGCTCCCAGTGCGCCAAGGCGGGGCAGATCAAGCCGGATCTGCGTGGTCCATGTCTCGGGATCTTGGTGGCCCTCGGCGGGGCGTTCGGCAGCTTCGTCGTCACGCGCGTCGAGCGGTTCGCGCTGGAGGCTCCACTGTGCCGGCTGCCCCGGCCACGCGAAGCCGGCAAAGGCCAACGGCTTGCCGTCCAGCGCATCGAGCTGGCGCTGCAGCACGCTGCCGAGTTCTGCGCTGGCGGCTTCGCGCATGGCGGCGGGCGCATCGTGCGGCTGCAGCTGCGCTTGTGGCTCGCGGCTCAGGCTCGCCAGCGGCATGCGGCCCTCGGCCCAGGCCAACAGGTGAGACTCGTAGAACAGGCCACTGTGCACGATGGCCTGCGCGACGGCCTGGGCCCGCTCGGCGGGTGGCGCGGCCGGGTCGCCGACCAGCACCGGCGCGTGGGCGTGAGCCGACGCCAGCGTGGCGGCGCCGGCCTGCACCAGCGCGTTGAGCGACTGCGCTGCCGCACTGAGTTGCACCGCCACCGCACCGTGGGCCGGGGCGGGGGACGCGGCTTCGGCCAATACAAAGCTCAGCCTCGGTGTCAGCGATGCCACCTGCAACGCCAGCGTCCCGCCCTGCGTTGGCACGGCGGTGTTGGCCGGCCATTGCAACGTGATCACGGTGTTCTTCACGACAGCCAGCCATTGCCGGCCCTGCAAGGGCTCGACCAGGCGCGCGCTGACGGCCTCTCCGACGACGAAGCCGGGCCCCGGCGCACCCTGCGCTTGCACGGCCATCAGCAGGCGGCCGACATCGCCGCGCACGCGCTCGACCGGGCTGCCCGGCGTCACGGCGCCGACCTTGTCGAGCGAAGGGCCGGCCGGCTTGATCACGCACGCCTTCAGTACGGCTTGCGCCCCAGCACGTTGCCGGCCGGGTGGTAATTGCAGGCCACGATCAGCGTGTTATTGCAGATCGCCTGGCCGCAGCCGAGCTGGGTGGTCTGGCGCCACACCATCTGCGTGTAATGGCCGGCCGGGCCCCAGTTGGCCTCGGTCAGCACACCGCCGTGGTAGTCCTTCTTCTCGGTCTCCCAGGCCTTGGCGGCGTCGACCGCGATGAATGCGCCGAAGGTGCCCTGGAACAGGTTCTCGCCGTAGGCGTTCGGGCTGCGGTGCTTCATGCGGCAACCGCTGATGGCCAGTTGTTCGGCCCATTGCTGCGCATAGGCCGCGAGCTCGTTCGACCAGGTCATCGGCCCGACGCCGACGTCGGCGCGCACCTTGTTGTGGTGCGCGGTGATCTCATTCATGTCTTGCGGCGACAGACCCGGCGGTGGCAGCGCCGCCCTCGACAACGGCGCTGCAACCGACAGCGGCGCGGCCGTTGGCGGCATGCCGGTCGAAGACGCGCAGCCGGCGGTCGCCAGCAGGCACAGCATGAGAGCGGGGTGACGTTTCGCGACCATCGCGTCCCTGCTACTTGCTCCAGGTGTCCTTCAGGGTCGCGGTGCGGTTGAACACCAGCTTGCCCGGCGCGTGGTCCTTGCGGTCGGCAACGAAGTAACCGTGCCGCTCGAACTGGAAGCGCTCGTCGGCCTGCGCCGTTGCCAGGCCCGGCTCGACATAGGCCAGCACGGTCTTCTTGGCTGTAGGGTTCAACACGCTCAGAAAGTCGCGCCCGCCCGCGTCGGGCTGGGCTTCGGTGAACAGGCGGTCGTACAGGCGCACCTCGGCCGGCACGCCAGCTGCCGCGCTGACCCAGGTGATCACGCCCTTCACCTTGACCGCATCCGCGCCCGGCGTGCCGCTCTTGGTGTCGGGCACCAGCGTGGCGAGCACGGCGCTGATCTGGCCCTGCGCGTCCTTCTCGAAGCCGGAGCACTCGATCACGTAGCCGTACTTCAACCGGCTCCGGCTGCCGGGCACGGCCGCGCCGGTGGCGTCCACACGCGGCGGGCTCAGGCGGAAGAAGCCCTTGCTCGGCACTTCCATGAAGTCCTCGCGCTCGATCCACACCTCGTTCGTCAGCACGAAGTCGCGCTGGCCGCGTTCGGGGTGGGCCGGGTGCACCGGCGCGTGGCAGGGCTCGCGGTGATCGCGGTTGCCAAACACGTCGGCGAAATTGGTGAGCTTGAGCTTGAGAGGGACCAGCACCACGCAGGCGCGTGGGGCCTTGGCGTCCAGGTCATCGCGCAGCGCGATGTCGAGCGACGAGTAGTCGATCCAGCCGCCCGCCTTGCTCACACCGCTGCGTTCGGCCAGCAGTTGCAGGCTCTCGGGCGTGTAGCCGCGTCGGCGCATGCCCACCAGCGTGGGCATGCGCGGGTCGTCCCAGCCGTCCACGTGGCCCTCGTCGACGAGCTGGCGCAGCTTGCGTTTGCTGGTGACGATGTAGGTCAGGTTCAGGCGCGCAAATTCGTACTGGTGCGGGCGCGGTTGTTTCGTCAGGCCCAAGGTGCACAGCGTGTCGAGCAGCCAGTCGTAGAACGGCCGCTGGTCTTCGAATTCGAGCGTGCAGACGCTGTGGGTGATGTTCTCGAGCGCGTCCTCGATCGGGTGCGCATAGGTGTACATCGGGTAGATGCACCAGCGGTCGCCGGTGTTGTGGTGGGTGGCGCGCTTGATGCGGTACAGCGCCGGGTCGCGCAGATTGATGTTCGGGCTGGCCATGTCGATCTTGGCGCGCAGCACCATCGCGCCGTCGGCATGTTGGCCGTCGCGCATCTCGCGAAAGCGCTTCAGGTTCTGTGCCGGTGAACGCTCGCGAAACGGGCTGTCGGTGCCGGCGTGGCCGAAGTCGCCGCGGTTGTGGCGCATTTCATCGGCCGTCTGTTCGTCGACATACGCGTGGCCGGCCTCGATCAGCGCTTCGGCGGCGCGGTACATGAAGTCGAAGTAGTTGCTCGCGTAGTACAGGTGGCTGCGGCTCGCGCCCGGGTGTTGCGGGTCAGGGGTCTCCCAGTCGAAGCCGAGCCACTTCACCATCTCGACGATCGCGTCGACGTACTCCTGCTCTTCCTTCTCGGGGTTGGTGTCGTCGAAGCGCAGGTGGCACACGCCGCCGTATTCGCGCGCCAGCCCGAAGTTCAGGCAGATGCTCTTGGCGTGGCCCACGTGCAGGTAACCGTTCGGCTCGGGCGGGAAGCGGGTGCGGATGCGGGCCGGGTCTGCCGGGCCGGCGGCGTGGTGTGCCGCGTCGCCCGGCGTGCCCGCGAACGTGCGCCCGGCATAGCTGCCCTGGGCCAGGTCGCGTTCGATGATCTGGCGCAGAAAGTTGCTTGGTTTGCTGGTGTCGGCGGCGTCTGCGGTCATGGTTCATTCTATCGGCCGGGTCCATTTGCCCGGGCTGGTCGGGGGGGCGGCGCCACCTTTGTACACAGGAGCTTTACCTTTTTTGACATGAGGATGGTCAACAGCGGCTTGCCGGGCGCCGTTGTTGGCTCAGGCCCGCAATTGCTGCGTGCCCCCCAAGGAGAAACGGAAGATGAACAAGCCCCTGATCGCAGCCCTTGCCGCCACCGCCACGCTGCTGGCCGCCGGCGCCGCTCATGCCGGCGGCAACGTGAACTGGTCCGTCGGCATCGAATTGCCCAACGTCGCCACGGTGATCTCCAACTTCCCGGTGCCGCCGCTGCCGCGCGTTGTGGTGCAGCACCGGCCTGCGGTGGTTTACGCGCCGGCTCCGGTGTACTACGAGCCCGCGCCGGTGTACTACGAACCCGCGCCGGTGGTTTACGAGCCCGCGCCGCGCGTCGTGTACCAGCAGCAGCCCACGGTCGTGTACCGTCCGGTACCGGTGGTCGTGCAAGGTCGTAACTGGGACCGTGATGGCGACGGTGTCCCGAACCGCTACGACCGCCACGACAACCGCTGGCACGCCGCCTACGGCGACCGCGACCATGACGGCGTGCCGAACCGCTACGACCGCGTCGACAACCGCTACTACGGCGACCGCGACCGCGACGGCATTCCGGACCGGCACGACCGGCGTGACGACCGCAAGGGCCGTCACTGATCGAGTTGGCTGAGTGAACGAAGGGCGCCTGCGGGCGCCTTTCGCGCTTTTCGAGGCAGCCTGCGCCTGCCTGAGATGGCCCAGTTACCATCGCCGGATTGCGACTTTTCGACAGGATCCGGCCATGACCCTTAAAGAAACCTTGCTGGTGATCGGCGCCCCGGTGCCGGTGATCGAACAAGGCCTGGCGCAGCGCTTCGAGCTGGTGCGCGAAGCGCGTGCCGGCATCCGCGGTGTGGCGGTGGCCGGCGGCCATGTGCGCATCGATGGGGCGTTGATGGACACCCTGCCGGTGCTCGAGATCGTCTCCAGCCTCGGCGTGGGCTACGACCATGTGGACGCCAAAGAAGCCGCGCGCCGCGGGGTGGTGGTGACGCACACGCCCGACGTGCTGACCGGCGAGGTGGCCGACCTGGCCCTGTGCCTGCTGCTGTCCACCATCCGCCAGATTCCGCAGGCCGACCGCTATCTGCGCGCGGGCCACTGGCTCAAGGGCGCGATGCCGCTGACCACCACGTTGCGCGAGCGCAAGGTCGGCATCCTCGGCCTGGGGCGCATCGGCAAGGCCATCGCCAAGCGGCTCGATGCCTGCGACGTGACAGTGGAGTACCACGGCCGCAAGCCGCAGGAGGGCGTGCCCTATCGTTACCACGCGACCCTGCTGGGTCTGGCGCGCGAGTGCGACGTGCTGCTCGTGGTGGCCTCGGGCGGCGCCGAAACGCACCACATCGTCAACGCCGAGGTGCTGAAGGCGCTCGGGCCCGACGGCATCCTGATCAACGTTGGCCGCGGTACGGTGGTCGACGAAGCGGCGCTGGTCGAGGCGCTGCAGAACAAGACCATCCTGTCGGCCGGCCTGGACGTGTTCGAGAACGAGCCGCACGTGCCGCCGGCACTGATCGCGCTCGACCACGTGGTGCTGCTGCCGCACGTCGGCTCGGCGTCGGTCTACACGCGCAAGGCGATGGCGCAACTGGTGGTGGACAACCTGCTGGCGTGGTTCGACGGCCGTGGCGCGCTCACCGCGGTGCCCGAGTGCAAGCACCTGGGCGCGGGCAGGCGCTGAAAGTTCGATAGCTCGACAGATGCGACTGGCCGGAGAGGCCGTCTACATCGCCTTGAATTTGTGGGCGTAGAGGCGGCTGGCGGTCAGCTTTTCTTTCACGCCGCGCAGGGTCAGCGTGACCTTGCCCGACTCTTCGCGCACTGCGGTGGTGATCGCGTCGGTGCGCACCACGGTGCCACGGTGCACTTGCCAGAACTGCTGCTCGTCGAGTTGCGGCAGCAGCTCGCGCAGTGAAGTACGGATCAGCAATTCGCGCTCGGCGGTGATCACGCGCACATACTTGTCGGCCGCTTCGAAGTACAGCACCTCGGCCACCGGCACCATGTGAATCGCCGCGCCGACTCCGGCCTGAATGACGCCCAACTTGGGCGTCGCGCCCGACGCCTCCAGTCCGGCCGCCCCGAGCAGGCCGCGCAACTGCACCAGCGTGGCTTCGAGCGCCGCGCCCGGCACGGCCTGAGGCTCGGCGCGCTGGCGCAGTGCGGCCTGCAGGCGCGTGCAACTCTGCGCGAGGCGTTCGGGCTGAACGGGTTTGAGTACATAGTCCACCGCGGCGCGGTCGAAGGCCTGCGTGGCGTACTGGTCGTAGGCGGTCACGAACACGATCAGCGGCAGCGGCGCGCTTTGCCGACCCGCGTCGGGCCAGTCTTCGGCCAGCGCCTGCGCCGCTTCCAGGCCGCTCAGCCCCGGCATGCGGATGTCCAGGAACAGCAGATCCGGCTGCAGCGCCAACGCCTGCTCGACTGCAGCATGCCCGTGGCCGACGCTGGCGACGATGCGCAGCTCGGGCCACAGGCGCGCCAGCTCGGCCTGCAGGTTGGCGGCCAGCAACGGTTCGTCTTCGGCGATGAGTGCGGTGGGCGGGTTGTGCATCGTGAGCCTTTGAAGTTCAGGCCGCACCGAGCGGCAGGCGAACGGTGGCCAGCGTACCGCCCTGGCCCTCGGGTGCGTCGGTCAGCGACAGCGAGGCGCGCGTGCCGTACAGCGTGGCGAGCCGCTCGCGCACCTGCGCCAAACCAAATCTGGTGCCCTCGGCGTTGGCGCCATCCGCAGACGACAAGCCCACGCCACCGTCCTGCACACGCAGCACAAGATGCTTGCCCTCGCGAGCTGCGCTGACATGAATGCGACCACCCTCCACCTTCGGCTCCAGCCCATGCTTGATGGCGTTCTCGACCAGCGGTTGCAGCAGCAGCGGCGGCACCTGGCAACCCGCCAACTCGGCCGGCAACTCGAAACTGGTTTGAAGCCGTGTGTCCATGCGCACCTTCATCAGCGCCAGGTAGTCGGCCAGGCGCGCGAACTCGGCCGACAGCGGGTGTTGCGCCACCCGCGACGCACCCAGGGTGGCGCGCAGGAACGAAATCAACTGGTCGAGCATGGCCTGCGCGCGTGCAGGGTCCAGCACGATCAGCACACGCAGGTTGGCCAAGGTGTTGAACAGCATGTGCGGTTCGAGTTGCGATTCGAGCAACCTGAGCTGGGTCTCGGCCGCGGTGCGTTGGGCCGCTTCGGTGGCGGCGCGTGCGTTGGCCAGGCGCTCCATCGAGGTCAAGGTGACCACCGAAGCGAGCGAGGCCAGCACCGTCAGAAGCATCGTCACCTGCGCTGACGACGAACCGATCTGCAGCAGGCTCGGCGACGTTTTGCCCAGGACCAGGTCGGCCAGCGACGTGCCCAGCACCGGGCCGGCCAGCATGCCCAGCAGCACCATCGTGATCATCCACGGCCAGCCGGGGAAGCCGGCGTGCGGCAACAGCGCCTGGCTGCGCGCGGCACGCGACCGGTCGATCAGTTTCGCAATCGAGACCCGACCGACGTCGATGATGATCCAGCAGCTCAGGCCGATGCTGAACGAATAGACCAGTTGCACGCGGAAACTGGCACCCTTCATCGCCGCCAGCAGCCCGGCGATGCCGACGCACAGCGCGCTCAGGAAGAGGGCGCCGCGCAGCAGGTGCTGCCACCACGTCCGCGCAGCGCGAACGGCGGCCATGGCGGGCAACGGGGAGTCCAGAGGTTGGGGCGTCATTTCAGCGTGGACTCTGCCGGCCGCAGGTCGATCCCGCCGTGCCCATGCGACGAAGTGCCGCCTGCGGGCGCGAACCGGCCCCCGCAACGCGCGGGCCGAGGCTCACGCCGGCACGGCATCGGCCCAGGCCGCCATGAATTCATGCGCCGCGTGGGCCACCGCCGGCAGGGCCATGCCCGGCTGGAACAACTGGCTGCCGATGCCGAAGCCGGTGGCACCGCCGCGCACCCACGGGCCGATGCTCTGCGGCGTGACGCCGCCCACCGGCCACAGCGGTGTACCGGGCGGCAACACCGAGATCAGCGCCTTCATGCCGCCGATGCCCAGCGTTTCGGCCGGAAACAGCTTCAGCGCATGCGCGCCGGCCTCGAGCGCGGCAAAGGCTTCGGTGGCGGTGGCGATGCCCGGCGCCGTCAGCAGCCCGCTGGCGACTGCGTGGGCGATCACGGCAGGGTTGCAGTTGGGCGACACCATCAACCCGCCGCCGGCGGCGCGCACGGCGTCCACGTCGGCGCGGGTGAGCATGGTGCCGCCGCCGATCAGCGCGCCGGCCGGGGCCATGGCGGCGAGGCTGGCGATGCACTCCAGCGCGCCGGGGCGGTTCAGCGGCACTTCGAGAATGCGGAAGCCGGCGTCGAACAACACCCGGCCAATGTCGGCCGCGCGTTGCGGTTCGAGCCCGCGCAGGATCGCCACCAGCGGCGGCTTGAAGTCTTGGAGTCGGGGCATGGCGGGCGGTCTCGGTGGATGAGTCACAGGTTCGTACGCAACACACCGAACGCGGCGAGCTGCACTTCGCGCGCGTCCAGGGTGGTGATGGGGCAGCCCGAACCTTCTGCCACGCGCGCATAACGCTGCGCCAGCGCGGCCGAGCCGATCAGCGTGATGCGCTCGGGCGGCCGGCCGGCGCGGCGCAGCACATCGTGCCACTCGGCGCCGATCAGCAGGCCCGAGAGATATTCGCGCGCCTCGCCGGCCGGCATGCGCCCGGCCACCACCTGCGCGCGGCAGCCGAACAATGCGTTCGATAAACCGCTGCGTGCGGCCGCGGCAACGCCGCGCGCAAAAGCCTCGGGTTGCGCTGCGTCGGGCGTTGTTTCAGGCGCTGGCGAACCCGTCACGCTGCTCAAGGTGCCGTGCTGCGTGAACAGCGCGAACAGTTCGCCGGTCATGTAGGTCGCCAGATCGGCCACCCGGCCGTCTTGCAGCCGCACCCACTTGCTGTGCGTGCCGGGCAGCACGTACCAGCCGTCGCCGTGACCCAGCGCCAGCGCGCCGAGCAACTGGGTTTCTTCGCCGCGCATCACGTCCACCGTACCGTCGGGGGCAGAGAAGCAGACTCCCGGCACGATGAAGCTGCGCGGCCCGGCGGCCGGCACCGGAATCAGGTGGCCCGCCAACCCGGCGAGTGGCTGGTCCGCGTCCATGTAGGGCGCTTCGAGCCAGCCGCTTGCGGCGCCGACCATGCCGGCCATCAGGATGGGTGCCTCGGCGGGCAGCGCCGGGCCGCCGCGCAACAGCATCTGCAACGCCTCGCCAAAGCGTCCCTGCGAGGCCAGCAGGCCCTGGTCATCGCTCATCTCGGCCAGCACCTCGCCGCCCTCGGCAAGCCACCACGCGCGGCGGTTGCTGGTGCCCCAGTCGATGCCCAGCAGAGCCGGCGCGCGTGCTTGATTCATGCGGGAACTGTACGGCACCACGGCGCGCCCGGTGCTATCGTGACGGCCCCGCGCAACCCACACTGGACGATTCGCACCATGAGCAGCAAAACCATTCCGAAGGTCACCTATGCCGGCGTCACCTACAACAGCCTGCGCGGCAAGGGCGTGATCATTACCGGTGGCGCCACCGGCATCGGTTCGGACATCGTGCGCGGTTTTGCCGGCCAGGGCTGCAAGGTCGGCTTTCTGGACCGGGAGGCGGCGGCCGGCAAGGCGTTGGCGGAAAGCCTGGGCGCCAACGTGCACTTCGAGGCCTGCGACGTGACCGACGTGGCGGGCCTCAAGGCCACCATCGCCAGCTTGTCAGAGCGTATCGGCGGTGTCGACGTGCTGGTGAACAACGTCGCCAACGACCAGCGTCATTCGATCGACAAGGTCACGCCTGAATATTTCGACGAGCGCGTCGCCATCAACCTGCGGCCGAACTTCTTCGCCGCGCAGGCGGTGCTGCCGTCCATGCGCGCGCGGGGCGGCGGTGCGATCGTGAACCTCGGCTCGGTGAGCTGGAAGAACAAGAACCTCGACCTGTCCGTCTACGCCACCTGCAAGTCGGCGATGTCGGGCTTCACCCGCGTGCTTGCCAAGGAGGTCGGGCCCGCCAACATTCGCGTCAACTGCGTTGTGCCCGGCTGGGTGATGACCGAGCGCCAGGTCAGCCTGTGGCTCGACGATGCCGGCGAGAAGGCGATGGATGAAAACCACTGCATTCCGGGCCGCGTGATCGGCGCCGACATCGCGAACATGGTGATGTTCCTGGCCGCCGACACGGCGCGCATGATCACCGCGCAGGAGTTTGTGGTGGATGCCGGCTGGTCGTGAGGTCGTGACGCATGTGCGGCGGTTCGACCCGGGCGCAGCGCGTGGCGTCGCAGCGTTGCTCGTCGCCGCCGCCGCGTCCGCCTGTTGCGCCTCGGCCCCGCCTCGCGCTGCCGGAAACGCTGCCGGAAACGCTGCCGGAAACGCCGCCGGAAACGCTGCCGGGCCAGCGCAACCTGCGTCCGGGCGTGACGTGAGCGCCCCGCAAGGCCTTGACGCTGCGGTGCAAGCCGCGCTCGCCGATGCAGCGCGACGCACAGGCATCGACGCCGCTGCGCTGAAGCTCGTCAGCACCGAACGAGTGACATGGCCAGACGGATCACTCGGCTGCCCGCAACCCGGCTTCCTGTACACGCAAGCGCTGGTACCGGGCTACCGCATCCGCATCGACGCCGGCGGGCAACTGCTCGACTTTCACGCCAGTGCCCGCGGCGGGCTGGTGCTGTGCCCGGCCGGGCGTGCCCGCGAGCCGCTGCCGGGCGACCCACGCGTCTGACAGGCGCGGCGCGCGTTGGCACTCGCCCTGGCTTGCGCCGAGGCACGTCAAAGAAAAAGCGCCCCGCGGATCTCTCCGCGGGGCGCCTTGCCGGGCGTTGCCGCCCGGCCTGGGAACAGTGGCGTCAGGGATCGACGCGCACGATGGTCGGGTTGGGCAAACCGGCAGGGCCGCCGTAGGCCACCGAGCCGAGATACTTGACGCCAGGCGTCAGGCCGCTCGTCGTGAGGCCGATGCTGCGGGTCTGGCCGGTGACCGCGGTGGTCGGGGCCGTGACCGTCATGTTGCCCGCAGCGACAGTGCCCAGCACCCAGGCGTGCAGCTTGAACGGTGATGCGCCGGTTGGCAGCCCCCAGCCGTGCATGTACACCGTGTAGGTGCCCGGCGCCGGATTTACCAGGTTCACTTCCTCTGCCGAACCACCGCTGCCGCTGCTTCCGACCACTGTGCCAGCGCTGTTCGTCACGTACAGGTCGATGTCGGCACCGGCGGCCACGTCGGCGTCGAACAGCGAGAACCGGGCGTAACTGCTGCCCGCGGGAACCATGACCTGGACCGCTACCGTTCCGGTCGGGTCGGCCGGGTTGAAGGTCTGGTCCGGGTCCTGCGTGACGTTGCCGTCCGTCAGCGCGGCCGGGATCAGGCCGCGCGCCGTGGCGCTGAACGCCCCGTCATAGCCGAAGGTCACGCTGAAGGACGTGCCGACCTGCGCCGGTGCCGCCAGCGCCACCGGCCGCACCACCAACGGAATGCGCACGGTGTGCGTGCCGTCGGCCAGCCGCAGTTGGCCACCGCTGTAGTTGTTCAGCGCCGCCGAGGTGCGCGTGAACGACACCGTGAACGAGCGCGTCTGACCGGCCGCCAGCGTCAGCGTGGAAGGCGATACCGACACGCCGAAACCGGCCATCCCGGTGATCGACGGGGTGTAGGTGGCCGGGTTGCCGCTCACGTTCGTGACGCGTCGGGTGACCGTTTGCACGCCGGCCATGTCGCCGATGGCGATCGAGGGTGAGTTGAAGTTGCTCGGGTCGAGCACCGGCACACCTGCCGAGGTGCAGAACGACGTGGGCAGCTGCGTGCCGCACAGGAAGCCCAGCCAGTCGGCGAAGTTGGAGTCGAACACCAGGCCCGGGTCGGCTGCCGAATTGGGGCGAACGTGGCCCGCGCCCTGGCGGAAGATCAGCGCCGGGCTGTTTTCCGCCGCGGGTGGTGTGCCACCGTCGAGCACGTCGGTGGCGGTCGTCATCAGCGCCGACTTGATCGCCATCGGCGACCACGAAGGCTTGAGTTCCTTCATCAACGCGGCAAGGCCGGCCACGTGCGGGCTGGACATCGACGTGCCGCTGAGCAGGTCGAACAGTCGGCCGTTGTAGCCGATCGGCGAGACGGCCGCCAGGATGTCCTGACCCGGTGCAATGATGTCCGGCTTCAGCAGGTCGCCACCCGCGGCCAGCAGCGGGCCGCGCGAGGAGAACGAGGCCGTGAACGGCGCCGGGGCGTTGAACACCAGCGAGGCTGCATTGATGGCGGCGGTGGCGCCGGCGGTCGCCGCATAGGCCTTGACGGCCGGCCGATCGGTGTTCTGCAGGTGAACCGTGGGCACCGCGTGGAAGTCGGCATTCTGCGAGTTCGCGCTGGTGTTCAGCAGGATCATGCCCACGCCGCCCGCCGCTTGAACGGCGAGGCTCTTGTTGGTGCGCGCCGACACGCCGCGGTCGCAAACCACGATCTTGCCGGCCACCTTGGCCGGGTCGAGCACCGCCGCGCCGTCGGCGGCGCCGAAGCACAAGGCCAACGCCCCAGGATCAGCGCCAGGCAGGCCCGCCGCGGTCGAGTCGATGAGTTGCCGCGAGGACAGTGCCGCCGCGACAGAAGCCCCGAAGTAGGTAACGCCGTTGCCCAAGGTCACCGAGCCTTGGCCGTCCCGGTTGTGCGTGCCGGCCGCCACCGTGGTGATCCACGGGCTGGGGTGCGCCACAGTGCTGCTGGTCGGGCCGGAATTGCCGGCCGATGCGGCGACGAACACGCCGGCGTCGGCGGCGAACAGGAACGCGATCTCGACCGGGTCGCGGAAGTTGGTGCTGGTGCCGCTGATCGAGAAGTTGATGACGTCCACGCCGTCGGCCACTGCCTGGTCGATCGCCGCGACGCTGTCCACGCCCGCGCAGCCACCTTCGCCGCCGTTGCCCCAGCAGACCTTGTAGGTTGAAATGCGCGCTCGCGGCGCAATGCCGTTGATGCTGCCGAACACCGCTGCCGGCCCGGTAGCCGCCACGTTGGCGTTGCCGCCCGCGGTGGATGAGGTATGCGAGCCGTGGCCGTCCGCGTCGCGCGGAGAGTTGAATTCGTACGGGAACGCCGCCTTGATGCCGGCATTGCCTCCGAAGCCGGCGTTGAAGAACTGCGCGCCGATCAGTTTCTGGTTGCAGTGGCTCGCGGTGAAGGCTTCACCGGGTTTGCACTTGCCGTGCCAGCCGGGAAGTTGCTGGTAGTCCAGTTTGCCTTCCTGGGTGCCGTTGCCGTTGCTGCCGGTCCGGTCGGAAAAGCTCGGGTGTTCGGGCCAGATGCCGCTGTCGACGATGCCGATGACGACACCTTCGCCCTTGGCCTTGGTGGCCCAGAAGCCGGTGCTGCCGGTCAGGCCCAGAAAGGAAGGAGTGCTGCTGGTGTCGAGCTTGCGGATCTCGTCCTTGGTCACGGCCAGCACGCCGGGCGTCTGCGCCAGCTTCTGGGCCTGAGCCTCGGTCAACTCGGCGGCGAAGCCGTTGAACACGTAGCCGTAGTTGTAGAGCTTGCGACCCCCGCCCACGCTGCCCAGCATCGAATCCTGGCGCGCCGCCAGGTAGCTCATGTAGCTGTAGACCCCGGGATTGTTCGGGTCGATCTTCTGGCCCTTGCGCGGCTTGGTGGCCGCGTAGCCCTTGATGCCGCCTGCGTAGGCGGTGACGGGCTGCTCGGCCAACTGCACGATGTAGGCGTTGTTCGTGTAGCGGGCCTTGTGGGCGACGTTGCCCTCGGTGTCGCCCGGCTCCGCCCAGGCCGCGGTCGTCGCCAGTGCAGCGGCCAGCGTGGCCACGGCGAACCGCTTGTATCCCCTTGGTGTTCGCATGCTCGTTCCTTTGTGCTCGGTGGTTGTCGTACCGGCAACGAATATCCGGTGGGAATTCGCTGCAGGCCTTGTCGGCCTTGCGCAGGTGGGCGCGAAAACCGACCACCCATTGGACAAGCGTCGCGCCCGCAGGCGTCTAGGGAATTCCCGGCACCTAGGTTGAAGTCCTCGTTGGAGCGGCGGGCTGAGCCCCGCAGGCCGCGGGCGGTCAGACCAGGTCGGCCACGTGCGGCGAGGCGCCGCGCAGGAACATCGTCGCGCCGCGCTCCGACGTGATCGGCGCATGCAGCGTGCCTTGGCGCGCCAGGTGAAAACCTCCGGCGTGCACTTCCAGGTTGTCGCCGATGCGCACCACGCCTTCGAGCACCACGCATTCTTCGTCGATGGGGTGGCGGTGTGCGTCGATCACAGCGCCGGGCGCCAGCCGCAGCAGGTACGACATGACGCCGTCGGCCTCGTTCAGCACCTTGATGTCCACCCCCTGCTTGAACGGCTGCCAGGCATGGTCGGCGGCGTGCAGCGTGGTGTGGCCGGTTTCGGCGCGCGCAATGCGGTCCAGCACGCGGTGCTTGATGCGTGCGGCGGTGGCCGGCGAGATCGTCTCGGCGAGCTGGTGGGCAGTCAGTTGGGCGATCAGGTCGGCGTCGATCTCCGGGGTATCGTCTGACGGGTCGGGCGTGTACATGGAAGCGGTCATTTCAATTACGTGGCCAGTTGATCGCGCAGCCTGGTTTGAGCGCGCAGGATCAGCGATTTGACGGTGCCCAGCGGCAAGCCGGTCTGCTCACAGATTTCGCGGTGGGTCAGCTCGGCGTAGTAAGCCAGCCCGAGCACCCAGCGTTCGTGGGACGACAGCAGCGTCAGCGCCGCGTGCAGCCGCGTATCGGCCTGCGTGCCGCTGAGCAGTTCGTCCGGACCGGGCCGCTCGCTGGCGGTTTCGGACATCGATTCGGTGTCGGCTTCGACCTCGTGCGACGCGCGCTGGCGGCGCAGCAGGTCGAGCGCGCGGCTGCGCACCAGTGTCAGCAGCCAGGTCACGGCGCTGCCACGTTGAACGTCGAAGCGGGCGGCCTCGCGCCAGGCCTGGAAGTAGGCATCGGCGAGCAGGTCGTCCAGGTCGGAGGCTTTGACCATGCGGCGCGCCAGCGCGCGCGCGTAGCCGATGGTCGTGTCGTAGAAGGCTTCGAAGGCGGTGGTCTTGCCGGCGGCGGCTTCGGTCAGCAGGCCGGCCAGCAATGCATCCCGCTCGGCCCGATCGGAGTGAGCGGGGTGGGCGGGGTGGGCAGCCTTGCCCGGTTCGGCCGACGGGTCGGTCGGGTCCGAAGCCAATCTGGGGGCGGGGTTCAAGGGAGCCTGCTGGCGGTCCGACGTAAAGCCCGCAAAAGTTAGCACATCCTTCGCGCCAGCGCCAGCGCTTGCTGAAGCAGGCTCGCCCGACGTCACAAGGCGCGGCACAAAGCGCGCAGGCACGGCGGGGCGGGTGAGGGCGAGGCTCATGCTGCGTCTACGTGTGCCGCGTCGGCGTGGATGCAACCGGGCAGCCTGCAATCGGGGCAGCCTGCCATCGGGCAGCCTGCATTCGGGAAGCGAAATGCGCTGCATCCGGCGCGCCCGCTGGTTCGTAGACACCGGCAGTGGCCCCGCCCGAACCCCGAAGGAGACCGCCATGACCCGCTACGCCGAAGTCCAGCACAGTGAATGGATCGATGCCCCACCCACCACGGTGCGCTCGCAATTTGCCGACCTGGAGCACCACATCCGCAGCAACGTGCACCCCAAGCTGCGCTTCGAGTTGCTGTCCCAGGGCCCGAACCGAGCCCGCTTCGTGCAGGAAGTGCGCCTGCTGGGCCTGCGCCAGCGCGACGTGTTCGAGCGCCACATCACCGAAGACGGCTCGATGTGCGACCTGTCGGTGGAAGGCTTCAACCAGGGCGGTTCGCTCAACTTCGGCTTCGTGCCCGAGCGCGGCGGCACGCGGGTGGACATCACGATCAAGCTGCCGATGCCCGGGCCGATGTTCCTGCTGCGCCGGCTGCTGGAGGCGCAGGTCCGGCGCGAAGTTCGCGCCGCGGCGCTGGAGGACAAGCGCGACATCGAGCAGCGCGGTTATGCGGCGCGGCCGGACGCGGCGAGCTTTCAGTTGGCAGCCTGATGCGCTCTCGCCGCGGTCAAGGCGCCGCGGCCATTTGGGCTCGAATCGCTTCGACCCGCGCCCGGTTCAGGCCACGGTCGCCATGCCCGATGCGCGACGCCGAACGCACCTGCACCACACTGGCCGCCGGGTCGAACCAGAACTCCACATCGTCGACGAACTTCATCAGCGGCGTGGTGAACTGCGCGTACAGGTAGGCGGGCTCGCTCTTCACCACCCGTGCGCCGGGCATGGCCTCGACGATGCCGCGCAGCCGTGCCAGCGTGGCCGGGCCGTCACCCTTGAGTGGCAGCGGCTCGATCTGCGCAAACTCGCGCCGCGGGTGGTCGGGGTACAGCGCTGCCTGGCTGCTCACGCTGTTGGGCGTCTGGGCCGGGGGTTTCAGCCGGCCGTCGCGCACGCCCAGGTTGGCGGGCGCCTTGCCCTGCAGCAGCCCGAGCTGACCGGCCAGCACGGCCGCGGCGACCAGGACCACGACGCCGATCAACAACCACTTCAAGACCACCATGCGATGCCCCTCGTTCATGCGGGGGCGATTGTGACCGCGTGGTGATAATCCGACCGCTGCAGCGTTCAGCGACGCCCCTTTCCTGCGGCCGGAGACCCGTGATGAGATTCTTCAAACCCCTGGCCTTGTGGCCGATGGGCTGTGCACTGGCAATCGGCTTTTGGGGCTGTGCGCCACTGCCACTGCCACCGGCGTCGGCCCCGCCACCGCCGGTGCCTCCGCGCACCGCGCCGCCGACGCCGACGCCGACGCCACCGCTGCCGCTGCCGCTGCCTGGCGTGCCACCGCCCGCGGTGGCGCCGGTTGTTCCATACAGCGCCGCCGTGGCCGCGCGCTTCCCCGACCCCCCGGTGGACTACGCCACGCCTGCCTTCCAGGACGCGCGCACCGGCTTCACCACCAACGCCGAAGTGCAGACCCTGCTGCGCTCGCTGGCGACGCCGGGTGAAGCGGCCGGCCAGCCCAGCGTCACCGTGCTGAGCCTCGGCAGCTCGCAGAACGGTGTGCCGATCGAAGCGCTGCTGTTCAGCCGCGTGGGCGACCTGGCCCAGCGCGCCGCGCGCCCGACCGTGCTGCTGGTGGGCCAGCAGCACGGCGACGAACCGGCCGGCAGCGAGGCCTTGCTGGTCATCGCGCAGGAGCTGGCGCGGGGTCCGTTGATCCGCCTGCTGGACCGCATCAACGTGATCGTGCTGCCGCGCGCCAACCCCGATGGCGCGCAGGATGGCCGGCGCGTCACCGCCAGCGGCATCGATGCCAACCGCGACCACCTGCTGCTGCGCACGCCCGAGGCCCAGGCCCAGGCGCAACTGGTGCGCGAGTACCAGCCGATGGTGGTGATCGACGCACACGAATACACCGTGGTCGGGCGCTACCTCGAGAAGTTCGGCACCGTGCAGCGTTTCGATGCGTTGGTCCAGTACGCGATGACGGCCAACCTGCCGCCCTTCATCAGCAAGGCCGCGGAAGAGTGGTTCCGCGAACCGCTGCTGGCCGGCCTGAAGGAGCAGGGCCTCACGGCCGAGTGGTACTACACCACCTCGACCGACCTGCAGGACAAGAAGATCTCGATGGGTGGCACGCAGCCCGACACCGGGCGCAACGTCAACGGGCTGAAGAACGCGGTCAGCATCCTGATCGAGACGCGCGGCGTGGGCATCGGCCGGCTGCACCTGAAGCGCCGAGTGCACACGCACGTGACGGCCATGCGCAGCGTGCTGCAAAGTGCGCATGCGCGTGCGCCCGACCTGTTGAAGCTTCGCCAGTTCGTCGACAACGACGTGAGCCTGCAGGCGTGCCGCGGCGAGGTGGTGGTCGAGGCCGCGCCCACCCCCACCGAGTACACGCTGCTGATGCTGGACCCGGTCAGCGGCGCCGACAAGCCGCTCGCCGTCGCCTGGGATTCGGCGCTGGAGCTGCGCCCGCTGAAGACCCGCGCGCGCCCCTGCGGCTACTGGCTCGCGGCCGACCAGCAAGACGCGGTGGCGCGCCTGCGCAGCCTGGGCGTGCAGGTGCGCCGGATCACCGAGAACGGCGTGGCGCGCGGCGAGACCTACACCGAGACGGCGCGCGAAGAAGGCGCCCGCCTCGACGTGCGCGGCACGATCGCAGACGCCGCGCCGCTGCTGCGCCTGCAGGTGCAACTGGTGCCGGCGCTGATCGACGTGCCGGTGGGCAGCTTCTATGTGCCGCTGGACCAGCCACTGGCCAACCTGGTGGTGGCGGCGCTGGAGCCGGACACGCAGAACAGTTATGTCGCCAACCGCATCGTTCGCGACCTGGCGGCGCAGGTGCGCGTGCTGGCCCGGCCAGAACTGAAGAGTGTGGCGGTGCCTTGAACATTTCGATCTGACGGAGGAAAACCAATGAAGAAGATTCTTGCGGTGCTGTTCGTGCTGGCGGCGTGCGGTGCCGCGGCCGACCAGGTCGGTGAAGTCGACACGGTGTTCAAGTTCATCGGGCCGGATCACAAGATCGTGGTCGATGCGCACGACGACCCCGGTGTACAGGGCGTCACCTGCTATGTGTCTCGCGCCAAGACCGGCGGCATCAAAGGCGCGCTGGGGCTGGCCGAAGACAAGGCCGAGGCGTCGATCGCCTGCCGTCAGGTCGGCCCGATCGTCATTTCCAAGCCGCTGCCGCAGCAGGAGGACGTTTACACCGAACGCATCTCGCTGGTGTTCAAGAAGCTGCGCGTCGTGCGCATGGTCGATGCCAAGCGCAACACGCTGGTCTACCTGACCTATTCCGACCGCGTGATCGAAGGTTCACCGCAGAACAGCGTCACCGCGGTGGCGGTGGATCGCGGTACGCCGATTCCGGTGAAGTAGCGGCGCGGCTGCATCCAGCGCGGGGTGGGCTTCGTAGACCCGGCATGTTCAACCTGCCGAGGAGCGATTCATGACCCCGATCGAACGAGTTCAGCAGATGTACGGCGACTTCGGGCGCGGCGACGTGCCCGCCATCCTGGCGCAATTGGCCGATGACGTGGAGTGGGAGTACAACACCTTCCCCAATCCGATCCCCTGGCTGCAACCGATCAAGGGCCGCGCCAACGTGGCGCGTTTCTTCGAGGCGCTGCAGGCCACCGACATCACCCAGTTCGAGCCGAAGCACTTCTTCTCGGCCGGCAACCTGGTGGTCGACCTGGTCGACGTGACCCTGACCGTCAAGGCCACAGGCAAGAAGGTGGTCGAGCCGGAGACGGTGCACATCTGGCACTTCAACGATGCTGGCAAGGTGGCGAAATTCCGCCACCGCGCGGACACCTGGCAGTCGGTTCAGGCGATCAAGGGCGATTGACGGGTAGATCCTCAGTCGCGGGCATCGAGCCCGCTCCTTCGCCGATCGCTTCGCTGGTCGATCCCCAAGGGGACCGGAGGGCCCCTTCGTGGCCCAGCGGGGCCCCTCGCCCTTCGCTCCGCGCCTCAGTCGCGGGCATCGAGCCCGCTCCTTCGCCGATCGCTTCGCTGGTCGATCCCCGTGGACGGGGCCCCTCGCCCTTCGCTCTCGCGCTCTACCGCCTCCGCCCGCCGCCCAGAATGCCGCCGAGAACGCCGCGGATGATCTCGCGGCCGACTGCGGAGCCGACGCTGCGCATGGCCGAGCGCGCGGCCGATTCGGCCAGCCCCTCGCGCTTGCCGCCGCGCGGGCCGGTGGAGCCGAACAGCACGTCCTTCAGGCCGCCGAGCAGGCCGCCGTCGGAGGGTTGCTGCTGTGCCGACCCACCCGAAGCGCCACCGGCCTTGCCGGCCGGCGCGGGGGCGTCGTCCATCTCCTTGGCGATGTCGGCGCTCTGCGCGGCTCGGCCCTTGAGCTTTTCGTAGGCCGATTCGCGGTCGACGGTTTTTTCGTAGACGCCCGCCACCAGCGAGCCGGCGATCAGTGCCTTGCGCTGATCCGGCGAGATCGGGCCGATCTGGCTGCCGGGCGGAATCACGAACACGCGCTCGGTCACGCTCGGCCGGCCCTTGGCGTCGAGGAAACTCACCAGTGCCTCGCCGACCGCCAGTTCGGTGATCGCGGCTTCGACGTCGAGCTTGGGGTTCGGGCGCATCGTGCTGGCGGCCGACTTGACGGCCTTCTGGTCGCGCGGCGTGAAGGCGCGCAGCGCGTGCTGCACCCGGTTGCCGAGTTGCGCCAGCACCGTGTCGGGAATGTCGAGCGGGTTCTGAGTCACGAAGTACACGCCCACGCCCTTGCTGCGTACCAAGCGCACCACCAGTTCGATGCGCTCGACCAGCGCGGCCGGCGCTTCCTTGAACAGCAGGTGCGCTTCGTCGAAGAAGAACACCAGCTTGGGCTGCTCCAGGTCGCCGACCTCGGGCAGTTGTTCGAACAGCTCGCTGAGCATCCACAGCAGGAAGGTCGCATACAGGCGCGGACTGTTCATCAGCTGGTCGGCGGCCAGGATGTTGATGACGCCGCGGCCCTCGACCGTCTGCATGAAGTCTGCGATGTTGAGCATCGGCTCGCCGAAGAAACGATCGCCGCCCTGTTCATCGATCTGCAGCACGCCGCGTTGAATGGCGCCGATGCTGGCGGCGCTGACGTTGCCGTATTCGGTCTGGAACTGCGATGAGTTGTCGCCCACGAACTGCAGCATCGCGCGCAGGTCCTTCAGGTCGAGCAGCGCCATGCCGTTGTCGTCGGCGATCTTGAACACCAGCGCCAGCACGCCCTGCTGGGTTTCGTTCAGCGCCAGCATGCGGGCCAGCAGCAGTGGGCCCATGTCGCTCACGGTGGCGCGCACCGGGTGGCCCTGGGCTTTGGTGGCGTCGGCGAACACGTCCCACAAGGTGGCGGGGCAGGCCACGGGCGCGGGCAGGTCCAGGCCGCGTTCCTTCAGCACGGCGGCGAGCTTGTCGCCGATCTTGCCGGTCTGGGTGATGCCGGTCAGGTCGCCCTTCACGTCGGCCATGAAGACCGGAACGCCGATGTGGCTGAAGTGTTCGGCCAGCGTCTGCAGACTGATGGTCTTGCCGGTGCCGGTGGCGCCGGTGATCAGGCCATGGCGGTTGGCCATTGCCGGCAGCAGGAAACATTCGATGGCGGCGTGCTTGGCAATCAGAAACGGGTCGGCCATGGGGAAACTCCGGGGCAGTTCGAACCTTGAGACGCAGGGCGGGCGGCGCGTTTGTGGCGCGTATGTGGCATTTGGGGAACAGGCCGCCACGTAAAATCGCAGTCTATCCAACAAACACGGCAAGCCGCCCGACTTCGGGCAACGCAGCTTGCGCAAGAGGAGGCTTCATGGCCGGGCATTCCAAGTGGGCCAACATCCAGCACCGCAAAGGTCGCCAGGACGAGAAGCGAGGCAAGATCTGGACCCGTGTGATCCGCGAAATCACCGTGGCTGCCCGCCAGGCCGGCGGTGACCCGGCGATGAACCCACGCCTGCGCCTGGCCATCGACAAGGCCAAGGCCGCCAACATGCCGGCCGACCGCGTGAAGTACAACGTCGAGAAGGCCTCGGGCACGCTCGAAGGGCTGAGCTACGAAGAAATCCGCTACGAGGGTTACGGCATCGGCGGCGCGGCGATCATCGTCGATTGCATGACCGACAACCGTGTGCGAACGGTCGCCGAAGTGCGCCACGCCTTCAGCAAATATGGCGGCAACATGGGCACCGAAGGCTCGGTGGCGTTCCAGTTCAAGCACTGCGGGCAGTTCGTGTTCGCGCCCGGCACGAGTGAAGACAAGGTGATGGAAGTGGCGCTGGAAGCCGGTGCCGAAGACGTGGTGACCGATGACGATGGTGCGGTGGAAGTGCTGTGCGCCCCGCCCGACTTCGAGAAGGTGAAGATCGCGCTCGAAGCGGCCGGCCTCAAGCCGGAACTGGCCGAAGTGACGATGCGTGCCGAGAACACGATCGACCTGATGGGCGACGACGCGCAGCGCATGCAGAAGCTGCTGGACATCATCGAAGACCTGGACGACACGCAGGCTGTCTTTCACAACGCCGTGATCAACGAATGAAGGTCCTCGTCATCGGCAACGGCGGCCGCGAGCACGCGCTGGCGTGGAAGCTGGCGCAGTCGCCCAAGGTGCAGATGGTGTTCGTGGCCCCCGGCAACGGCGGTACCGCGGCCGACCCGCGGCTGCGCAACGTGCCGATCACCGAGCTGTCGGCCCTGGCTGACTTCGCGCAGCACGAGAAGATCGCGCTCACCGTCGTGGGCCCAGAGGGGCCGCTCGCGGCCGGTGTGGTCGACCTGTTCCGCAACCGCGGGCTGCGCGTGTTCGGGCCCACGCAGGCGGCGGCGCAACTCGAAAGCTCCAAGGCCTACGCCAAGGAGTTCATGCGGCGCCACCAAATTCCGACCGCAGCGCACCAGACCTTCGGCGACGCCGCCCAGGCTCACGCGTACGTGGATGGCAAGGGCGCACCGATCGTCATCAAGGCCGACGGCCTGGCGGCGGGCAAGGGCGTGGTGGTGGCCACCACCTTGGCGCAGGCGCACGAGGCGATCGACTGGATGCTCACGGGCAACGCTGCCGACAACAAGCTGGGCGTGCAGCACAACGTCGGCGGCGCGCGCGTGGTGATCGAAGACTTTCTCGAAGGCGAGGAAGCCAGCTTCATCGTGTTGTGCGATGGCAGGCACGTGCTCTCGCTGGCCACCAGCCAGGACCACAAGCGCCTGCTCGACGACGACCAGGGCCCCAACACCGGCGGCATGGGCGCCTACTCCCCCGCGCCGGTGGTCACGCCCAACGTGCATGCCAAGGTGATGCACGAGATCATCCTGCCCACCATCCAGGGCATGGCGCGCGACGGGCATGTGTACACCGGCTTCCTGTATGCCGGGCTGATGATCGACTCTCACGGCCAGCCGCGCACTGTCGAATTCAACTGCCGCTTGGGCGACCCCGAAACGCAACCGATCCTGATGCGCCTGAAGAGCGACCTCGTCGACGTGCTGATGCACGCCACCGACGGCACGCTCGACCAGGCCGCGCTCGAATGGGACCGGCGTGTGGCGCTCGGTGTGGTGATGGCCAGCGCGGGTTACCCGCTAGCCCCGCGCAAGGGCGATGCGATCCATGGCCTGCCAGCTGAAAGCGCTGATGCGATGGTGTTTCACGCCGGCACCTCGGCTGGTGGCGGCGCGCTGCTCACCTCGGGTGGCCGCGTGCTGTGCGTCACCGCGCTCGGCGACTCGGTGAAGCTGGCGCAGCAGCGTGCCTACGATGCACTGAGCAGCATCCACTTCGACGGCGCGCAGTACCGCCGCGACATTGGGCACCGGGCCATCAAGCGGTGACCGCCGATTTGCCGATTCAGCTGAAGGGCAGTGCGCTCGCCCAGCGCGTGTTGCGTTTGGCCGGCTGGCGTCTGCGCTTCAAGGGCCTGCCGGCACGCCAGGGGGTGCTGATCGTCTACCCGCACACCTCGAACTGGGATTTCATCGTCGGCATTCTTGCCAAGTGGGGCATCGGCATCACGGTGACGTTCTGGGGCAAGGACAGCCTGTTCCGGCTGCCGCTGTTCGGGCCGTGGTTGCGCTGGCTGGGGGGCGTGCCGGTGGATCGCGGCTCGGCCAACGGCATCGTCGGGCAGATGGCGCGCGAGCTGGTGGCGGCACGCGAGCAGGGGCGATTCTTGTGGCTGGCGCTGGCGCCCGAGGGCACGCGCAAGCATGCCAGCGCGTGGCGCTCGGGCTTTTATCATGTGGCCCGTGAAGCACAGGTTCCGCTTGGGCTGGCGTACCTGGACTACGGCCGGCGTGAGGTCGGCGTGGAACACTTCATGATGCTCGGCGGCGACGTGCAGGCCGACATGGCACAGATCCGCCAACAACTTTGCTCGCGCACCGGCCGGCACCCCGAGCGCGCGGCACCTATCGAACTGAATCCATGAACACACAGGACGTCCGCACCTACCTGCTCGACCTTCAGGCCCGCATCATCGGCGCGCTCGAAGCCGAAGAGGGCCGCCCCTTCATCACCGACGGCTGGACCCGCGAGCCCGGCGGCAAGCTCGAAGGCGACGGCCTGTCGCGACTGATCGAAGGCGGCGAGCTGCTCGAACGCGGCGGCTGCAACTTCTCTCACGTGAAGGGCAAGACCCTGCCGCCCTCGGCCACGCAGCACCGGCCCGAACTGGCGGGAGCGCCGTTCGAGGCCATGGGTGTGTCGCTGGTGATGCACCCGCGCAACCCGTACGTGCCGACGGTGCACATGAACGTGCGCATGTTCGCCGCGTTGCCGCCGGGGCAGGCGCCAGTGACGTGGTTCGGAGGCGGCATGGACCTGACGCCGTACTACGGTGTCGAGGACGACGCGCGCCACTTCCACCGTGTGAACCGCGACGCGCTCGCGCCGTTCGGCGCCGACAAGTACCCGCGCTTCAAGACCTGGTGCGACGAGTACTTCTTCCTCAAGCACCGCGGCGAGCCGCGCGGCATCGGGGGCGTGTTCTTCGACGACTTTTCCGAGCTCGGTTTCGAAGGCAGTTTCGAGATGCTGCGCGCGGTGGGCGATGCCTTCATCGGCGCCTACCTGCCGATCGTGCGGCGCCGCCGGGGCCGGCCCTACGGCGAGCACGAGCGCGACTTCCAGGCCTACCGGCGCGGGCGTTACGTCGAGTTCAACCTGGTGTTCGACCGCGGCACCCTGTTCGGTCTGCAGTCGGGCGGGCGCACCGAAAGCATCCTGATGTCGATGCCCCCGATCGTGAAGTGGCGCTACGACTGGAAACCCGAAGCCGGCACACAAGAGGCGCTCCTGTACAGCGACTTCCTGCGCCCGCGCGACTGGCTCGGCGAGGCCGGCGCTTGACGTGCCTGCGCCACATTGCGCCGCGCTCCCACATGCTGAGGATTGACTCCGCAACGCCCGCATGGTGCGGCGCGCCGCGCCGCGATATATTGCTGGCACATCTTTTGTGCCCGCATCGCCACCCCCGCCCAAACGGCGGCAAGCCCAGGAGCTGAATGGACATCCGAAAACTGCAACGCGCCATCGTCGATGGTCTGGAAGACGTGAAGGCCCAGAACATCGTCGTGTTCAACACCGAACACCTGTCGCCCCTGTTCGAGCGCGTGATCATCGCCTCGGGCACGAGCAACCGGCAGACCAAATCGCTGGCGTCCAGCGTGCGCGACGCGGTCAAGGGCAGCGGCTTCCCGGTGCTGCGCACCGAGGGCGAGGCCAACGGCGAGTGGATCATCGTCGACTGCGGCGCCGCCGTGGTGCACGTGATGCAGCCCTCGATCCGCGACTACTACCACCTCGAAGAGATCTGGGGCGACAAGCCGGTCAACATGAAGCTCACGGCTGCGACCGTGAAGCTGGTGAAGGCGGCCGAGCCGGAGAGGGCGGCGCGTTCGAAGCCGGCGCCTGCGCCGAAGGCCGTCGCCAGAAGGCCAGCCGCCGGAAAGCCCGCCGCCAAGAAATCACCTTCCGCGAAGATGCCGGCCAAGAAGGCCGGCTCGGCCAGAGCACCGACTGCCGCCAAGACGCCGGCACGCAAGGCCGCCCCGCCGGCCGGCAAGGCGGTGGTGACGCGCGTGGTCGGCGTCAAGCGGCCGGTGGCGAAGACTGCGGTGGTCGCAGCGAAGAGGGCGCCCGCCAAACGCGCGCCTTCCGCCAAACCCGCAGTCAAACCCATGGTCAAACCCTCGGCCAAGCCGGCGGTGAAGAAGCCCGCTGGCAGAAAGAGCCCGTCGCGTTCATGACCCGCAGCGGCTGGCGGCACGCGTGAAGCTGCTGCTGGTGGCGGTGGGGCAACGCCAGCCCGCCTGGGCCGAGGCTGCGTATGCCGACTTTGCCAAGCGCTTCCCGCCCGAGATGGCGCTGGAGCTGAAGGCCGTGAAGGCCGAACCGCGCGGCTCGCGCACCGCCGAACAACTGATGGCCGCCGAAGCCACGCGCCTTCAGGCCGCCTGCCCCAAGGTCGCGCGTCGGGTGGTGCTCGACGAACGCGGCGACCGCCTGACCACGGTGCAACTCGCCGAGCGCATGAAGGCGTGGTTGGGGGATGGCCGCGACGTGGCCCTGCTGATCGGTGGCCCCGATGGCCTGGACGCCACGCTGAAAGCCAGCGCGCACGAAACCCTGCGCCTGTCGGACCTGACCCTGCCGCATGCCTTCGTGCGCGTGCTGCTGGCCGAGGCGCTTTACCGGGCCTGGACGGTGACCATCAACCACCCGTACCACCGCGAATGACGCTCCCGTCGAAGCCTCGCGAATTCATCTACCTCGCGTCGCAGAGCCCGCGCCGGCGTCAGTTGCTCGAGCAGATCGGCGTGCGCCACGAACTGCTGCTGCCGGGGGCAGACGAAGATGCCGAGGCGCTGGAAGCCGAGCGGCACGGCGAACTGCCGGCCGCCTACTGCGAGCGTGTCACCTTGGCCAAGCTCGCGGCGGCGCGCCGACGCCTGATTCAAAGGCGCCTGCCCGACGCGCCGATCCTGTGTTCGGACACCACGGTGGCGCTGGGACGGCGCATCCTTGGCAAACCGACGGATGCCGATGACGCCTGCGCCACCTTGCGCATGCTGTCCGGCCAGACGCACCGCGTGATCACCGCAGTGACCGTGGCCGCCGGGCGTCGGACGCTGCGAGCGGTGAGCGTGTCGCGGGTTCGTTTCGCCGAGCTCCCCGAATCCGTGGTCCAGGCCTACGTCGCCACCGGCGAACCCTTCGGCAAGGCCGGCGCCTACGCGATCCAGAGTTCTCTCGCCGGCTGGATCGCGCACATCGACGGCAGTTACAGCGGCATCATGGGTTTGCCCCTGTACGAGACGGCCGAGCTGCTCCGCAAGGCTGGCATACCATCGCTGACATGCAAGACATCCTGATCAACTGGGCGCCGCAAGAGACACGCGTCGCGGTCGTCGAGAACGGCGCAGTGCAGGAGTTGCATATCGAGCGAACGCTGGAGCGCGGGCTGGTCGGCAACATCTATGCCGGCCGCGTGGCGCGGGTGCTGCCTGGCATGCAGTCGGCCTTCATCGACATCGGCCTGGAGCGTGCCGCGTTCCTGCACGTGGCCGACGTGCAGGTCAACGGCGTCACGCCGCGCGGTGCTGCCAACGGCGCGCCGCGTGGCGAACACGGTGCCGGCACGGCGCCGCCCACGCCGATCGAAAGGCTGGTGTTCGAAGGCCAGACGCTGACCGTGCAAGTCATCAAGGACCCGATCGGCACCAAGGGCGCGCGCCTGTCCACGCAGATCAGCATCGCGGGGCGGCTGCTGGTGTTCCTGCCGCAGGACGACCGAATCGGAATCTCGCAGAAGATCGGCTCGAACGAACTGCGCGAACAGTTGCGTACCCGCATGTCGGCGTTGGCCGCGCTGCCCGAAGGCGCTGGCCCGGCGGGCGGATTTATCCTGCGCACCAACGCTGAAGAAGCGACCGACGCGGAACTTCAGGAAGACATCAGCTACCTGCGCAAGACCTGGGCCGCGGTGCGCGAGCGCAGCTTCAAGTCACCCGCCGGCAGCTTGTTGCACCAGGACCTGAGCCTGGTCGAAAGAGTGTTGCGTGACCTGGCGCACGAGGGCACGCAGGCGATCCGCATCGACTCGCTGCTGCAGTACGACCTGCTGAAGCAGTTCGGCGCCGAGTTTACGCCCACGTCGGTGGCCCGGCTCGAACACTACAAGGGCGAGCGGCCGATCTTCGACCTGTTCAACATCGACGAAGAGATCGAACGCGCGCTGGCCCGGCGCGTGGACCTGAAGTCGGGCGGCTACCTGATCATCGACCAGACCGAGGCGCTGACCACGGTCGACGTGAACACCGGCGGCTTCGTCGGTGCGCGCAACTTCGACGACACCGTCTTCAAGACCAACCTCGAAGCCGCGCAGGCGATGGCGCGCCAACTTCGCCTGCGCAACCTGGGCGGCATCATCATCATCGACTTCATCGACATGGCGCGCGAAGAACACCAGGCCGCCGTGCTGTCCGAGTTGCGCAAGCAGCTCGCGCGCGACCGCACCAAGATCACCGTCAGCGGCTTCACCCAGCTCGGCCTGGTGGAGATGACGCGCAAGCGCACGCGCGAAAGCCTGGCCCACCTGCTGTGCGAACCCTGCCCCACCTGCCAGGGCAAGGGCCAGGTGAAGACGGCGCGCAGCGTCTGCTACAACATCCTGCGCGAGATATTGCGCGAGGCGCGCCAGTTCAACCCCAAGGAATTCCGCGTCGTCGCCGCCGCCACGGTGGTCGAGATGCTGCTCGACGAAGAGAGCCAGCACCTGGCGGGCCTGAGCGACTTCATCGGCAAGCCGATCTCGCTGCAGGCCGAGGCGACGGGGTCGCCGGAGCAGTACGACATTGTGTTGATGTAGGTTGGCTGCTGCGATGACAGGCCTGACGCGTTGAATCAGGCGCAGGCACGTACCGCGTGAATGACTTGCTCGATCATTGCGTCGGTCATGCCAGGCCAGATCGGCAGACTCAACACCTCGGTTTGCATCGCTTCGGCGATGGGGAACTGACCTCGCCCCCAGCCCATCTCGGCGTAGGCCGGCTGCAAGTGGGGGGCCACTGGGTAGTGAATCAGCGTGCCGATGCCGCGTTCGGCCAGACGTTGTTGAAACGCGTTTCGATCAGCATGCCGCACCACGAACAAGTGCCACGCCGGCTCGGCGAACGCCGGTATCCAGGGCAAGATCAACGGCAGGCCTTGCATGCCGGCAAGATAGCGGGCAGCTACAGAGCGGCGCCGGTCTGTTGCATCCAATAGGCCCACGAGCTTGGCCGCAAGCACCGCCGCCTGAATTTCGTCGAGGCGCGAATTGAAGCCCTTGATCTCGTTGTGATACTTCACGCGTGAGCCGTAGTTGCCGAGAACCCGCACCTGTTCCGAGAGAGCGAGGTCATCGGTGGTCACAGCGCCGGCATCGCCGAAAGCACCCAGGTTCTTGCCGGGGTAGAAGCTCCAGGCCGACAGGTCGGCCAGCGAGCCGACTGGTCGGTTCTTGTAACGCGCCGCGTGAGCTTGCGCGCAATCGTCGAGCACCTTTAGGCCGCACTTGTGGGCCAGGTCGCAGATCGGGTCCATGTCGGCGGGCTGCCCGTACAAGTGCACCGGCAGGATGACTTTGGTACGCGGTGTAATGGAGGCTTCGATGCGCGACGGGTCCAGGTTGCAGGTGGCTTCATCCGGCTCCACCGGGACCACCTGCGCACCACACTGGGATACGGCAAGCCAAGTCGCAATGTAGGTGTTCGACGGCACGATGACCTCGTCGCCTTTCCCCACGCCGAGTGCACGCAAGCCGAGGTGGAGCGCGTCGAGCCCATGCGCCACGCCCACACATTGCCGCACGCCGCAGAAGCCGGCATACGACGCCTCGAACGCAGCCAGCTCGTTACCCATCAGGTACCAACCGCTGGCGGCGACGCGGGCGATGGCTGCATCGATGCCGGCCTTGGACTCTTCGTAGGCCGATGCGAGGTCGAGGAACGGAACGGCCGGGTGTTTCATGCCCTTGCGCCGACCAGCTGCAGAAAGTCCGAATACTCGCGGACGTAGTCTGCAGCGTCGTACTCGGCAGAAGCGAGCACGAGCAAGACCGCGTCGGGCGAATACTTGTAGTGAACACGCCAGATGTGAGCCGGCACAAACAAGCCGCGGGTCGGTGAGTCGAGCAAGACTTCATCGCGAACGTTGCCGTCGTCGAGCATCACTGAACATGAGCCTTTGACGCAGACGAGGAACTCTTGCAACTCCTTGTGAGCGTGTTCACCGCGCACTTCCCGGCTCGGCACGTCGTAAACGACAAAGAATCGCTTGGGCGCAAACGGAAGTTGCTGGCCCAACTCGCCGAATGAAAGAGAGCCGCGCAAGTCAGCGACCTGCGGCAACGTGATCGTGCGCGCGCCAGCTACTCGAAGAGGCGCAAACCCCGCGTTGTCGGCGCGGGGCGTCTTGCCCGCCACGGGTGTCTGGCTGTCCACATAACCCGTAATTCGTGCCGGGTTGCCCATGACGATGGCGTTCGCCGGAACGTCGCGCGTGACCACGGCGCCGGCACCCACCATCGCCGCGGGACCGATCGTCAGGCCGGGCAAAATCGTGGCGTTGGCCCCGATCGTTGCGCCCGAGCGCAGTCGAGTCTGCAGCGCAATGAACGCCTTCTTGCTGCGCGGAAACGCATCATTGGTGAAGGTTACGTTGGGACCGATGAATACGTCGTCTTCAACTCGCAAGCCGTCCCAAAGCTGGACGCCGCACTTGATGGTCACCCGGTTTCCCACCACAACGTCGTTCTCGACAAACACGTGGTCGCAGATATTCGCGTCGGTGCCGATGACGGCGCCTGGCAACACGTGGGCAAACGCCCAGATTCGCGAACGCGCACCGATTTGAACCGACTCGACGAGCGCTTGCGGATGCCGGTAGTACTCGGCGGGCGAATGGGTGTCGGGTGCGGTCATGGGGTGGTCAAAGTTTAACGTTGCTCGCCGTGGCGAAGCCGCCGTACCAGGGCCTGCAGGCGACGCATGCTCGCCGCGAGTCCGGGCCACTGCAGGTAAAGGAGCTTGCGCACACGCCATCCCAACTCAACTGAAGTCGCGTTGCGCATGGCGCGCCATCGGGCGAGCCAATCGGGGGCTGCGAGCAGGTCACGAACCAAAGATTCCCGATCATGTTCACGGCGAATGGCTGCTTCAACCAAATCGTAGCTGCCGGCCACCTTCGCGTCTGCGAGCCACTGCGAATGCTGGGCAAGCTGGTCGCTGTTTTGACGCCCAATCCAGGCGATGTACTGTGGGCCGGAAAAGTCTTGCATCTTCTGCGACACGCCGCCGCGACGGTAGCGGACAAGCGGCTGGCGCAGCGTCTCTGCGCCGCCGCTACAGAGCGCGCGAAAAGTATGGATTTCCTCTTCATGCCCGGCACGTGGGGGCAAGGGCCCAAAGCGTTCAAAGAGTCTGCGGGTAATGGCGTGGCCGGCGCCAATCACTCGTGGGCGGCGCTTCACCCAATCCTCAACACCCTTCCACTCGGAGAGATCGTCAACCTCTATGACGCCCAGGTCAACGCCTTGGAGGCTCATGTCGATCAGATTGCAGGCGATCAAGTCGGCGCGCTGGCCCGAACGGTCCCAGGCTTCAGCAGTCACTGCCACCCGTGTCGGCAAGGAGATGTCGTCGCCTGCCATGAACACCACCAGTTCGCCTCGCGCATTGCTCAATACCGCGTTGAAGTGTTCCCCAATCCCCAGGTTGCGGGGATTGCGCCGCAGCACAACATCGTGAGGGCCGCGGTAGGCAAGCGCTCGCGCCTGCATCAGGGCAAACGTCGAGTCTGGCGAGGCGTCGTCGGACAGAAGAATCTCGATCGGCTCGCAAACCTGTCCAAGCGCGCTGTCTACCGCCTCCTCGACAAGGCGCGATTGGTTGTAGGCCAGGACGACCAAGGTGATGCGTGGCTTCATGAACAACTTTCTCGGCGTGGCGCGCAGCCCGGGCGAGCCGCCAGCCACCGCTCGATGCGTTTGTCCCGCGCATGCCTGGCGATCACACGTGTCTTCAGGTAGGGAAAGCCGGTGGCAACCAACTCGGCCCAGCGGATCGAGGTGTCGTCCGAGCTCAAGGGGTCGGTGTGGAGCGAAGGGAACAGCGCTTGGCAGCGCAGACCGGCGGCCTCCAGCAGTGCGCTGAGGCGCGCTTCGTACAACTCGATCACTTGCGCCTTGTCGGGCCAGTTGAGCAGGCGCTCGAACAGGGACGTGAAGGCGCTGCTGCGAAGCGCGTTTGCGCTGAAGACAAGAAAGTAGCTTTGCAGATGCCGGCGCGGCAACAAGCTTTCGGTCAAACCGAGCACATCAGCGCCAGCGGCGCGCACGCGCTCGATCAATTGGGTGAACGCCAATGTGCTGAGCGGGCCAACGATGCTGTCGTTGACGAGGTACAGGCGGGTCCATTTGGCGCGGTCTTCGCAAAGCCTCAGCGCATGCGCCCAGGCGCCGAAGTCGAATCCGAGGTTCTGGCGAATGAGCACGCCGCTGAGTCGATCCTGCAGCTCGGAGTCGAGTTGAATGCTGTTCATAGGCAGGTCCGTATTGACGATCAACACGACCCGAATGCCTTCGGCGAGCAAGTGCGTGATGTGCTCTGCCACGTGAACCTTGAGTTCCGGCTGGTCGGCAAAGCTCACGAACAGGCAGACCTCGCCGGCCAGGGTGACTGCCAGCGGCTTGGATACGTGCAAGTTGGCTGCGGCGGCCGGTGTCGCAATCCCATCCACTGCCTCGATAAGTTCGGCATGACGCTCCTGCAGCAGGCGGTGCTCGCGCCTTCGAACATAGGGAAGGGCTGCCTTGAACTTGCGCCGCCAAGTTCGCAGGCTGTTTCTAAGCCAATTCACGCTGCGCATCCGTCACGGTACAGGTTTGACGCAGGTGAACTCCCACGCCAGGTGCGAAAGCTTGCCCGTTCGTTCCCGCCGCCAGCGCTTGAAGCGACGGAGTGGCGAGAGGGGGATGTCGGGTGACAGCGCCTCCGGATGCAGCGCCCACTCATTGCGCAGCATCTCAAACGCACCCGCGAAACCATACATTCGGGCTCCGGGTTGGCGTCCACAGAAGTAGTCCGCCGTGCCGCGGGTGATGAAGTTCACATGCGTTGGATCGTGAAACGCCTCTGGTCGCGGATAGGCCGGCGTGACGGCATAGAAGCGGCCACCAGGCTTGAGCACACGGTGGATCTGGTTCATCAGCTCGATGAACGGGAAGCGCGTGCCGCGGCCATCGACTGTCGCCAGTACGCGTGGCACGTGTTCGAGGAAGTCAAAGGCCGAGACCGAATCGAAACTCGAATCGGGGTGGGGGATCGGCTCCAGGCTCAGGTTGGCCTGCGCGAAGCGGGCCATGTCCAGGCCCGGCGGCAGCGCGAGGTCCACCGCGTGCACCTCGTCGCAGTGGTAGGGGTTGCGCGGCACAGGGCCGCAACCGAGGTCGAGGTGGCGTGTGGTCATGGGCGGCAGTGTTCAGCGGTACTCGACCGCGCCGTCCTTGTGGACCATGTGCAGCGTGAGCCCGGTGCGCGCGCGCTCCGCTTCAGACCACTCGCGCGTGCGCGCCTTCCGTGCGAACTTGGCCTGTTGGCGACCCCACCAGTTCAGCCCGATCTTGCTGTAGAAGTAGCGGTGGTCGCCGAACTTGGACACGCCTTGTTCCTTCTTCATCGCCGTTTGCGTGATCATGCCGAAGTGGTGCATGAAGGCATCACCCACGGTGCCGACCTTGATGCCGTGGCGCTTGCAGCGCGCCAGGAACTCGGCGTCTTCGCGGCCGAACAGCAAGCGGTCGGTGTCGAGGAAGCCGATCTTCTGGAACACCTCGCGGTGCACCGAGAAGCACACGCCGTGGAACCAGCCTTCGCGCACCGTGCCGCTCATCTTGGCCAGGAATTCCCGCGTGAAGGCGGGCAGGTCGTAGTCGAGTTCGAACTCCACCAAAGACGGGCTGACGACCTGCAGGCCCAGCTTCTGCGCCGCGCCGATCTGTGCCTCGATGAAGTTGTGGGCGCAGACGATGTCGTTGTTGAGCAGCACGACCCAGTCGCGGTCCGAGGCGAGAGCGCCCTGCGTCCAGGCGCCGCCGCAGCCCAGGTTCACCGGGTTGCGAATCGAGCGGATGTCGGGGCGCGACGCCAGCCAAGTCGGCGTGTCGTCGCTGCTGCCGTTGTCGATGATCAGCAGCGCGTCGGCCGGCACGCCATTGGCGAGCAGGCTGTCGACGCATTGCTTCGTGTAGCGCAACTGGTTCAGCACGGGTATCACGACGGTGTAGCGCATGGTCACATCCAGTCCACGAGGGCGCCGCGAGCATAGGGCAGGGTGGCCGCATCAGTCACCGGAGTTGCATCGGCCCCGGTGCGGCAGGCAGCCAGCCAGTCGGCAACACCCCGGCCGTGCAGGTCGATTCGGCTGTACTGCGGATTGTCCGGGAAGATCTTGTGCGATGGCGGGATCAGCACCGTGGTGGGCCCCCCGAGCATGTGCGCCGGGTAGTGCGTGAAGGTCGAGCAGCTCGAACCCACCAGCACACGGCAGCAGGCCAGCGCGAACAGATCGACCGCCGGGTGGGTGCTCGACCGGTGGCCGCTTTGCCGGGCCGAGTGGCGGTAGGGCGAGGCGGCCGGCATGGTGAACACGTCGAAGTTCTTCGTCAGGTTCGGGAACGCATCGAGGCTGCCCGAGCAGGAGACGAAGAACGCCACGTTGGGCACGGCCTTCTGGATCTGTGCCATCACGTGCTCGTGCCACCAGTCGGGCACCGCGGGCCAGACGAAGGCGTTGACGTCGAACTCGGTGGCGCTGATCAGCGGAAAGTCGCCGCGCCGGATGTGCACGCCCACCAGCGGCCGGCTTGCGTAAGGGGCGAACGTCGCGCGGATCACGTCGATCAGCTCAGGGCGAAGCTTGACGCGGCGACCGGTGGGCAGGTAGTAAGGCTCGAGCAGTTCGCGCGGGCCGTGGTGCGTGCGCAGGTTGACGTTGCGGTGCGAGCCGACGAGCGCGAGGTTGCCGGGCATGTCGGGGCGCAGCTTGACGCTGTCCAGGCGCCCCAGCAGGCCGCGTGAGCGCTTTGTGGCGCCGAGGATCTCGATCGCATCAAGCTCCGGCCAGCCGTCCAGGCAGACCTCGTGGCCGTGGCGCTCGGAAATCATGAAGGCCAACGCCAGGGTCTCCAGTCGCGAGGTCAGGCCGACATAGTTGGTGATGAAGACTCTGCGCTTCACGTCGCGGCTGCGGGCTTGGCCTTGGGCACCCGGCCCATCAGATAGAACTCGTTGTTGGGCTGCATCGAGGTCAGGTTGGCCATGCGGTTGGACAACCCGAACAGCGCGGTGATCGCGCCGATGTCCCACGCGTCTTCATCGGTGAATCCATGCGCGCGCAGTGCGGCGAAATCGGAGTCGACGATCGACGCTGAATCGGCGCAGACCTTCATCGCAAAGTCGAGCATCGCCGTCTGCCGCGGCGTGATCTGCGCCTTGTGGTAGTTCACCGCCACCTGGTCGGCCAGCAGCGGGTTCTTCTCGTAGATGCGCAGAATCGCGCCGTGCGCCACCACGCAATACAGGCAGTGGTTCACCCCGCTGGTGGCCACGACGATCATTTCTTTCTCGCCCTTGCTCAGGCCGTTCGGGCCCGAGGGGGGGCGCAGCATCAGCGCGTCGTGGTACGCGAAGAAAGCGCGGAACTCGTCGGGCCGGTGCGAGAACGCCAGGAACACGTTCGGCACGAAGCCCGACTTCTCCTGGACTTCCAGAATGCGTGTGCGCAGGTCGTCGGGCAGGCCTTCGATCGGGGGCACGGGATAGCGGCTGACGTGGAAGACCGAAGGTGGCGACATCGTCATGACTCAACTCCTGAATTGCAGCGCGTGAAGGCGAGCATAAAGGCCGCCGCGGGTCAGCAACTCGGCATGCGTGCCTTGCTCGACGATGCGGCCCGCTTCGAGTGCCACGATGCGGTCGGCCCGCTCGATGGTGCTGAGCCGGTGCGCGATGACCAGGCTGGTGCGGCCGCGCATCAGCTTCTCGAGCGCGTCCTGCACGAGTCGCTCCGACTCGGAGTCGAGCGCCGAGGTGGCTTCGTCGAGGATCAGGATCGGCGCGTCTTTGTAGATCGCACGCGCGATGGCCAGGCGCTGGCGCTGGCCGCCGGAGAGCTGGTTGCCGTTGTGGCCGATCAAGGTGTCGGCGCCTTGCGGCAAGCTTTCGACGAACGTGAGCAGGTTGGCCGCGCGCAGCGCGTCGCGCACACGGGTTGGGTCGGCCGGGCCGGCGCCGAGTGCAACGTTGGCAGAGACGCTGTCGTTGAACAGCACCACGTCCTGGCTGACGAGGGCGAACTGGCGCCGCAAGGCGCGCACATCCCAGTCCGTCACCGGCGTGCCGTCCAGCAGCAGGGCGCCCGACGTGGGCTCCAGAAAACGCGGCAGCAGGTTGACCAGGGTCGACTTGCCGGCACCCGACGGCCCGACCAACGCCACCGATTCACCTGCCCCCAGGTGCAGGTTCACGTCGGCGAGTGCCGGCGCCCCTTCACCGCCACCAACACCAGCGCCACCACCCGCGCCGTCGCTGCCGTAGCGCAGGTTCACGCCGCGCAATTCCACCTCGCCGCGGGCGCGGCCCGGGTCGAAGCTGCCGCCTTGTTCGACCGGCGTGTTTTCGATCAAGCCGATGCCGCGCTCCAGCGCCGCCAGCCCGCGCGTGATCGGGCCAGCAACTTCAGACAGGTGCTTGATCGGCGCCACCAGCATCAGCATCGCGGTGACGAAGGCGACGAAGCCGCCCACCGAACCACCCTGGTTGCCGCTTTGCCACAGCGCCGCGACGATCACTGCCGACAAGGCACAGGCCGAGAGCACCTGCGTCAGCGGCGTCATCGTGGCGGCGGCCACGACCGACTTGATGGTCAGCCGGCGCAACGATTCGGCGAACACGCCGAAGCGGCTGGCCTGCACCGGCGCGGCGCCGTGCAGCCGCACGATGCGCCAGGCAAGCACGTTCTCTTCGACCACGTAGGCCAGTTCGTCGGTGGCCTGCTGGCTTTGCACCGTGAGCGCATGCAGCCGCTTGCTCAGTACCCGCATCACCAGCGCAACGGCCGGGAACAGCACGCTGACGAACAGGGTCAGCTGCCAGTTCAGGTACAGCAGGTAGGCCAACAGTGCCAGCAAGGTGAGCGAGTCTTTCAGCAGCGTCAGCAGTGAGTTGACCAGCAGCGACGCGCCGGCCTGCACCTCGTAGGTCAGCGTGTTGGTCAGGCTGCTGGCCGACTGTTGCGTGAACAGCGCGGGTTGCGCGCTCAGCACGCGCTCGAACATGGCACGCCGCATCAGCAGCATGCCGCGCGACGCGGCCCACGACAGGCCGTACTGCGCGATGAAGCCGGCCAAGCCGCGCACTGCGAAGATGCCGATGATCGCCACCGGAACGAGCCACAGCGGCAAGGTGCCGGCCTTGAAACCGCTGTCCAGCAGCGGTTGCATCAGGGCCGGGATCAGCGGCTCGGTGGCCGCACCGATCACCGCACCGACGATCACCAGCGCAAAGCCCAGGTGGCTTTCGGCGAAGAACGGGGCGATGCGCCGCAGGCGCAGCTTCAGCGGGGGCAGCGGCTCGGTCACTGGGGCACCCTGCGCGCTGCGCGCGGTCCCGCCAAGCGGGAATGAGCCCCTTCGGGCGGCCGGGCGGGGCTCATGCCGCCTGGGTCACCGACGTTGCGCGAATTTGCATCATGCAGGGAACTCCGGGCGCCGGGCCGGGTTCTGAAGGAACCCCAATTTCAGGTACTTGTAGTACGTGTACTCGGCGTTGTAGATGGCCAGCATCAGTCCGTGCTGCCCGTCCAGAAAACCCAGCCGCAGCACATACGTGCGAAAGAACGCAAACAGACCATGCCCGATTCCCTTCCACAAACCGCCTGTTCGGCCCTTGGCTTGCAGGTCGTGCGCGTGCCCGGTGGAATAGCGGTCGAGCTTTTCCAGCACGTCGTGAAGGTTGGGGTAGCTGAAGTGGATCAGGTCGTGCTCGAGCGTTCCCACCGAACCGGTGACCGTCATATGGGCGTGCAGAAAGTGATCGGTGAAGCCCGATTGAGCGCGCCGCCCGAGCCGCAAGGTGTGGTCGGGGCGCCAGCCGGAATGGTGGATGAACTTGCCGCAGAACTCCGACAGGCGCGGAATGCGGTAACCGGCGTGCGCACCCGAACGGATCGCGGCCAATACTTCGTGTTGCAACTCCGGCGTGATGCGCTCATCGGCGTCCAGCGACAGCACCCAGGTGCTTTGCGCCAGCGCAAACCCGCGTGCGACCTGCGGGCCGTAGCCCGGCCAGTCGGTCCGCACGACACGCGCACCGGCGCTCGTGGCCAGGGCCACCGTGGCATCGCCGCTGTTCGAATCGAGCACCACCACTTCATCGGCAAATGAAGCGCTGGCCACACATTCGGCGATGTTCCGTTCTTCGTTTTTCGCGACGATCACCACGGTCAGCGAATGCGGGTCTTGCATGGTTGCTGCGGTCTGGCCCTTTATCATGCTCATTGTCCCCGATTCAAACGGCGCTCCATTGAAAACCTTGCAGTCCTTCCTCTTGTCGTTCGCGCTGCTGCCTGCGCTGCTGTTTGCGCTGCTGTCTGCGCAACCCGCGTCGGCACAGTTCCGTGTCGAGATCTCCGGCGTCGGCGCCACGCAGGTGCCGATCGCGATCGTGAAGTTCCGCGACGAAGACAAGTCCACGCAAATGGTCTCGGCCATCATCCGCGCCGACCTGGAGCGCAGCGGTTTCTTCCGCGGTGTCGACAACCAGGCGGCGTTCGACGAGCTGGCCCAGCCCGTGATGAGCGAGTGGCGCACCCGCGCGGCCGACGCGCTGGTGGCCGGTTCGGTCTCGCGCCTGGCCGATGGCCGCTTCGATGTGCGCTTCAAGCTCTGGGACGTGGTCAAGGGCAGTGAGCTCGGCGGCCAGAGCAACGCCGTCGAACCGGCCGACCTGCGCCTGGCCGCACACCGCATTGCCGACTTCATCTACGAAAAACTCACCGGCGACAAGGGCGTGTTCTCGACCCGCGTGGCCTATGTGACCAAGGGCGGCGGGCGCTTTACCTTGCGTGTGGCCGATGCCGATGGCGAAGGCGGGCAGGTGGCACTCAACAGCGCCGAGCCGATCATCTCGCCGGCCTGGTCGCCCAACGGGCGCGAGCTGGCCTATGTGTCGTTCGAAAGCCAGAAGGCCGTGGTCTATTCGCAGGACGTGATGACGGGCGCACGCCGGCCGCTTGCCAACTTTCGCGGCTCGAACAGTGCGCCGGCCTGGTCGCCCGACGGGCAGACCCTGGCGGTCACCTTGTCGCGCGACGGCGGCTCGCAGATCTTCCTGATGAGCCGCGACGGCAGCAACCTGCGCCGCCTGACCAACAGCACTGCCATCGACACCGAGCCGGCGTTCTCGCCCGACGGGCGCAGCATCTATTTCGTCAGCGACCGTGGCGGCAGCCCGCAGATCTACCGCACGCCCGTCAGCGGCGGCGGGGTGGAGCGGCTCACGTTTGCAAGCGGCTACAACATCAGCCCGGCCATCAGCCCGGACGGGCGCACCATGGCCTATATTGCGCGGGTCGGCAATGGCTACCGCCTGCACACCCAGGACCTGACGGGCAACGGGCAGCCCCAGGCCATCACCGACACGGGTGATGACGAGAGCCCGAGTTTTTCGCCCAATGGCAAGCTGATCATCTACGCCACACGGGCCCAGGGGCGCGATGTGTTGATGACGACCACGCTGGATGGCAAGATCAAGGCCCGCCTGGTATCGACCACCGCCGACGTGCGCGAGCCGGTCTGGAGCCCCTATGGGCGCTAGCGCCGGTTGACGGGCCGCAATATCGGGCGCGGCCATTTCGAGTTCACTGTTCACTTCAAGATTCACTTCAAGAGCGAGGGGGTTTCCACCATGACTTCGATTCATCAACACGCTTTCATCGCGCTGGCCGCAGCGGCCCTGATGGCCGGTTGCAGCACCACCAAGCTCGACGCCGACGTGCCGCCGAGCAGCACCAGCACCGCCAACCTGGCCAAACCCGGCGGCAGCGGCCCCGGCACCGGCGGCAGCACGGCCGGCACGGCGCAGTCGCAGGTGGCGCCTGTGGACCTGACCAAGACCGACACCGTGGCCTTCACCAGCCTGCCCAAGGTGGTGTACTTCGACTTCGACAGCTTTGTCGTGAAAGACGAGTTCCGCAGCGTTGTCGAAACCAACGCCAAGGCGCTGGTGGCCGACAAGGCCAAGCGCCTGTCCATCGAGGGCCACACCGACGAGCGCGGTGGCCGCGAGTACAACCTGGCGCTGGGCCAGAAGCGCGCCGAGGCGGTGGCCAAGTCGCTCGCGCTGCTGGGCGTGGGCGGCGGCCAGGTCGAGGCGGTGAGCTTCGGCAAGGAGCGCCCGGCCGCGCAGGGCAGTGACGAAGCCGCCTGGGCCAAGAACCGGCGCGCCGAACTCGTCAGCCGTTGATGGGGGCGGCGATGCTGTCCAGGTTTCGCGGGCTTCGCGGGCTTCGCGCGCGCGGGTCGACGGTGGTGCTGGCAGCGCTGCTGTCGCTGGCGGCGCCGCTGGCGCATGCCGGCCTGTTCGACGACGAAGAGGCGCGCAAGGCGATCCTGGACCTGCGCCTGAAGCTGGAGCAGAGCAACGAGCAGGCGCGCGCGCGCCAGGCCGAGCAGTTGAAGTTGATGAACGATCAGCTTCAACAAGTGAGCGAGCAGCTGTCGCAGATGAAGCGCAGCATGCTCGACCTGAACAACCAGATCGAGTTGTTGCGGGTCGACAACGCCAAGCTGCGTGGCCAGGACGAGCAGTTGGCGCGCGACGTGGCCGAGGTGCAGCGCAAGCAAAAGGACATTCAGCAAGGCGTGGAAGACCGGGTGCGCAAGCTCGAGCCGCAGAAGGTCTCGGCCGACGGCAAGGAGTTCCTGGCCGACGCCGAAGAGAAGCGCCTGTACGACGAAGCCATGGGCATCATGCGCAAGGGTGAATTCGCCCCGGCGTCGGTCGCGCTGGCCGGCTTTCAGCGCCGCTACCCGGCCAGCGGCTACAACGAGTCGGTGCTGTTCTGGCTCGGCAACGCGCAGTATGGCAACCGCAACTACAAGGACGCGATCGCGTCGTTCCGCGCGCTTCTGGCCGCTGCGCCCGACCATGCGCGCGCACCCGAGTCGCTGCTGTCGATCGCCAATTGCCAGATCGAACTGAAAGACGCCAAAGCCGCGCGCCGCACGATCGACGAGCTGGTGAAGACCTACCCGAAGTCCGAGGCCGCGCAGGCCGGCAAGGAGCGGCTCGCTTCGCTGAGGTAGGCGCCCGCACGCCGCAGCCGGGTGGGCAGCTCAGGCGATCAGCGTCGCCCTGGGGCTGCATAGAATCCCGGCCATGCAAGACCTCGACCTCAACGCCCTGGCCAGCCAAGTGCTGTGGGCCGCCTTCGCGCTTTCGGTGCTGTTCGGCGCGATCGCGCAGCGCACCCACTTCTGCACCATGGGCGCGGTGGCCGACATCGTCAACATCGGCGACTGGACGCGCATGCGAATGTGGGTCATGGCCATCGGCGTGGCGATGCTCGGCTTCAACGGCATGGTGGCGCTCGGCTGGGTCGATGCGTCCAAGACCGTCTACGGCGGGCAGCGGATCATGTGGTTGTCGGCGCTGGTCGGCGGCGCGATGTTCGGCTTCGGCATGGTGCTGGCCTCGGGCTGCGGCAGCAAGACGCTGGTGCGCATCGGCGGCGGCAACCTGAAGTCGCTGGTGGTCTTCCTGATGCTCGGCGTGGCGGCGTTCGCCACGCTCAAGGGCATCACCGCGGTGGCGCGCGTGGCCACGGTGGACACGGTGTTCATCACCACGCCGATGGGGCAAGACCTGCCCTCGCTCCTCGCGGCGGCGAGCGGCGCCTCCAAGGCCACGCTGGCCGCCGTGCTGGGGCTGGTGCTGGGCGGCGGCTTGCTGGCCTGGGCACTGGCCGCGCCGTCGGGCCGCACGGGCGAGACGCTGCTGGCCGGCCTGGGCATCGGCGCCGTGGTGGCGCTCGTGTGGTGGGTGTCGGGGCGCCTGGGTTACGTGGCCGAAGACCCCAACACCTTGCAAGAGGCTTTTGTCGCGACGACCAGCCCTCAGCGCATGGAGGCGCTGAGCTTCGTTGCCCCGGTGGCCTACACGCTCGACTGGCTGATGTTCTTCAGCGACAAGAGCAAGGTGCTGACCTTGGCCATCGTCTCGACCGTGGGCGTGGTGGTCGGCTCGGCCGCGGTCGCGCTGCTGTCGCGCAGCTTCCGCTGGGAGGGTTTTCGCAACGCCGCCGACACCGCCGACCACCTGATCGGCGCGGCGCTGATGGGTGTGGGCGGCGTCACCGCGCTGGGCTGCACTGTCGGCCAGGGCTTGTCGGGCGTGTCGACCTTGAGCCTGACAAGCTTCGTCGCGCTGGCCGCCATCATCGTCGGCGCAGTGGCCGCGCTGCGCTTGCAGATCTGGCGCATCGAACGCGCTGCATGATCGCCGAGCCCTCGGCGGTGGCCGACTTGGAGCGCCGCTTCGGCGGGCTGCGGCGCTTGTATGGCGACACGGGCTACGCGCGCATCCGCGCCGCGCGCGTGGCGGTGGTGGGCTTGGGCGGCGTGGGATCGTGGGCCTGCGAGGCACTGGCGCGCAGCGGCGTGGCCGCGCTCACCTTGATCGACCTGGACCACGTGGCCGAGTCCAACATCAACCGCCAGGTGCAGGCCACCGGAGCCACCCTGGGCCAGGCCAAGGCGCTTGCCTTGCGCGACCGCGTCGCCGGCATCCACCCGGGCTGCGCGGTGTTTGCCGTGGAAGAGTTCGTCGACGAGGCCAACTGGCCCGCGCTGTTGCAGCAACCTGTTGACGTGCTGATCGATGCCTGCGACCAGGTGCGCGCCAAGCTCGCGCTGGCAGCCTGGGCGCTGCAGACCGGCACGCCACTGGTAGCAGTCGGCGCCGCCGGCGGAAAGCGCCGCCCGCAAGACGTGCAGGTCGACGACCTGGCCCGCGTGACGCACGACCCGCTGCTGGCGGCGTTGCGCCAGCGCTTGCGCAAGCGCCTCGGTGGCACGGCGCGAGACAGTGTGCTCGGCGTGCACTGCGTGTTCTCGCGCGAGGCCGTGGCCGCGCCGGCAGAGGTCTGCCACACGAGCGACGACCCGGCCAACGACGGCAGCCTGAACTGCCACGGTTACGGCTCCAGCGTCAGCGTGACGGCCACCTTCGGCATGGTCGCCGCCAACGAGGCGCTAGAATTTGTGGTCGGCGGTGCAGGCAAGTCAGCGCGGCAAAGCCCGATATAATGGAAGGCTTGCCGGGTTGTTAGCTCAGTTGGTAGAGCAGCGGACTTTTAATCCGTAGGTCGTGGGTTCGAGCCCCGCACAACCCACCAGACGCTTCGGTGTCATGGGGGCGCGGATCGGCAACTGCGGCTGCAACCGCAACCGACAGCGGAATACAGAAGAGAAGAATTGGGGCTCTTAGCTCAGTTGGTAGAGCAGCGGACTCTTAATCCGTAGGTCGAGTGTTCGAGTCACTCAGGGCCCACCACAGGTGAAAAGAGGGGTTCAGCAGAGGTGCTGAACCCCTCTTGCTTTTGGGATGCAGGCAGAGCTGTACTGCTGGAGCGTGTCCCCGATCCTGCGGACAGACACGCGCTGCGGGTGGCCGCAACATCGGGGTCTCTTCGAGGAGGTCGCACCATGTCATCCAAAGGCCGCAAGGCTGTCCCATCGGCCATCTTCTGCGCATTGGCGCTCATGGCGACGCAGGTCCGCGCCCAAGCGGGCGACCCCGCCAGCGCCGGCGACGCTGCCCTCGCGGTCTGCGCCGGCCGGCTCACCAGCACCGCGCTGGTGGGCGAGGCGATCGCGCGCGCCAAGGCGCGTGCCGAGCTGAACGCCTTCATCACGCTCGACGAGCAGGGTGCGCTGGCCGCCGCGAAGCGCGCCGATGCCGCCAAGGGCAAGGCTTGCAAGCCGTTGACCGGCGTGCCGATCGTGGTGAAAGACAACATCCAGGTGGCGGGCCTGCCCAGCACCGGCGGCACGCCGGCCCTGAAAGACTTCGTGCCCAAAGTCGATGCGCCGGTGGTCAAGCGGCTGCGCGAGGCCGGTGCGATCGTGCTCGGCAAGACCCAGTTGCACGAGCTGGCCTTCGGCATCTCGGGCTACAACCCGGCCTATGCAGGCGGCACGAGCGGCGCGCAGATCGGCGTTCGCAACGCCTACGACAGCACGCGCGCCTCCGGCGGTTCGTCGGCCGGCACCGGTGCGGCACTCGGTGCCCGCGTTGTGCTGGCCGGGCTCGGCACCGACACTGGCGGCTCGGTGCGCATCCCGTGTGCGTTCAACGGCTGCGCGGCCTTGCGCCCGACGGTCGGGCGCTATTCGCAGCAGGGCATCGTGCCGATCTCGCACACGCGCGACACCGCCGGGCCGATGGCGCTGGCGATGGCCGACATCGAGTTGCTCGACCGCGTGATCAGCGGCGCCCCGCGCACCGCCGCGGCGGATCTGAAAGGCGTGCGCCTCGGTCTGGTGAAGGCCATGCTGGCCAATCTGGACGGCGACACACAGGCCGCTTTCGACGCCGCGCTGGCCAAGCTCAAGGCGGCCGGCGTGACCGTGGTCGATGTCGAGATGCCTCAGCTGATGGAGCTCAACGGCGCAATCGGTTTTCCGGTCGCGCTGTACGAGGCGCATGACGACGTGGTCAAGTACCTGCGCAGCACCGGCACCGGGCTGACGATCACCAAGATGGCCGAGTCCATCGCCAGCCCCGATGTGAAAGGCACCTTCCAGGGTCTGGTGATCCCGCGCAAGCTGCCGGGGCCGGACAACACGCTGGTCGACGCCAAACCCGCCTACGAGGCAGCGATGAAGACCGCGCGCCCGGCGCTGCAGAAGCTCTACGCCGGCACCTTCAAGCAGCACCGGCTCGATGCGCTGGTGTTCCCGACCACGCCCAAGGTGGCAATGCTGGCCAACCCGGAGTCGAGCAGCGTGGCGACCTTCGTCGGCGTGATCCAGAACACCGACCCGGGCAGCAACGCCGGCCTTCCGGGCCTGCAGATTCCGATCGCCCTCGGCGCCAGCAACCGCTTGCCGGTCGGCATGGAGCTGGACGGGCCGGCCGGAAGCGACCGCCGCCTGGTGGCGATCGGCATGAGCCTGGAAGCGCTGCTCGGGCGCCTGCCGCCGCCCGGCAAGTAGGCGGCAACCCGGAGCGGCGCAGGCTCAGTCCGCGTCGTCCAGCCCGAGCCGTTCGGCCAGCCGGGCCAGGCCGGCGCGGCGTTGTACGCCGGTCTTGTCGAAGATGCGCTGCAGATAGGTGCGCACGCTGGCCACGCCGATGCCGAGCGTGCGGGCGATCTCTTTGTCGGTGAGGCCCCGGCAGACGGCGCGTGCCACCTCACGTTCGCGCGCACTCAGCGCCGGCTGCGGCCCGGCGACGGCGGGGACCGGCGCGGCCGTGCAGCCGCGGCAGCGCCGCAAGGCGGCCACGAAGGCCGGCTCAATCAGGTCCAGCAGAGCCTTGTCGCGCGGCTCGAACTCGCGCCGCTTGCGGCCGCGCCAGATGCGCAGGTCGCCCAGCGCCCGCGCACCGTCGAAGGCGTGCAGGTTGATGCCCCAGTGCAGGCCGTCGCGGGCCAGGAAGTCGTTGAAGAACTCGGTGCGCTTGAGCTGCGCATGCGGCATCACCTCGCTGACCAGGGTGGCGTGGCGGCGCGCCTGGAGCGCGAAGGTGATCGGGTCGTGGTGCTGGAACCAGGTGTCGTAGCGCGCCAGGTTCGAGGCTTCCATGTTGATCCACAAGCCGTCGCCGAAACGGCCGGTGCGCTCGTTCCACACGAATGAGGCAAAGTGGTCGGCGCGCAGCAGGTCGAGCAGCGCCGCGCCGATGCGCGTGCGGACTTCGCGTTCGCCCAGGTCGTCGGCCAGCAGGCCGAACATGCGGCCGAGCGACTGGCGTTCGGACTCGGACAGGATCATGGCAGCGCAGCTCCGGTGTGAGGCCGACGATACCAGCGCGTTGAGCCCTGCGCTATGTCGCGCCTCCCGGGCACAGCACCCCCTCGAAGGCCGGCCGCACATACAGTTCGGCCGCGTTGCCCGCGTTCGCTCCCGGCACCCAGCGCTGCAGTTCGGCGGCGGCGTTGAGCGTGGCGATGATGGTGTGAGCGGCAATCGCGGGGTCGAGCGGGCGGATCGAGCCGTCGACCATGCCGTCGACCACCATCGCGCCCATGCGTTCGGCGAGCTGGCCCATGGTGGTGCGCACGCGGTCACGCTGCGCCTGGTCGGGCAGCGCGCTGGTGGCCGAGGCGCGCAGCAGCGGGCCGTCGGGCGAAAGCTGGAACTGCACGAGCGCCCGGGCCACCGCGCAAGCGCGGCTCCAGCCGCTGCCGGGGCGGCTTTCGGCCAGGCTCAGCGCCTGGCGCATGACCGCAAAGCTGCGCTCGAAGCAGGCCTCGATGAGATCGTGCTTGTTGTCGTTGTGGTGATAGAACGAGCCCTTGGTCACGTTGAGCCGGGCCGAGATCTTGTCGACCGACGCGCCGCGGTAACCCTGTTCGTTGACCAGCACGGTGGCCGCGCGCAGGAAGGCGTCGGACGCGCCTTCGCCGCCGGCCCCCAGGCGCCAGTCGTACTCTCCGGCAGAGCCTTGCCAGGCCGCCCCTGGGCCGGCAATGCCGCGCAACAGCATGTCGCTCACGCGCTCCGCGGCGCGCCCGTATTCACCCACCTCGTAGCGCCCGATCCAGGCGTGCGCGCCGTTGGCAATCGACAGCACCATATGGGCTCGCGCATTCAGGTCGTCGCGCGCCAGGTGCGCGGTCTCGGGGCCCTGCAGCAACCCACGCACACGCCGGAACATGGCGGTGTAGGCACCGAACACCGCTTCGGCCTGCGGGCCCGGCAGCGCGCGAATGTCGTTGAAGGTGACGATCGGCGCATGGCGGCCCGCTTCGATGTCGGCCAGCAACTGCGCCTGCAGGCGATAGAACGCACGCAGCCGCGCTGGCACGCCGGCCTCGTGCGCGTCTTGCGCCTCTTGCGTGGCCACAGCGGCCAACGCCTCGAACGCGGCGATCGAGCGCAGGAAGCAGGCGCTGGCCAGGTCTTCCTTCTTGCGGTAGTAGTAGGTCACGCTGTTGGTGACCAGGCCCACGCTGGCGGCAATGCCGGTCAGCGTGGCGCCCTTGACGCCTTGCTGGTTGAACCCCCGTGCGGCGGCGGCCAGGATCGCCTCGCGCTTCTCCTGGTAGCGCGGGGTCTGTGAGGTTTGCGGGGCAGGGGGCGGCATCGGTAAAACGGCATCGGCAAAACGGCATCGGCAAAACGGCATCGGTCAACGGCGGCGGTCAAACGGCATCGGTCAAACGAACCGGTCAAACCGCGGCAGCACGAGGCCAGCCGCTGAGCAGCCCGCGCAATGCGGCCACCAGCGCCAGCGGCTGGTCCACCATCACGTGGTGGCGCGCGGCCGGGATCTCGATCTGCGGCGTGCCCGGCGGCGAGAGGCTGGCCATGTGTGCAGCCACGGCGGGGTCGACCAGGCCTGAATCGCTGCCCCACATCAGCGCCACCGGGCACGCCGCGGCGCGCAGGCTGCGTTCGGGCTCGCCGGGGTGGATTTGTGCCACGCGCGGGTCGAAGCGCCAGGTCCAGCCGGGCGCGGCGCCGTGCGTGTCGCTGCTCAAGTCACCGTTCGAATCACCGTTCGGCACCTGCTTCAGCGACGTGCGGGCAATGTGGTCGGCGATGAACAGGTTGTCGCAGCCCTGCGGCGGCGCAAAACGAAAGCGCGCCAGCGCTTCGGCCAGCGTGCCGTACACCCGCGTGGGCCGCTCCGAAAAACGGCCGCGGATGGCGCTGCCGCGGGTGGCGTTGCGTTCGATGCGTTGCTGCTGCGACAGCAAGGGCATGTCCAGCGTGACCACTCCGCCCAGTTGCGCGCCGTGTTGTTCGGCACACAACAGGCTTGCAAAACCGCCGAACGAGTGGGCCAGGAACACCGGCTTGTGCGGGCTGTCGAACAGCCCTTCGGCACGCGCCACGGCCATCGCTTCGGCGGCCATCGTCTCGACGGAGTAGGCCTCGCGCCAGCCCGAGCCACCCATGCCTGCGAACGACAGCGCCACCACGTGGTGGGTCGCGGCAAAGAACGGCGCGATGAAGCTCCACCAGTCGGCGTGCGCCACCTTGCCGTGCAACAGCAGCAGGCCCGGCCGGCCAGGCTCGCCCCAGCTCAAGGCCTCGATCGGCGCACCTTGCACGGCGTGCCGGCGGCGTTGCGGCGCTTGCGCCAGCGCGGCCGCAAACCAGGCCGGGGCATCCGGCGCTCGGCCCTGCAAGGGCGCCAGCAGCGGCGTCGGGAGGGTGTCGCTCATGAGGCAGGGGGCCGAGTGGATGGAAACAAGGGTATGAGTCTGATGGGGCATCTGTCATGCTGAAAACTAGGGAAAGTGCCCATCGATTGGAAAACGCAGTTTGCCAAAATTCAGAACAATCCGCAGCCCCGGGGAGGCCCATGCCGACAGCCGTCAGTGAACGTCCTGCCCTTGCGGCACTCGCGCAGCCTCGGCCGCCTCAGCCTGCTCCAGCGGGGCAGGGCCACCCGCGCCTGTGGGACGCCGAGAACGCGGCCGTGCGCCGCGGCGCCTGGTTTGCCGACCTGCCCGAGCCGATCCAGGCGGCCATCTTTGCCGCGGCCCAGGTGCGGCGCGTGCCGGCCGGCGCCGTCATCGCGCAGCGCGGCGCCTTGCCGGCCAGCTGGGTCGGCGTGGCCAGCGGCGCGCTGCGGCTGGGCACGGCGCTGAGTGATGGGCGCAGCCTGACGCTCGACTTCGTCGGCCCCGGCCAATGGTTCGGCGACGTGGCGCTGGTGGACGGCCGGCCGCTCGACCTGGACGTGACGGCGCACGTCGCCTGCGTTCTGGTGGTGGTGCCCAAGGCGGGCCTGAGCGAGATGATCGAGCACTTCGACGGCCTTGGCGACGCCTTGCTGAAGCTCAACTGCCAGCGCCTACGCCATATGTTCCGCCGCTTCGAAGAGCTGCACACGCAAACCCTGCCGCAGCGGCTGGCACGCCAGGTGCTGCGCCTGATGCACCAGTTCGGCCGGCCGGTGGCCGACGGCGTGCGCATCGACCTCGGCCTGTCGCAGGGTGATCTGGCGTCGATGGCCTGCGGCAGCCGCCAGCGCGTCAACCGCAGCCTGCGCCAGATGCAGGCCCAGGGCATGCTGCAGCTCGGGCCCTCGCGCATCGTGGTGCTCGACGAAGCCAGCCTCGAAGGCCTGGCCGACGGCCGGCTGGCGTTGCTCGAACGGGTTTAGAGAACCCTGAACCCGGGCCTCAGGCCACCCAGCATGCAGCGCGTGCTATTCAGGCCCCCAGGCCCAAGCCGGCCAGCTCACGCAGCACTTGGCGTACTTGCTTGAAGCCGTCGTTCGAGGGCAACCAGGTCAGTGCCACGGTGTGGCTGTCGGCAGCCAGGCCCATCGGTGCGGCTTCGATGCGCATGCCGCCGGCAGCAAACTTTTCGAAGGCGCGCAGGCTGCGTTTCATGTGCCAGCCATGCGTCACCAGCAGCACCTGCTTGATGCCCGCCTGCTTGAGCAGCGCCACGCTGTTGGCAGCGTTCTCACGCGTGTCGCGCGAAGCGTCTTCAACCCAGCGCAGCGGCCGGCCGAACTCTTGCGACGCAATGCGTGCGGCCACCTGCGCCTCGGCCACCGAGTCTTTCTGGCCCCAGCCCACGCCGCCGCTGAAGGCCACCGGCAGTCCCGTTTCCCGCCCCAGCCACAAGCCGTAGCGCAAGCGCTCCAGCGACGAGGAAGAGAGGTTGCTCAGCGCGTACTCGGGTGCGTACGGCTCCACGCCGCCACCCAGCACCACGATGGCAATGGGCTGGCGCGCCTGCGCCTGCGTGCGCAGTTCGGAAATGCGTTGGGCGCTCAGCGCGGGCGGCGGCTGCAGCAGCATGCGCGACAGCCACTGCCCCGTGCCGCTGCAGGCGCTGAGCCACAGCAGGCTCACGCTGACCAGGATCACCAGCCAGCCCAGGCCGCGGCTGGGCAGCAGCAGGCGCGTGCCGAGCAAGACCATCAGCAGCAGCGGCACCGGTGGCAGCAGCAGGGCCGTCAGGACCGGCTTCCACGATTCGATGTCGAGCAGGACAAACAGGCTGTTCACAGGGCGGGTCAGGGCGCTGGAGGTGGCGCGCTGGCGGTCAAGGTGGCGGCGATTGTGCCGGACCAGCCTGCCGCAGTGGCCCGCTTGCCCGTGGGTGCGGGCGCATTGCATGATGCTTTGCACGAACCCACCGGAGACTCCCCCATGACCGAACCCGCGCAAGAGCTTCGCGCCAAGCTGATTCGCAATTTCGACAGCGCGCCCAAGGAGCACGAACAGCGCGCGCCGCTGTACGACTCGATGTGCGCCCGGCTGTCGCGCGGCACCGCGGCCACCAAGCTGGGCATCAGCGTGGACATCGTCGCGCCGGGGCAGCGCTCGTGCCCTTACCACTTTCACTACGCGCAGGAAGAAGCCTTCGTGATCGTCGAAGGCGAAGGCACGCTGCGGGTGGCCGGCGAGATGTTGGCGCTGGTGGCCGGCGACGTGGTCTTCATCCCGCCCGGGCCGGCCTATCCGCACCAGATCATCAACACCTCGAATGCGCCGCTCAAGTACCTGTCGATCAGCACGAAAGACAGCCCCGAAGTGGTGGAGTACCCCGACTCCGGCAAGTACCTGGCCAGCGCGACGCGCGACGGCAACGCTTACGGCTTTGCACGCATGCATCGCGAGAAAGACGACCTCGATTATTGGGACGGCGAACCCTGATACTCTGTCGTCAAGTGCGCGACGACGGCCACGGGTTGAACCCTATTTCAAAGAGCGCAGGTGGCGGCTTTCCCATTTCCCACGCGGTCGCCGCCGCAGATTCATCGGCTTGTGTTTCGTGCTGGAGCGGCCGCGCCTTGCGGCTGAGAAATACGCGTCTGGAGTGAGATCAGTTTTGACTTTTCTTCACTTTGCGCTCGCTCGTCTTCATGGCTATCGTCGCTGAGCGCAAGGGCGCCTGACGAATCACAACACAGGAGACGAACGTGAAATCAATGTGCAGATCTTTACTGACAGCCGTGGCTGCGGCCGGACTGGCCGCGGGTGCCGCCCAGGCCCAGGCGCCCAACATCGAGAACCTGAAACAGATGAAGGTATCGGGCGTGGACCCGAGCATGCCGCCGGTGCCGCAAGAGGGCAAGAACGCCGCCGCGCTGCGCGAAAACCTGAAGCGCGTCAAGTTGCCGCCAGGCTTCAAGATCGACCTCTATGCGGTGGTGCCGGACGCGCGCCATATGGCCGTGGCGCCCTCGACCAACATGCTGTTCGTCGGCACACGCAAGAACACGGTCTGGGCCGTCACCAACCGCAACAGCGGCGACGTGGCCACCGAGGTCAAGCCCTTCGCGCCGTCGGCCAAGTTCCACGTGCCCAACGGCGTGTGCTGGACCAAGGACGGCTTCCTGGTGGTGGTCGAACACAACCGCGTGCTCAACTTCCCGGCCGCCGAATTCTTCTATGAAGGCGGCGACGTGGCGGTGATCGAGACCGTGCCCCAGGGCAAGCTGATCCCGCCGGAAGAAGAGTCGTACAACCACCATGCGCGCACCTGCCGGGTCGGGCCCGACAACCTGCTCTACATCACGCTGGGCCAGCCCTACAACGTGCAGCCGCGCAACAAGATCGACCTCTTCAACAAGGTCGGCATCGGCGGCATTGTGCGCATGGACGCGTTCGACGGCTCCAAGCGCGAGGTCTTCGCCACCGGCGTGCGCAACTCGGTCGGGCTGGAGTTCAACCCCAAGGACAAGACGCTCTGGTTCACCGACAACCAGACCGACGGCATGGGCGACGACATTCCGAACGGCGAGATCAACCGCGCCACCAAGGGCGGCCAGTTCTTCGGCTACCCGTGGAAGCAGGGCAAGACGCGCATCACCGAGTTCGGCTACGACAAGGACCCGCTGCCGGCCAACATCACCGACCCGCAGGTCTACACCGAAGCGCACGCGGCTGATCTGGGGCTGGCCTTCTACACCGGCAAGGCGTTCCCGGCCAAGTACCAGGGCGGTCTGTTCTCGGCCCAGCACGGCTCATGGAACCGGACCAAGCCGAACGGTGCGCAGGTTCTGTTCACCACGCTGAAAGCCGACGGCACGGCCGACAAGACCGAGGTCTTCGCCAGCGGCTGGCTCGACAGCGAGACCGGCCTGTACCGCGGCCGGCCTGTCGACGTTGCCATGATGAAGGACGGGTCGATGCTGATCAGTGATGACTTCGCTGGCGCGCTGTACCGCGTGACCTACATCGGCGACGGCAAGTAAGCCGGCATTCCCGGGTGTTTGTCAGGCGGGCCGGTGTTGCACCGGCCCGCCTGTTGTTTGTGGATGGACCGTCGATGATGAATCTCCGAATATTCGCTGCCATGCTGCTGGTTGGCGCCGCAGGCCTGGCGCAGGCCGACGTGGCCGCGGGCAAGACCAAGGCACGTGCCTGTGCCGTGTGCCACGGCGTGCAGGGGCTGGCCGTTGCGCCCGACACGCCGCACCTGGCCGGCCAGCCCGAGCGCTACCTCAGCGAGCAACTCAAGGCCTACCGCAGCGGCAAGCGCAGCCACGAGGTCATGTCGGTGATGGCCAAGCCGCTGACCGACGACGACATCAGCGACCTCTCGGCCTGGTTCGCGTCGCTGATCGTCGAGGTCAAGGCGCCCTGACAGCGTGAGCAGGCGGGTCGTGTACGCGCCCGCAGAATAAAGAAAATCATGAGGTGGCGGCACGGGGCGCGCTCATAGACTTCTCGCTTCCTTAACAAGAAGACGTGGAGCCATGAAGAAACTTTCCGCCCTGGCCGCCTCAATGGTCGCCGCCTTTTCCGCCCACGCCCAAAGCCCTGCACCGACCCAGCTCGACCCGGTGGTCATCAGCGCCGAGCGCTCGCGCCAGACCACCTTCGATGCGCCGGCGGCGATCTCGGCGGTCACGCGCGAGACCATCGACAACGGCGGCGCGCAGGTCAACCTGTCCGAGGTGCTGAACCGCGTGCCCGGCATCACGGTGCTGAACCGGCAGAACTATGCGCAGGACTTGCAGCTGTCGATCCGCGGCTTCGGCTCGCGTTCGACCTTCGGCATCCGCGGCGTGCGGCTGATCGTCGACGGCATCCCTGCTTCGATGCCCGACGGCCAGGGCCAGGCGTCCAACATCTCGCTCGCCTCTGCCGGCCGCATCGAAGTGCTGCGTGGCCCGCTGGCGCAGCTTTACGGCAACGCGGCCGGCGGCGTGGTGCAGGTCTTCACCGACCTCGACGGCACCACACCGACCACCACCGTGACCGGCGCGGCCGGCTCGTTCGGCCAGAAGAAGGGCGGCATCAAGTTCACTGGCGGCAACAGCACCGACGCGGTGAGCCTGGACGCATCGAGCTTCCGCACCGACGGTTATCGCGAGCACAGCCAGGCCCGGCGCGACCAGATCAATGGCAAGTGGCAGCACGACGTGAGCGCCGACACGCGCTTCAGCGTGGTGGTCAACTCGCTGCACCAGCCGGTCTCGCTCGACCCGCTGGGCCTGACCCGCGCGCAGTGGCAGGCCGACCCGAAGCAGGCCGTGGCTCTGGCCAAGACGCAGGACGCGCGCAAGACCGTGCTGCAGGAGCAGATCGGCACCGTGCTCGAACAGAAGCTGGGCGACGCGACGGAGCTGACGGCACGCCTGTACTTCGGCCAGCGCGACCTGGACAACGCGCTGTCGATCCCGCCCGCGGCGCAGACGGCGGCCACGGCCAGCGGCGGCATCGTGAGCTTCTCGCGCAGCTACATGGGCTTCGGCGCGCAGCTGAGCCACACCGTCAAGCTGGGCGAGGGACAGGCGCTGCGGTTCGTCGGCGGCGTTGACGTGGACCAGAGCGACGAAGACCGCCAGGGCTACCTGAACAACGCCGGGGTGCAAGGCGCACTCAAGCGCGACGAACGCAACAAGGCCGACAACCGCGATGTGTTTGCGCAGGCCGCATACGACTTCGCCGCCGGCTGGACCGTGACCGTGGGCGCGCGCTCCAGCCACGTGCGCTTTCGCAGCAGCGACAACTTCATTGCCGCCGGCAACCCCGACGACAGCGGCAGCCTGAGCTACAGCGCCACCAGCCCGGTGGCGGGCGTGAGCTGGCGCGCCAGCCCAACGTTGAACGTCTACGTCAACGCCGGCAAGGGTTTCGAGACGCCGACCTTCACCGAGCTGTCGTACCGCCCCGGCGGCCTGGCCGGGCTGAACACCGAGCTGAAGGCATCGACCAGCCGGCACGCCGAGCTGGGTGCGAAATGGAAGCTGGCCGACGGCCACCGCCTCGACGCGGCGCTGTTCGACATTGCCACCCGCGACGAGATCGTGGTCGATACCAACGCCGGCGGCCGCTCCACCTTCAAGAACGCCGGGCGCACCGAACGGCGCGGCGCCGAGCTGTCCTACCTGGGCCAGCTCACCGACGAGTGGCGCACCACGCTGAGCCTGACGGCGCTGCGGGCCCGCTTCGTCGAGGCCTTCATCAGCGGCAGTGGTGCCGCCGCGGTGCCGGTGGCCGCCGGCAGCCGGCTGGCCGGCACGCCCGAGCGCAGCGCGTTCGCCGAACTGGCGTGGGCGCCGAAGGGTGCCTGGGGCGGCTTCAACGGCGGCGTCGAGCTGGTGCACACCGGCAAGCTGTTCGTCAACGACGTGAACTCCGACGCTGCGCCGGCCGCCACGGTGGTGAACCTGCGCGCCGGCTTTGCCCAGGCCAGCGGGCCGTGGAAGTTCAGCCAGTTGATCCGTGTCGACAACGCGGCCGACAAGGGGTACGCCGGTTCGGTGATCGTCAACGATGCGAACCAGCGCTTTTTCGAGCCGGCCCCGCCACGCAACTGGATGGCGGTGCTGACGGCGAAGTACGAGTGGCAGTGATCAAACCCGTGCGGCTGTAAGGCCGGGCGAGCGCGGCCGACTGAAGGGCTCCGGCCGCAGGACAATGGCGGCCGGTCCATTCACTGCGGAGTTCACATGAGCGCGACCCTTGACACCATCACCCTCGGCGGCGGCTGCTTCTGGTGCACCGAGGCGGTGTACGAACAGGTGCAGGGCGTGACGGCCGTCGAGTCGGGCTACAGCAACGGCCACGTCAAGAGCCCCAGCTACGAGCAGGTGTGCAGCGGCACGACTGGCCACAACGAGGTCGTGCGGGTGACGTTCGACCCCGCACGGATCACGCTGCGCGAAGTGCTCGAGATCTTCTTCGTCGTGCACGACCCGACCACCTTGAACCGCCAGGGCAACGACTCCGGCACGCAGTACCGCTCGGGCATCTATTTCCACAACGCCGAACAGGAGCGCGTGGCGCGCGAGGTGATCGCCGAGGCGAACGTGCACCACCGTGGGAAAGTAGTGACCGAGGTCGTGCCCGAGGCCAACTACTCACGTGCCGAGGACTACCACCAGCACTACTTTGCCAACCACCCGAATCAGGGCTACTGCGCCATGGTCGTCGGGCCCAAGGTGGAAAAGTTCAGGAAGACGTTTGCCAGCAAGGCGCGAGCCGCCTGAACGGCTTGTTCAGCGCTGCCTTAGACTCGGCGGCCCGATGGCCCGCGTCTTGAACACCACCGTCCTGCGTCGCCGCACGATCTTGCTGATCGTCGCGGCGGCTTTGCTGTTGTCGCAGGCGCTCGGGCTGCTGCATCGCGTGGTCCATGCGCCGCAAGATGGGCATCGTGTGGTCCATGCGCCGCAAGATGTACCTGTGGTGGCGGTCGCAGCTGCGGCGATCCCTTCCGACGTCGTCGCCCGCTGGCTCGACCGCCTGTTCGCTGCCCACAATGCCGACGGCTGCGCGTCCTACGATCAGCTGGCCCACGCCGACTTCCTCTGGGGCCAGGCTCCGGAGCCGTGCAGCGCTGCGCCGAGTGGCGTGGCGGGCTCTTTCCACCCGGCCTGGCAAATCGCCGCCCAGGCCGCCGGTTACCTGGCCCGCGGGCCACCCCGCCTGGCCTGAAGCCCGGACCGCCCCGCGCGGTCCATCGTTGCCGGCCCGCACGTCGCGGTCGGCGTGGCACGCGGCCCGTCGGCCGCGACCTGCTTCATCCCATGGGCCCGCACGTTGGCGGGCCCCGATTCGGACTCTTCCCATGAATTCCACGCTTTCCTTCAAGCGCAGCGCGCTCGCCGCTGCGCTGGGCGCCGCTGTCGCGCCGCTGTTGTTCTCTGCCTCGCCCGCCTCGGCGCAATCTGCCCAGGCCGCTGCAACCGCAACCGCCACCGCCACGCCGCTGCCGCCGGTGATCGTCACCGGCAACCCGTTGCGATCGGCCGATCTCACCTCACCGTCGTCGGTGCTCAGTGGTGACGGACTGGTGCTGCGCCGCGGCAGCACGCTCGGTGAAACGCTCGACGGCCTGCCCGGCGTGTCGTCGAGTTATTTCGGGCCGAACGCGAACCGGCCGGTGATTCGCGGCCAGGATGGCGACCGCATCCGCGTGCTCAGCAACGCCGGCGCGTCGCTCGATGCGTCGAGCTTGAGCTTCGACCACGCCGTGCCGATCGACCCGCTGGTGGTCGAGCGCATCGAGGTGCTGCGCGGGCCGGCTGCGCTGCTGTATGGCGGCAGTGCGGTGGGCGGGGTCGTCAACGCAATCGACAACCGCATTCCGCGCGCGGCGGTCGGTGCGCCCACCGGCTCGGCGGAGTTTCGCCTCGGCGGCGCGTCCACCGAGCGCGGTGCCGGCGCACTGGTCGAGGCCGGAGGGGCCGGGTTCGCGTTGCATGCCGACGGCTTCTGGCGCCGCACCGACGACCTGCGTGTGCCGGCTTTCGACCGCCCGGTGGACGGCGGCAGCGAGCGGCGCAAGCGCATCGTCAATTCGGCCAGCCGCGCCGACGGTGGCGCGCTGGGCGGCTCGCTGGTGTGGGACCACGGCTACCTGGGCGCGTCGGTCGACAGTTACCGCAACACCTACGGCACCGTGGCCGAAGAAGACGTGACCCTGCGCATGCAGCGCAACAAGCTCGCCATCGCTGGCGAAGTGCGCAGCCTGAACGGGCCGATCCGCAGCGTGCGCGGGCAGTTGCAGAGCACCGACTACCAGCACCAGGAAATCGAAGGCACGGGCGCCGTCGGCACCACCTTCAACAACAAGGGCAGCGACGGCCGCCTGGAACTGGAGCACGCTCCGCTGGCGCTGGCGGGCGGCAGCTTGCACGGCGTGTTCGGGGTGCAGGCCGAGAACGCACGCTTCTCGGCGCTCGGCGAAGAGGCCTTCGTGCCGAGCACGAAAACGGCGCAGACGGCCGGCTTCGTGTTCGAGGAGTTCGCGCTCGGCAATGTGAAGCTGACGGCTGGCGCCAGAGTCGAACGCACGCAGGTCGATTCGTCCGGCGACGCGGCGGGCGCTGTCGAGCCGAAGTTCGGCCCGGTTTCATCGCGCCGCTTCGGCACGCGCAGCGCGGCTGTCGGCGGGCTGTGGATCTTGGCGCCGCAATGGCAACTGAGCGGCAACGCGGCTTACACCGAACGCGCGCCCACCTATGCCGAGCTGTACGCCAACGGCGTGCACATTGCCACCGCGGCGTTCGAGCGCGGCAACGCCGACATCGGCAAGGAGAAGGGCGCCAACGTCGACATCGCGCTGGAATGGAAAGAGGGCGAGAGCCGTTTCAAGGCCGGCGCGTTTGCGAGCCGCTTCGCCAACTACATCACCTTGTCGGCCACCGGCGAGCCGGCCTTCGTCAACGACGAAGGCCGGGCCTTGCCGGTCTATGCGTTCACCGGCGTGCCAGCGCGCCTGTCGGGGCTGGAATTCGAAGGCCAGTGGCGCGTGCTCGAAGGGGATCAGCATATCGACCTGGACGGCAAGGTGGACCTGCTGCGCGCCGCCAACCGCGCGACCGGCGAACCGCTGCCGCGAATCGCCCCGATGCGCACCACGCTCGGGCTCAACTGGGGGCAGGGCGCGTGGACGGCGCGCGCCGAGGCCGTGCATGCAGCCGCGCAAACGCGTGTGCCGGCCGACGATGTGCCGACTGCGGCCTACACGCTGGTCAACCTGTCGGCGAGTTACGCGATCAAGCTGGGCGACTCGGACGGGCTGCTGTTCGCCAAGCTCTCCAACCTGGGCAATCAACTCGCCTTCAACGCCGCGTCGATCGGCACGGTGCGCAACCTGTCGCCGCTGCCGGGGCGCGGGTTGATGGCGGGCTTGCGCTTGAACTTCTGAGCTGCCGCGTCGGCGCGTTCAGGGGGCCAGTCGCTCGCGCAGCCACTGGCCCTCTTGCGGCCCATCTTGCAGCCGATACCGCAGCCGGTCGTGCAGGCGCGAGCGGCGCCCTTGCCAGAACTCCCAGCGGTCGGGTTGCAGCCGGTAGCCGCCCCAGTGCGGCGGCCGCGGCGGTTGCAGCAGGAACTGCGCGCCGAACTTTGCTGCGTTGGCCACCAGCACCGCGCGCGAGGCGATCACCTCGCTCTGCGGCGAGGCCCACGCCCCCAGGCGCGAGTCGAGCGGGCGGGTCTGGTAATAGGCGTCGGACTCTTCGGCGCTGGTCTTCTCGACCTTGCCTTCGATGCGCACCACTCTTTCGAGCTCGACCCAGTGGAACTGCAGCGCGGCAAAGGAATTACCTGCCAGCTCGCGGCCCTTGCGGCTCTGGTAGTTGGTGTACCAGGCGATGCCGCGCGCATCGAAACCCTTGACCAGCACCATGCGCGTCGACGGCCGGCCATCGGCGCCGACCGTGGCCAGTGCCATCGCGGTGGGCTCGGGCAACTTGCCGTCGATGGCCTGTTGCAGCCACAGGCCGAACTGCTTCAGCGGGTCGGGGTCGGACGCGGCCTCGTCGAGCTCGGCGCGTTCGTAGCTCTTTCGGAGGGCTGCGATGTCGGTGGTGAGTTCGCTCATGCGACAAGTTTATAGGCGGCGCCGTTCATTGGCAGAGTGGGGGGTTGAGTGGCGCTGAGTGGCGCGCGGGCTTGCATGCAAGTGGCAGGCGCATGTACCCGCATGAAACTTTCCCTCCGCAATGTTGCTTACGTGAATGCCCGTAGGTATTCGCACCACTGGATCAATCGGGGCCCGGCTCCCATGCTTGGGACAGCCAGGTCGCCATGGGGCGGCACCGGCAAGAACTTCAAGGGCAGTGATGAAAGCGCGACCGGCGGTGATCGTTCTGGCAGCGGGCAGGGGGGAGCGCTTCCTCGGGCCCACGCACAAGCTTGGCCAGAGCTTGGGCGGCGCGACCGTGCTGGGCACGACCCTGGCGCATGCCATTGCGAGCCAGTTGCCGGTGGTGGTGGTCACGACCGAGGCGCTGGCCGACATCGCCCGCCGCAGCGTGGCCGCGCGCGACGTGATCGTGCTGCCTGATTCCAAGCCCGCTGCGGGCGTCGGCAGCGCCGCGTACCTCGGCATGGGGCATTCGATTGCCTCCGGGGTTGGCGCCCGCGCGAATGCCGGCGGCTGGTTGATCCTGCCGGGCGACATGCCGCTGGTGCAACCCGCCACCCTGGTGGCCGTGGCGGCAGCACTCGAGCACCACGCGGTGGTCTGCGCGCACCACAAAGGGCGTCGCGGCCACCCTGTCGGTTTTTCGGCCGAGCTGTACTCCGAGCTGATCACGCTGTCGGGCGACGAAGGCGCGCGCCGGTTGGTGGCGCGCTACCCCGCGCTGGGGCTGGAGCTCGGTGACCCCGGCGTGCTGGTGGACGTGGACACCGAGGCCGACCTGGCGCAGGTGCGCCAGGCCTTCGGCGAGGCACCACTGGAGACTCGCTGACCGGCGAGTCGATCAGCGAGTCGGTCAGCGAACCGATCAGGCCAGCCCGTGCTGGCGCGCCAGGCCGACCAGACGCTCGATCTCGTTGTCCCGGATGCCGTGTTCGCGCAGGCAGCCGGCGGTCTCCAGCAGGTAGTCCAGGGTGCGGCCGTAAATGCCGGTGGCGTGGCGCAAGGTGTCGATCATCTGCTCGTCCGACAGCGGCCCGGTGTGGGCCGGGCTGGTGCGGCTGAGCGCAAAGCCCAGCGCCGACACCCGGCCCTGCGCGGTGTGGCAGGGCAGCCACCGGGGGTCGTACACGCCAGTAGGCATTTCGCGCGCCCACAGGCGTTCCAGTTCGACGCGCGCCTGTGCCTGCGGCACGCGGTAGACAAAACCGCGGCAAGAGCCGCCCGACACCAGCGCGAACACCAGACCGGGGCGCTCGGGGGTGCCGCGGTTGATGCGCGAGCGCATTTCCAGCGCGCGGTGCCAGCCGTACACCACAGCCGGGCGGCGTTCGACCGATTCGAACTCCGGCCGCCAGATCAGCGAGGCATAACCGAACACCCACAAGTCGCCGCCGCCCCATTGCCGGATCGTCTGGTGCAGCAGCGTGGCCGGGTCACGGTACGGCTGCAGGGGAGGATGATGCGACATGCAGCAACTCTAGCAAGCCTCGGGCGTGGTCATGGCCTTGGCCAGCGCGCGCCGGTGTGGGTCGGAGCCGGCTCTGATGTGGGTCTGAGCCGGCCGGCGCGGGGCTTGCTTGCGGCCTTGCGCACACGTTCATGTTGATTTGACGATGTAACCAGGTTACATCAAAATAGCCCAGGTAGTTACATCGAGAGGATCGTGATGAATGCCGCCCTGAAACCAGCCCTCGTCGAAGTCACCCAACGCATCCGCGAACGCAGCGCGGCCACCCGCGCGGCCTACCTGGCACGGGTCGACGCTGCGATCAACCGCCCGCGCGGTGCCGACCGCATGGGCTGCGCCAACGTGGCGCACGCCTTTGCGGCGCTGCCGGTGAACGACAAGCTGCGCGTGGTGGTGCAGCGCGCACCCAACATCGGCGTGGTCACGTCCTACAACGACATGCTGTCGGCCCACCAACCGTATGAAGGCTTCCCCGAGTTGATCCGCGACGAGGCTCGAAAGCTCGGCGCCACCGTGCAGGTGGCCGGTGGCGTGCCGGCCATGTGCGACGGCGTGACCCAGGGCCTGCCCGGCATGGAGCTGAGCCTGTTCTCGCGCGACACGATCGCGATGAGCACGGCCATCGCGCTCACGCACGACGTGTTCGACGCTGCGCTGCTGCTCGGCGTGTGCGACAAGATCGTGCCGGGCCTGCTGATCGGTGCGCTGCACTTCGGCCACCTGCCGTGCGTGTTCGTGCCCGCCGGGCCGATGAGCA
>JANMYQ010000194.1:0-6883 GCA_031382215.1 Methylibium sp.
GCTTGGGTCGCCATGTCGGATCAGGCTTTCTTGGCTGCCGCCGCACTGGCCGGCTGAGCGGGGGCGGGCACTTCGGCCACGGCACCCGGTTTGTCCTGCGGACGCTTGACGGTCACCCGGACCGAAAAGTCGAACAGGCGCTTCTGTTCCTTGTTGGCGGCCTGCACCGTGGCAGCCTTGCTTTCGATCAGCTCAGGACGCACCAGCCATTCCGAACTGTTGGACGTGTTGCGCAGGAACTCGGACACACGTTCCTGCGTCTGCGCGATGCCGTTCACGCTGAGTACCTGGCCGTCTTGCTTGACGGTGGTGAAGTAGATGCCCTCCGGCGTCTGCTTGACCAACTCGTTGAGCAGGTGGACCGGCAGGTTGCGGTCGATCTGAAGATCTTCGACAGCCTTCTGGCGCGCCTTCAGCGATTCGATCTCGGCCTTCAGCGTGGCGATGTCCTTGATCTGCACCTCGAGCTTCTTGATCTCGGCGACGAGGTACTCGTTGCGCTCCCGCTGGGCCGAGGTCAGCTGCTGAACGAGCACGTACCAGACACCCACCACCGCCAACCCGGCAAACGCCGCCAGACCGAGCCCGGCAAAAAATGCGATCTTCTTGCGCTTGCGCTTTTCTTCCCTGTGCGGGAGCAGGTTGATCAGGATCACTGCAGGAACCTCCGCATCGCCAAGCCGCAGGCGGTGAGGTAAGTGGGCGCCTCACGCCGAAGCTTGCTTTCGCGCACCGCGGAACCCAGCTTCATGTTCTCGAACGGGTTGACCACCATCGACGCGAAGCCGGTCAGTTCGGTCACGCGGTCCTTCAGGCCCGGAAAGGTGGCCGTGCCGCCGGCCAGCATGACGTAGTGCACCTTGTGGTGCGGCGTGCTGGTGAAGAAGTACTGAAGTGCTCGCCCGATCTCTTGCGAAAGGCTGTCGACGAACGGCGCGAGCAACGACGACTCGTAGTCTTCCGGCAGGTCGGCCGCAAGCTTCTTCTGTTCGGCTTCTTCGTAAGAGAAACCGTACTGGCGCGAGATCAACTGGGTGAGCTGCGAGCCGCCGAAGGCCTGATCGCGGTCGTACAACATCTCATCGTCGCGCAGCACCTTCAGGCTCGTGGTGTCGGCGCCGATCTCGAACAGCGCCACCAACGCGTCCTTGCCTTCGTTGGGCAGGCCCATCACGACGCGGCCCATCGCCAGGCGCGACGCGTGCGATTCGATGTCGAGCACCATCGGCTTCAAGCCGGCCGCTTCGGCCAGGCCCTGACGATCCTGGACCCGGTCTTTGCGCGACGCGGCGATGAGCACCTCGACGTCGCCGACCGATGTAGGGCTCGGCCCGACGACGCAGAAGTCGAGACTCACCTCATCGAGCGAAAACGGGATGTACTGATTGGCTTCAGCCTCGACCTGCATCTCGAGCTCTTCGTCGCGCAAGCCGGCCGGCAGCATGATCTTCTTGGTGATGACGGCCGACTGCGGCATCGCCATCACCACATGACGGGTCTTGGTTCCGCTCTTGGCGACGACGCGCTTGACGGCTTCGGCCACTTCATCGAACTTCTCGATCTGGCCATCGGCGATCCAGCCTTTTTCAAAGCTCTCGACCCCGAATCGCTCAAGAACATACTCGCCGGAAGAGCTTTGACCCAACTCCACCAGCTTCACGCTCGACGAGCTGATGTCCAACCCGATCATCGGCGGATGCTTGCGGCCCAACAACGTGTCAAGGAAGCTCACGACGCCTTTCTCCCAGCGGCAGGATTCGGATGCTGGACTGTTAATAAGTTACTTCAATGCTAGCAGTAAAGCCATTGAACGCCAAAGATGTTTCCTGTGTTGCACCGCGGTGCGCGTTGCAAATCTCACACCTGCCGCTCGCTCGGTAACAGGGGTCTGCGGACGCTGAACCGAGACCGCGCCGAGGCCTCGGCGCGGACTCGGCGCGCGCTTGCGGAAGGCCGTCGGGCCAGCGGCTCGGGGTTTCGGTGCTTTCTATAATGAGGTGCATCAACGTTGGAGTCTCATGAGCGAATCCGAGAGCGGGAACGCGGCGCCGGCCGTTGACCCGGCGAGCAAGCCGGCTGCTTTGGCGCTGGGACGCGTCGCGCGCTGGTTCGGCAAGACCGGGGCCTGGATCGTCGGCCTGACGTTGGCGGCAGCGTTGGCGATCGTCGTGCTGGCCTCCATCGCGCTGGCGGTGGCGTACCCCAACTTGCCCGAGATCGGCGGCCTGTCCGACTACCGGCCCAAGCTGCCGATGCGTGTGTTCGCGGCCGACGGCGTGTTGCTCGGGGAGTTCGGCGAAGAGCGGCGCAATTTCGTGCCCATCGGGCAGATTCCCAAGATCATGCGTGACGCAGTGCTGGCGATCGAGGACGCGCGCTTCTACGATCACGGCGGTGTCGATTACAAGGGCATCCTGCGCGCCGTGCGTGCCAACCTGGGCGAGGCGCGCGGCCAGGGCGCCTCGACCATCACGATGCAGGTGGCGCGCAACTTCTACCTGTCCAGCGAGCGCACCTACACGCGCAAGATCTACGAGATCCTGCTGACGCTCAAGATCGAGAGCCAGCTCAGCAAGGACGAGATCCTCGAGCTCTACATGAACCAGATCTACCTGGGTCAGCGCGCTTACGGCTTTGCGTCGGCGAGCGAGATCTACTTCGGCAAGCCGCTGGCCGACATCACGCTGGCCGAGGCCGCCATGCTGGCCGGCCTGCCCAAGGCGCCGTCGAGCTTCAACCCGATCGCCAACCCCAAGCGCGCATTGGAGCGCCAGCAGTACATCATCGACCGCATGCTGGTGAACGGCTTCATCACCAGCGCCCAGCACGATGCTGCCAAAGCCCAGCCCTTGAAGTACCGCTCGGTCTCGGAAGTGCCGCCCAACGCCGAGTACGTGGCCGAGACGGCGCGCCAACTGATCTTCAGCCAGTATGGCGAAGACACCTACACGCGCGGCCTGAACGTCTACCTGACGCTCACCTCTACCGAACAGCTGGCCGCCTACCGCGCGCTGCGCAAAGGCATCATGGACTACGAGCGGCGCCAGGTTTACCGCGGACCCGAGGCTTATGCCGACCTGCCCGCCGACCCGAAGACGTTGGACGCGCGCATTGCCGAAGTGCTTCAGGAGCACCCTGACAACGACGAACTCAAGGCCGCCGTCACCCTGGAGGCCGGGCCCAAGAAGCTGGTCGCGGTGCTGCAGAGCGGCGAGTCGATCACCATCACCGGTGACGGGCTGAAGCCGGCGACTTCGGGCCTGGCGCCCAAAGCCAACCCGAATGTGCGGATCCGCCCGGGTGCGGTCATCCGCGTCATCAAGAACGCCAAGGGCGAATGGGGCATCACGCAGTTGCCCGAGGTCGAAGGTGCGTTCGTGGCACTCGACCCGCAGACCGGCGCGGTGCGTGCGATGGTGGGCGGGTTCGACTACTCCAAGAGCAAGTTCAACCACGCCACGCAGGCCTGGCGCCAGCCGGGCTCGAGCTTCAAGCCGTTCATCTATTCGGCCGCGCTCGAAAAAGGCTTCACGCCGGCCACCGTGATCAACGATGCTCCGCTGTTCTTCGATGCCGAGGCCACCGGCAGCCAGCCCTGGGAACCGAAGAACTACGACGGCAACTTCGACGGTCCGATGTCGATGCGCCGCGCGCTGGCCCGGTCGAAGAACATGGTCTCGATCCGCATCCTGCAGGCCATCAGCCCCGGCTTCGCGCAAGACTGGGTCACGCGCTTCGGCTTCGATGCCGACAAGCACCCGGCCTTCCTGACGATGGCGCTGGGCGCCGGCTCGGTGACGCCGCTGCAGATGGCCTCGGCCTACGGCGTGTTCGCCAACGGCGGCTACCGCGTCAACCCGATCCTGATCAGCAAGATCACCGACTCCAAGGGCCGGCTGCTGAACGAGGCCAAGCCGCCGGTGCTGGACGAATCGGCGCGCGCCATCAATGCGCGCAACGCCTTCATCATGTCGAGCCTGCTGCAGGAGGTGACCCGCAGCGGTACCGCCGGCGGCACCCAGACCAAACTCAAGCGCACCGATGTCTACGGCAAGACCGGCACCACCAACGACTCGCTCGACACCTGGTTTGCCGGCTGGCAGCGCAACGTGGTGGCGGTTGTCTGGATGGGTTATGACAACCCGCGCAAGCTGGGCGACCGCGAAACCGGCGGCAGCATGTCGTTGCCGGTCTGGATCGACTACATGGGCATTGCACTCAAGGGCGTGCCGGTGCAAGAGCCGAAGGCGCCTCCGGGTGTGGTCAACGTCAACAACGAGTGGTACTACGAAGAGTATGCCAATGGCGCCGGGGTCAACAGCCTGGGGCTGGAGGAAATCGCCGCCACTCCGCCGCCGAACGAGGAAGAGCGCAAGGGCATCCTCGATCTGTTCAGGCGCTAATCCGAACCACCAGCCTTCAGGCCACCGCGGGCACGAACTGCAACGACCGGCCCGCCTGCGCGCTGGCGCATTCCGACAACGCGGTGTAGAAGTCGCGCCCATCCTTGGTGTCGATCCAGCGGCCCCCGACGCAGCGGAAGTGAAACCCGCCTGAGCGCGCCGCCAACCACAGTTCCTGCAACGGCGGCTGGGTGTTCACCACGATCGTGCTGCCGTTCGGGAAGTGCAGCTCCAGCAGGCCGCCGGTGCGTTGGGCATCAATGTCGACCACGTCGTCCTGCAGCCACTGGTCCACCTTCGCTTCGATATCACCCAGCACGGCCGTCGTCAGGGCGTGGTAGTCGTGGTCTGTCAGTGCTGTCATGGCCGCTAGAATGAAATGATGGTGCAGTGCAACGCAAGTGTAGCGACGCGCGCGGCGACATTCCGCGGCGCAAGAATGAGGGCAGCAGGCCCTTTGGCAACGTCGACGCTTCTGGTGTTCGTGCTGCTTGCCGGCCTGTGCGGCTGCGGCCAGAAGGGCCCGCTGACCTTGTCGAAGGCGAAGGCGCCGCCCGCCTCCGCTTCGGCGCCCGCGCAATGAGCCTTCCGGGCGCGCCTTTCATCGCCTACCGCGGCGGCGAACTCTTCATCGACGGCTGCGCGATGAGCGCGCTGGCACAGCGCTTCGGCACGCCCCTTTACGCCTACTCGAAGGCCGCGATGCTCGACGCACTGTCGGGTTACCAACGCGCGCTGGTCGGGCGCGACCACCTGATCTGCTACGCGATGAAGGCCAATTCCAATCTCGCGGTGCTGCAGGCGTTTGCGCTGGCAGGCTGCGGCTTTGACATCGTCTCGGGCGGCGAACTCGAACGCGTGCTGGCGGCCGGCGGCGACCCGAGCAAGGTGCTGTTCTCTGGTGTTGGCAAGACCCGGGCCGAGATGCGCCGCGCCTTGCAGTCCGGCGTGATGTGCTTCAACGTCGAGAGTGAGGCCGAGCTCGACGTGTTGTCGCAAGTGGCCGTGCAGACCGGCCTGACCGCACGTGTCAGCCTGCGCGTCAACCCCGACGTGGACGCGAAGACGCACCCCTACATCTCCACCGGCCTGAAGGGCAACAAGTTCGGCATCGCCCACGAACGCGCCGTCGCGAGCTACCTGCGCGCGGCCGAACTGCCGAACCTGCAGGTGGTGGGCATCGACTGCCACATCGGCTCGCAGATCACCGAGGTCGGGCCTTACCTGGATGCGCTGGACCGGCTGCTCGACCTGGTCGAAGCCGTCGAGGCGCGCGGCGTCCCCATTGCCCACCTCGACGTGGGCGGCGGCCTGGGCATCACCTACACCGACGAGAAGCCGCCCGCGGCTGAAGCGCTGATGCGCGCCGTGCTTGCGCGCGTGGATGCGCGCGGCCACGCGCACCGCAAGATCCTGCTCGAACCCGGTCGTTCGCTGGTGGGCAACGCCGGCGCGCTGGTCAGCGAGGTGCTGTACATCAAGCCGGGCGAAGCAAAGAATTTTTGCGTGGTCGATGCGGCGATGAACGACCTGATGCGGCCTGCCATGTACGAGGCCTGGATGCGCATCGTGGCCTGCCGCCTTCGCACCGAACCGGCGCAGACCTTCGACGTGGTCGGCCCGATCTGCGAATCGGGCGACTGGCTCGGGCGCGATCGGGAACTGGCGGTGGCCGCGGGCGACTTCATTGCCGTGCTGTCGGCCGGCGCCTACAGCATGAGCATGGCCAGCAACTACAACAGCCGCGGGCGTGCCGCCGAGGTCATGGTCTCGGGCGACCAGGCCTGGCTGATCCGCGACCGCGAGACGACCACCGAGCTGTTCCGCGGCGAGCACCTGCTGCCGCCGGCCTGAGCCACCGACGCCCGAACGGCACGAGGGCAAGGCGGCACGACGACGCGCCGGCAAGGGCTCGTCAGATTCGCCCTTCTTCCACCGCGTGGCAGGCAATCTGCACGCCCTGCAGGCTCTTCAAGGCCGGCCGCTCCTGCTTGCAGCGCGCATTCGCATGCGGGCAGCGCGGGTGGAACGAACAACCGCTGGGCGGGCTGAGCGGGTTCGGGACCTCACCCTGCACCGGCGTGCGGGCGCGGCCGCTCATCTGGATGTCCGGAATGGCGTCGAGCAGCATGCGCGTGTACGGGTGCCGCGGCTTCGAGAACAGCGTGGCCTTGTCGGCCAGTTCGGCCAGGCGGCCGAGATACATCACGCCCACCTCGTCGCTCACATGGCGCACCACCGCGAGGTTGTGCGAGATGAACAGGTAGGTCAGCCCCTGCTTGCGCTGCAGGTCTTTCATGATGTTGAGCACCTGGGCCTGCACCGAGACATCGAGCGCCGACGTGGGCTCGTCGCAGACCAGGAACTCAGGCTGCGTGGCCAGCGCGCGCGCGATCGAGATGCGCTGGCGCTGACCGCCCGAGAACTGGTGCGGAAACTTCTCCACATCGGCGGCGGCCAGCCCCACCGACTGCAACAGC
>JANMYQ010000242.1:0-17415 GCA_031382215.1 Methylibium sp.
GGCTGGCCCGAGCTGCTGATGAACACCGCCACGTCGCTCGGGCCCAGCAGTTCGGCGGCCATGGCGTGCATCGAGGTGTCGGTGTGCGCGACCGAAGGGATGCGGAATCGGAACAGTTTGTGCTGCGCGTCCAGCGCCACCACCGCCGAGTTGCCCATCGCATACAGCTCGACTCGGCGCGCTTCGCGCAGCAGGTTGATGGCGCGGTCCACCGCATCGACGTTGAGCGACTCGCGGAAATGCATGATCGCCGAGATGGTGTTGTCGAGCACTTTGGCGCACAGGTCGCCGGTGCTGTCTTGCCGGCGCACCTGGGCGCGCTGCACCGGCATCGTGCCGGTCAGGCCCGAACCGAGCTTGAGTTTGAAGTCGGCCAGCCCCTGGTGGCCGAGCGAGCGGCAAAAGCGGATCACGGTGGGCTGGCTCACCTCGGCGCCCAGCGCGATCACCGCGATCGGCTCGTTCAGCACGGTGCGCGGGTTGTCGAGCACGAAGTTGGCCACGCGCCGCTCGGCGGGTGACAGGCTGCCCACCGCCGAGCGCACGCGGTCGAGCACCGGGTTGTTGCCATCGCCGTCGGGCATGTGGTCGGCCAGCAAGGTGGACACCCCGTTGAACGCCAGGTTCTCGGCCGTCAGCACGTAGGTGGGGATGCGCGCGACGTAGTCGCTCAACCGGCCCTTGGCCTCGAAGTGGTCGCGGAACGAGCTGCGGTCGAACAGCTCGCCCAGCCGCGGCACGATGCCGCCGCCCACGTAGATGCCACCGGTGGCGCCGAGCATCAGCGCCAGGTCGGCGGCCATGGTGCCGAGCATGCCGCAGAAGCAGTCGACGGTCTCGAGGCACAGCGGGTCGTGGTCTTCGAGCGCGCCCTCGACGATCTGTGCGGCGCTGAGCCGCGGCGGCTCACCGGGCCGGCCTTCGCGCCCTTCGGCCAAGGCATGGTGGATCAGCTCGATGCCGGGGCCCGACAGCACGCGCTCCGCCGACACACGCGACATCGTCTTCCACGCGTACTGCAGCACGCGCAGCTCGCGCGCGTCGGTGGGCGCAAAACTGGCGTGGCCGCCTTCGGTGGCCAGCGTCACCCAGCGATCGCCGTTCGGGATCAGCCCCGATACGCCCAGGCCCGTGCCGGGCCCGATCAGCCCGATCACGCCGTTGGGCTGCGGTGCGCCAGCGCCGACCTGGCGCCGCCCTTCGGCGGGCAGGCGCGGCAGCGCCATCGCCAGCGCGGTGAAGTTGTTGACGACGAGCAGCGTCTGCAGCTGCAGTTCGGCCTGGGCCTCTCGGATCGAGAAGGCCCAGTCGCGGTTGGTCATGCGCACGCGGTCGCTTTCGACCGGGTTGGCGATGGCCACGGCGCCGTGGCGCGGCCGCACGCCGGGCAGGCCGTCGAGGTAACTCTGCACGATGGCGGTGAAGCCGCCGTAATTGGCGCAGGGCAGCACCGCCACGTGCTCGAAGCGGCCAGGCACTTGCTCGATGCAGAAGCGCGCGTAGGTCGCGCCGATGTCGGCGAGCAGGCGCGGCTCGCGGTGCGGCAGCGCCGCTTCAGAGCGATGGGTGTCGGAAGCCATGCGTTGCATTGTCCCCGCGCCCCGGTTCACACGGTGGCCTTGAGGATCAACACCTGTTGCGGCGTGAGGCGAATCTCGGCGCCCGGCGTGGGGCCGGCAGCCGGCTTGGCGGGCCGAGCACCTTTGGCGGGTTTTGCCGGCGCGACCGGCTTTCCGGCAAGCTTTTGCGGCCAGGCAGCGTCGGCCGGGAACACCGGCTTCCACTGCGACGGCAGCGTGCCGGCGGGCAGCGCCTGCGTCGCGTCCCGGTAGGCGTAGTTGATGAGCACCAGCAGTTTCGTGCCGGCGTGCTCGCGCGTGAAGGCGAGCACCGGGTCGTCTTTGGCCGAGACTGGCGTGAAGTTGCCGATCGACAGCGCGGGCTCAACGGTGCGCAGCGCGATCAACGCGCGGTACAGGTTCAGCAGCGAGCCGGGGTCGCGGCTCTGCGCCTCGACATTGTGCGTCTGCCAGTTCGCCACGAGCGGGCGGAACGGCTTGTCGGCGCTTGTGAAGCCGGCCTGCGGGCCGGCGCTCCAGCTCATCGGGCCGCGCAGCGCCTGGTCATCGTGCTGCACCGGCTCGGTGTGCGCCAGACCGATCTCCTCGCCGTAATAGAGGAAGGGCGTGCCGGGCAAGGTGAGCAGGGTGGCGGCCGCGACCCGGTAACTCTTCTCGTCGCCGTTGAACTGCCGGAACAGGCGCGCGCCGGCAAACGCGTCGTGGTTGGCCAGCAGGGTGCCCATGCGCGCCACCGGCAAACTGCTCAGCGTGTAAAGCAGGTCGGGCTTGACCCGGCCGAGCTTGACGCTGGCGACCAGGTGCTTCTGCAGCCCGAAGGCGAACGCGCTGCCGCACGAGTCGGCGGCGGCAAACGCGGCCGGGTCGCTCGGCGCTTCGCAGACCATGTAGCGCTTGCCGTATTCGCCCAGCAGCGCCTGGACGCGTTTCATCACCGCATGGTTCTCGGGCTGGTTCTCCCACGCGATGGCGCGGTTCTCGACCAGCACGCCGACGGCGTCGAAGCGAAAACCGTCGACACCGCGGTTGAGCCAGAAGCGCAGGTTGTTCAGGTGGAAGTCGACCACCTGCGGGTTGCGCAGATTGAAGTCGGGCATGCCGGCGTCGAACACGGCGTAATACCAGCGCTGGCCGGCTTCGCGCCAGGGATCACCGGAGAAGGTGTTCCAGCCCTTTTGGGGGCTGTCCTTGAAGATGTACCAGTCGGTGTAGGCCGAGTTCGCGTGGTCGTAAGCGTCTTCGAACAGCGGGTGTTCCGACGCGCTGTGGTTGATGACGTAGTCGACGATCACGCCGATGCCGCGCTTGTGCGCCTCGGCGAGCAGGCGGTCGAAGTCGGCCAGCGTGCCATAGTGCGGCTCGATCTCGCGGTAGTTGACCACCGCATAGCCGTGGTCGTGGTCGGCGCTCTTGAAGATCGGCATCAGCCAGATGCCACTGACGCCGAGTTCCTTCAGGTAGTCGAGCCGGGCGGTCACGCCGTTCAAGTCGCCGATGCCGTCGCCGTTGCTGTCCTGGTAGGCGCGCACGAGGATCTCGATGAACACGCCCTTGCGTTGCCAGTCGGCCGGCAGGCCGTTGTCACGCTGGGCCACCTCGACCGTGCCGAGATCGCTCGGTCGCGGTTGGGCCGAAAGGGGACGGGCGCTCATCAGTGCGAGCGCCATCCCCAGCGCGATCCACAGCATCCGCGCCAGCAAAGGACGGCGGTGACGCCAGTGCATCGGCCAGATCATCAACGCACCCGGCACCGGCTCACTTGCAGGGCGCGGCGGCGCGCGCTGCCTTGGCGTCGGCCAGCGAGGCGTGGATCTTGCGGTCGCCGCTGTTGACCCAGACCTCCTTGCTGGCGGCGCCGTCGAAGGCCATGTCCTTGCCGCCCTGTTCTTTCGTATCGCCCTTGTGGATGATGTAGTTGACGTTGGTCTTGGGGCCGAACTCGTCGGCCTTGACGTGCCAGTACACGCCGAAGTCGGTCTTGCCGCTGGGCTTCATCGGGCTCTGCCAGGTCACGCCGGGCAGCGGAATGCCGCCGTCCTTCCACAGGTGCGCGCCCCAGTCGGTGTAGTCGCTGTCGCAGCGGTTGTAGTTGATCGCAATCATGCCGGCCGGCGGGTTGGAGGTGGCCAGTGCAGGCACGGCAGACAGAACGGCCAGCGTGCAGGCAGCGAGCGTCCGGGCAAGGGTGGGGTGGATGGTCATGTGCGTCTCCTCGTCGGTTGAAAAATCGGCTGGCCGGCTGGGTGGCACCGGCCGGTGCAAAAGAACGTCTGCGTCAGTCGGGGCCACTCTCAGCCCTTGAGGCCCCCGGACGTCAGCCCCGAAACCATCCAGCGTTGCGCAAGCATGAAGACCGCCGTGATCGGCAAGCCCGACAGGATGGCCGCGGCGGCGAAGTCACCCCAAAGGTACTTCTGCTCGTACAGGAACATCTTGGCGCCGACCGCCAGGGTCAACTTGTCCTGCTGTTGCAGCAGGATGGACGCGACCGGGTACTCGTTGATCGACGCGATGAACGCGAGCAGGAACACCACCATCAGGATGGGCACCGCCATCGGCAGCAGCACCAGACGGAAGGCCTGCCAGGGCGTGGCGCCGTCGACCTTGGCGGCTTCTTCGATCTCGACCGGGATGGTTTCGTAGTAGCCCTTGATCGTCCACACATGCAGCGCAATGCCGCCCGAGTAGGCCAGCAGCAGCGCCGCGTGCGTGCCGATGCCGACGAACGGGAAGGCGCTGCCGATGCGGTCGAAGATCGCGTAGATGGCCACCAGCGCGAGCACGGCGGGGAACATCTGCATCAGCATCAGGCCAGTCAGCGCGGCTTGTTTGCCGGCGAACTTCATGCGCGCGAACGCATAGGCCGCGGTGGTCGACAGGAACAACCCGATCAGCGCCGACAGCGACGCCACCTTGACCGAGTTCCACAACCACAGCAGCACCGGCAGGTCGGGCTCGATGAGTCGCCCGTCGGCACCCTGGAACGGCAGCCCCAGCGCAAAGCGCCAGTGCTCCCAGCTGATGGTGCTCGGAATGATGCTGCCGGTGGCGAAGTTGCCTGGCCGCAACGAGATCGACACCACCATCAGGAACGGGAACATCACGGCCGCGCACAGCGCGATCAGGAACACGTGCGCCGCCACGATGCGCCAGCGGTTGGTTTTGTCGAGGACGATGGCCATGGCAGTACCTCCTTCTCAGCGCTTGTCTTCTTCGGCGACTTTGCTGACCTTCATCTGCACCAGCGAGATCGCCGCCACCATCAGGAAGATCACCGTCGAGATGGCCGCGGCCAGGCCGAACTGCTGGCCAGAGTCTTGGAATGCGAGCCGGTAGGTGTAGGTCACCATCAGGTCGGTGGTGCCGGCTGGCACGCTGGTGTCCAGGAAGTCGGGCCGCCCGCCGGTCAGCAGCACGATCAGCATCAGGTTGTTGAAGTTGAACGCGAACGACGCGATCAGCAGCGGCGTGAGCGGCTTGAGCGTGAGCGGCAGCGTGATGCCGAAGAAGTTGGTGATCGGCCCGGCACCGGCCACCGCCGAGGCCTCGTACAGATCGGCCGGGATCGCCTTGATCAGCCCCATGCACACCACCATCATGTACGGGAAGCCGAGCCAGGTGTTCACGATCAGCAGCATCAGCTTGGCCAGGAACGGGTCGGAGAACCAGGCCGGCTTGATGCCGAACAAGGTCGACAGGATCAGGTTGATCTCGCCGGTGTTGTTGTTGAACAGGCCCTTGAAGATCAGGATCGAGATGAACGCCGGCACCGCGTACGGCAGGAACAGCAGCAGCCGGTAGACGGCCTTGAAGCGCAGCGCATCCCAGCTCAGGATCACCGCCAGCAGCATGCCCAGCGACGACGCGAACAGCACCGTCAGCGCGGCGAATGCGACGGTCCAGACGAAGATGCGGAAGAACGGCTCGCGGAACTTCGGCTCGGTGAAGATGCGGCGGTAGTTCTCCCAGCCGCTGGCGACCTGGAAACCCGGCTGCAGGCGTTCGCCGGCCGCCGTTTCATAGAAGCCGGTCTTCAGGTTGGGCACGATGATCGAACCGTTCTCCTGGTTCTTCAGTCCGCCGGAAGGGTCGCGCATGTACAGCGGCTGCACCGGCGCAAATTCGCGCAGCCCGGTCATGCGCACCTTGCCGCCGTCGGGCAGGGTCACGAGCAGGGCCTTCACGAATTTCTGCTTCGCGATCAGGTCCTTCAGCGGCACCGCGTCGCCGAGCGTGATCTTCACCTCTTCTTCGGGCGCGGCGGCCACGTCGAGCGGCTTCTCGTCGGCGAGCGCCAGCGGGCCGGCAACAAACCCCTTGCCGCTGTCGGCATGCTCGAGCCGCAGCCGGAACTGCGCGCCTTCAGCGTGCAGCGACGCGGTGTAGCTGGCGCCCTCGGCACGAAAGGTCTCGTCCAGAAAATACTGTTCGGCGCGGCGTTGTTCGAGCAGGTTGCGCGAGCTGTAGTTGGTGAAGCTGTTGGCCACCGTGTAGAGCATCGGGAACACGACGAATATGAGCGCCGCGGCGATGCCCGGGAACAGGTAACGATAGGCGTAGGTCCTGGCCGACGTGTAGACCCACAGCGCCAGCGCCACGATCACCAGCAAGGTGCCGGCCAGCAAGGTCTCGCCGGTGGCGTAGACCGCGCTGACCAGGTACAGCGCGCCCATCACCATGAGGCCCAGCAAGACCGGGCCGATGGCGCGCTGGACGACGCGCTGGACGACGCGCTGGACAATTGACGGGCTGCTCATGAGGGGAGGGCAACAACCAGGGCGCCGGGGAGCGAGGCGCTCGCTCCCCGTGGCCTTATCACGGGGTGTTGATGCGCTTGGCCGCCGCGTCGAGCGCTTCCTTGGGCGCCTGGCGGCCTTCGGTCACGTTCTGCAGCGCCGAGGCCATCGACGACCAGAAGCGGCCCATCTCGGGGTTGTTGGGCATCGGGTTGCCGTCCTGCGCGCTGGCCATCGTCGCCTGGATGTTCGGGTCGTTCTTCAACTCTGCGAACAGCGTCTTGCTGGCCGGCGTGCCCAGCGGCACGTCGTCGTTGATCATATTCAGGCCCTTGACGGCGAGCATGTGGTTCTCGATGAACTCGACCGCCACGTCGCGGTTGGGCGAGGCCTTGGAGACCATCGCGCCGATCACGCCGACGAAGGGCGCGGCCTTCTTGCCGGCCACCGACGGGATCTTGGCGACGCCGAAGTTGACCTTGGCCTTGCGCAGGTTGTCCCACGACCAGGCGCCGTTGATCATCATCGCAACCTTGCCCTGTGCCATGCCGGCTTCCATGTCGGCGTAGCCAGCACCCTTGGGCATCACGCCGTCTTTCACCATCTTGGCCAGCAGCTCGGCGCCTTTGAGCGCACCGGCGTTGTTGACGCCGGTGTCGGCCGGATCGTAGTTGCCGTCGGCCTTCAGCTTGAACGGGTAACCGCCGTTGGCAGCCAGCAACGGCCAGGTGAAGAAGGTGTTGTTGTAGTCCCAGAGGATCGCCTTCTTGCCCGACGCCGCGAGCTTCTTGTCGAGCGCGATCACCTCTTCGAAGGTCTTCGGCGGGGTGGGCACCAGGTCCTTGTTGTAGACCAGCGCCACCGCTTCGATCGAGATCGGGTAACCCCAGGTCTTGCCGCCCACGTTGAAGGCCTTCCAGGCCAGCGAGTCGATATCGGCCTGCACCTTCTTGCTCGGGGTGACGGGCTGCAGCAGCCCACCAGCAATCCATTCACCGATGCGGTCGTGGGCCCAGATCCAGATGTCCGGGCCCTTGCCGGCGGCGGCCGCCTGCTGGAATTTGCCCGGCGCGTCTTCCGGGTGCTCCACGGTGACCTGCACGCCGGTCTTCTTGGCGAACTCGTCGCCGACCTTCTGCAGGCCGTTGTAGCCCTTGTCGCCGTTGATCCAGATCAGCAGCTTGCCGGGTTCGGCGGCTTGCACACTGGAGGTCAGCGCCCCCAGGGCCAGTGCCGCAGCCGTGGCCACGCGGGTGAGTTGTCGACGTTGAGGGTTCATGAATAGCTCCTTCGTTGATGCCCTGGGGCAGTGGATCGGTGATGCCTGAATGAACCGGGGTGGCGCCGCGTTGGCAGGGTCAACCCTTCAGGGAAGGGCCGGCAAGGTCTGACCTTGCGCGGTGAAAAGAAAGCAGCGTTTCGGAGGCAGGGCTAGCCAGGCCATGTCTCCGGTGTCGAGCGGGTTCTCGGGGTCTGTGCGCACGGTCAGGTTGTCGGGCGCACCGCTCATCAGCAGGTGCAGGTAGATCGTGTCGCCCAGGTGTTCGGCCACCTGTACTTGGGCTTTGACGGCGTTGAAGCTCTGTTCCTTGTCGGCCTGAACATGTTCGGGGCGAATGCCCAGCGTGAGCGCGGTGCCGGTGGGCAGCGCGGTGGCGTCGGCGGCGACCTGGATCACGGCACCTTCTTCGAGCCGCACTTCGGCATGTGTGGGCGTCGCCGACACCAGGCTGCCCTGGATGAAATTCATCTTCGGCGAACCGATGAAACCGGCGACGAACTTGTTGACCGGCCGGTGGTACAGGTCCATCGGCGTGCCGACCTGCTCGATGCGGCCGGCGTTGAGCACGACGATGCGGTTGGCCAGGGTCATGGCCTCGACCTGATCGTGCGTCACGTAGATCATCGTGGTCTTGAGTTCCTTGTGCAGGCGTGCGAGTTCGACGCGCATCTGCACTCGCATGCCCGCATCCAGGTTGGACAGCGGTTCGTCGAAAAGAAACACGCCCGGCTTGCGCACGATGGCGCGGCCGATGGCCACACGCTGGCGCTGGCCACCCGACAGGGCTTTGGGCTTGCGCTCGAGCAGGTGCTCGATCTGCAGGATCTGCGCGGCGCGCTGCACCGCGGTGTTCATCTGCTCGGTGGAGAAGCCCGCCAGCCGCAGGCCGAAGGCCATGTTCTTGGCCACCGACATGTGTGGGTAGAGCGCATAACTCTGAAACACCATCGCGATGCCGCGCTTGGACGGCGGCACCTCGTTGACCAGCTCGCCGCCGATGCGCAACTCGCCGGCGGTGATCTCTTCGAGCCCGGCGATGCACCGCAGCAAGGTCGATTTGCCGCAACCCGACGGGCCGACGAAAACCATGAACTCGCCGTCCCGGATCTCGAGGTCGATGCCGGGAATGACGTGAACGTCACCGAAGGACTTCTTCAGCCCGCTCAGAAGAAGATTGGCCATCGATGTGCGCCTTCTCGGGAAGGATCATGTCGAAAAAGGCCGGCCAAAAGGCCGGCCCTCACGTCATGCTCCGGTTCTCAGAACCAGATTTCGGCCTGGAAGCCGACGCTGGTCTTGCTCGACTTCGTCAGGCCATTGGCCAGCTGGTAGGCACTGTTGAATTGGAAGCCCGAAACGTACAGGCGCAATTCCGGCCGGTCGTAGTAGTTCTGGCCGACGGTCAAGGTCGGAGCCACGGTCAGCTTGGTCACCTGCTGCGAGCTCGCGCCCTGAACCGGCGTCTGCCGAGATACACCCGCTTCACCTTGAATCTTGAAGTTCGGCGAGAGCGCAAACGCCACCCGGCCACCGATCGAGCTGTACTTGCGGGTGTTGCCGTTCGGGTCCTTCTCCTGGCCGAGTTGCAGCAGCGCCTGCCCGCTCAACGGGCCGTTCACCCAAGACGGGCTCTCCACGATTCTCCAGCGCTTCTTGCCGGAATCGTCGGTCCCGCCGCCGAAACCCTGGTCCAGGTAGGCAGAGCCTTGCGCATACTGGAGCCACAGGGTGTTGTCGCCGCCCAGAATGCCGCTTTGGTTGTGCTGCAGGCTGATGCCCATGCCCGACGTGCCCGCAGCGCCGCTGAAGTCTGTGAACACCGTCGACACACGCAGTTTGCCGCCCGGGTTGACGTTGATGCCTTCCAGGTCGAGGTTCAGGCGCGAGCCGGGGTTGCCGCTGCTGTCACCCTTGCGGAAGACTGCCGCGCTGAGTGAGCCGAACCCGAGGTTGAAGCCGTCGACACCAGCGCCTGTGCCGGACATGTTGACGAAGAAGTTGTCGTCCATGTGCACGTCGGCACGATGGTAGAAGCGCTCACCGATCCAGAAGGTCTGGTTCGGGGCCACGTTGAAGCCCTTGGCCTCGACGTAGATCTGGTTGACGCTGGTCGCGATCCCGGCCGCTTGCGAGTCGCCGCCCCGGTAGAAGTTGGCCATCATCAAGGCCTTGTAGGTGACCCCGCCAGCGGTGGCACTTTGGCTCAGCCCGAACTCGCCATAGGTGTCGCACTCGTTGCCAAGGCGGCCGATGCCACCTTTGCCACCGTCAGCGCCGCCATTGAAGCAGCGGTTGCTGTCGCCACCGGTGGTGGTCTTCTGGCCCGGGCCGACACGCGTGTATCCGCCCCAATCGACGGCGCTTGCGGTGCTGGAAAGCATGCCGATTGCAGCGGCCGCGATCAGGGTGTACTTGATCTTCATTCTTGACTCCTCACAGTTTCTTGCTTGAAGGGAGCCGAAAATCAGGCTGCCGTGGCAGCGCTGCTTGACGGCGGTGGGGGACACACAAATCCACGGCAAGGGCGGAAACTCGGACCGAGAATGTGTGCTTGGCTGCGACTGACATGGGACTCGGCTTTTGGCGTCACCCGCTTCCGTAGCAGGACTACATTTGATTCTGTAATCCCCTTTCAAAATGTACTTTAGTAACGGCCAGAGGGTCGGTAAACTGGGGTTTGTACGATGTTTTGCTTCCCAGCAACAGCATAGAGTGCGCTCCTCAGTGCCAAACTGAGTGAGTGCAAGATTCAATTCCTGATTCAGGAAATGTAGTTTGGCTACATTTGACGACCAGATGACTTCGAATACCTACCCACGCTTGTTGGGCGACATCGGCGGGACGAACGCACGGTTTGCGTGGAAGTCGGCCCCGCAAGCGCCGTTGACAAACGCCGTCACCTACCCTTGCGTTCAGTTCCCGACCCTGGAACACGCCATGCAGCGGTATCTGTCCGAGCGCGGCGAGGCCGCTCCGTGGTGCGCGATCGGCATTGCCAATCCGATCGTCGGTGACCTGGTCAAGATGACCAACCACCACTGGTCGTTCTCGATCTCGGGCGTGCAGCGCGCGCTCGGCTTCGACCGCTTTCTGGTGCTCAACGACTTCACTGCGCTGGCGCTGTCGCTGCCGGCCCTGCCGCCGGCGGACTTGCGTCAGGTCGGCGGCGGGCAGCCGGTGGCTGGCGCGCCGCTCGGGCTGATCGGCCCCGGCACCGGGCTGGGCGTGTCGGGCTTGCTGCCGGCACAGAACGGGCGCAACGCGATTCCCGTCAACGGGGAGGGCGGGCACGTCACCCTGGCACCGACCGATGCGCTGGAGGAGTCCGTCGTCAAGTGCCTGCAGCGCCGCTTCGGGCATGCGTCGGCGGAGCGCGCCTTGTCGGGGCCGGGTTTGCAGAACCTGTACGCCGCCTTGTGCGAGATCGACGGCGTGCCCGCCAAACCGCTGGACGCGCGCGACATCACGGCGCAGGCCCTTTCGGGGGAGGATGCGCAGTGCGTGAGCGTGGTGGACGTGTTCTTCCGCCTGCTCGGCACCACAGCCGGCAACCTGGCGCTGTCGCTCGGAACGCGTGGCGGCATGTACATCGGCGGCGGGATCGTTCCCCGGCTGGGTGATCGGATCAACAGTTCTTCGTTTCGCCAGCGCTTCGAGGAGAAGGGGCGTTTCCAAGGCTACCTGTCGCAGATTCCGGTGTTCGTCGTGCACGCCGGTACCTCGCCTGCACTGCTGGGCGCTGCGCAGGCGCTTGAAGATTCCTGATCCGGATCCGGCACGCAGTTCATCATTCGATTTCAAAGGCCCCTCGTGATCCTTCAAGAACGCTGGTTCGTCCGCCTGGTCCTGTCCTTTTCACTCTTTGCTGCGGGCCTGCCGGCGCACGCGGCGCCGGAGCCGACCCGGCGCAGTTGGCCGATCGGCCAGTTCACCTCGGTGGATCTGGTGGCGCGCGAACCGGATGCGCTGGACAACCAGCATCCCGCAGATTGGTCGCCCGAGCTGCTTCGCAAGCAACTCGGCGCGGTGCGCACCAACACCGTCGATGGGCCAGCGGCCTTGTTCTCGGCCGATGAGCTCGACGCGCTGGTCGTACCGCTGTCGCAGGCGCTGGCGTTGGCCAAGCCGAAGGACGACGTGCTGCTGCTGAGCACGAGCCGGCGCGGGGGAGCGTTCTTCATCGCGCCTTCGGGCGTCACGGCCAGGTTGTTTGTGCAGGACGGAAACCTGCAACTGATCGTGCACGACTCTCGGCTCGACTTCTACAACACCTACATCGGTTCCCGCATCGAGCCGACTTTCAGGTTCGGCTCGAGGTCGAAGGCCGGCAGTCCGGTCCTTCAGAGCCCGGCGGCCACTAGCCGGCGGGGTGACTGGCTTGCGATTTCGCCAACTGCCGCTCCTGTGGCCTTGCCGGTGGTGCCGGCAACGGCGCCGGTTGCTGTGCCCGCCCCGGAAGTGGCCAAACCGAGTCCGCCTGCTGCCCCTGCGCCGGTACCAGCACTTCGGCCGCGCGACCCCGGGTTCGCCGAGGACGTGGAGCAACGCTTGCTGACCTTGAAGCGGCTCTTCGACCGAGGCCTGATCAACGAGGCCGAGTACCAGCAGAAGCGCAAGGAAGTGCTTCAGCTGCTCTGAGCCTGACCGCTCAGGCCAGAGCGAAGCCCTGATGCAATGGGGCAGCGTCGGCCTGAGGTGAGCCGCCTTCCCTGCGCCATTTCAGGGGCGCTTCGGTCCGGCGGCTCAGGCCACGTCGGCCGCGCCGCCCATCGCGTGGCTGAAGCCGCCGTCGACGTAAGTGATTTCGGAGGTGACACCGGCGGCCAGATCGGACAGCAGGAAGGCCGCCACGTTGCCCACGTCGTCGATCGTCACGTTGCGGCGCAGGGGCGCATTCGCGGCGACCACGTCGAGAATCTTGCCGAAGCCCTTGATGCCCGACGCCGCCAGCGTCTTGATCGGCCCGGCCGAGATGCCGTTGACGCGCACGCCGCGCGGGCCCAGGCTGCTGGCCAGGTAGCGCACGCTGGCCTCGAGCGAGGCCTTGGCCAGGCCCATGGTGTTGTAGTTGGGCACGCTGCGCAACGATCCCAGGTACGTCAGCGTCAGCAGTGCCGCGCCGGGCCGCAACTGACCTGCGCAGGCCTTGGCCATGGCCGGGAAGCTGTAGCTGGAGATGTCGTGCGCGATCCGGAAAGCTTCGCGCGACAGGCCGTCGAGAAAGTCGCCTGCAATGGCCTCTTTCGGCGCAAAGCCGATCGAGTGCACGAAGCCGTCGAACTGCGGCCAGGCTTCGCCGAGTTGCATGAAGGCGCGGGTGATCTGTGCGTCGTCGGACACGTCCAGGTCGTACACCAGCCTGGAGCCGAACTCGGCGGCAAAGTCAGCCACCCGGTCCTTGAAGCGCTCGCCCTGGTAGCTGAATGCCAGTTCGGCGCCTTCGCGGCGGCAGGCGCGTGCCACGCCGTACGCGATCGACCGGTTGGACAAGACGCCGGTGATGAGGAAGCGCTTGCCGTCTAGGAATCCCATGTTGTCTCCGGTTTGAGTGGCCGGATTTTGGCATGCGACGATGTGCCCGCAGGGCGACTTGACACGCCAAGCCCTTGCCTGCTATTGCCGGCCCCTGCTGCTCAGGATACAATCCTTGTTTTGCCACGCAACCTGCAGGAAGGTGTCGGTTGCTGGGTTGCAGGCACGGTGTCCAGCCGGACAGCGAGGCGGCAGTTAGCGTAAGCGGCGTAGGCGGCAAATGCTTGGGCGGATTCTTCCAGCCCATTTTTTTTGCCGAAACGCTTTTGAGAGGCTTGGACGAACCGTTGATGAACTGGCAGAGCGCCGTCGAACGCACCGTGATCGGCTTGGGTTACGAACTCGTGGACACCGAGCGGACCGCGGGTGGGTTGCTGCGCGTGTATATCGACAAATTAGGCGACACAGTCGGCAACAAAGACGGCGACAAACTCGTTGACGTCCCGGCCGCTGCAGCAGCCGAGCCGGCCGATGCCTTCATCACCGTCGATGACTGTGAAAAGGTCACCCGCCAATTGCAGCATGTGCTGGAAGTTGAAGGCTGTACCTACGAGCGGCTCGAAGTCTCGTCGCCCGGGCTGGACAGGCCGTTGAAGAAGGCAGCTGACTATGCGCGTTTTACCGGCGAGCAGGTGGCGCTGACCTTGAAGATGCCTTTCCAGGGCCGCAAGAAGTACCAGGGCGAGCTGCAGGCGGCCGAAGCCGGTTGGCGCATTGTCTACAGCGACGGCAAGACGCAGATCGAGCTGGGCTTCGCGCTCGAAGAAGTCAAGGAAGCGCGCCTGGTGCCGGTGCTGGATTTCAAAGGCCGGCGCTTTGCCAGGCCGGAGCCAGAGTCAAGACCAGAGTCGGCAATGACACAAGAAGTGCAGGACAAGGCGCAGCCCTCGAAAAAGGGCTCGAACGTTGAGGTTGATGGAGGTCGTATTCAATGAACCGCGAACTGTTGATGCTGGTGGACGCGATCTCGCGCGAGAAGAGCGTGGATCTGGAGGTGGTGTTCGGTGCGGTCGAAGCCGCGCTGGCGTCGGCCTCGAAGAAGCTGCATGGCGGCGAGGTGGACATGCGCGTCACGGTGGACCGTGAAAGCGGCGACTACGAAACTTTCCGCCGCTGGCACGTGGTGCCCAACGAAGCCGGGCTGCAACTGCCCGACTCGGAGATCCTGCTGTTCGAAGCGCTCGAACAGATTCCCGACATCGAGGTCGATGACTACATCGAAGAGCCGGTCGAGTCGGTCTCGATCGGCCGCTTCGGCGCGCAGGCGGCCAAGCAGGTGATTCTGCAAAAGATCCGCGACGCCGAGCGCGAGCAACTGCTGACCGACTTCCTTTCGCGCGGCGAGAAGATTTTCGTCGGCACCGTGAAGCGCCTGGACAAGGGCGACATCGTAGTCGAGTCGGGTCGCATCGAAGGCCGGCTGCGCCGCAGCGAGATGATCCCGAAAGAAAACCTGCGCACCGGCGACCGCGTTCGTGCCTACATCGCCGAGGTCGATCCGACCCTGCGCGGCCCGCAGATCATTCTGTCTCGCAGCGCGCCCGGTTTCATGATCGAACTCTTTGCGCAAGAAGTGCCCGAGATCGAACAAGGCCTGCTCGAGATCAAGTCGTGCGCCCGTGACCCCGGCTCGCGCGCCAAGATCGCCGTCGTGTCACACGACAAGCGGGTCGACCCGATCGGCACCTGCGTCGGCGTGCGCGGTTCGCGAGTCAACGCGGTCACCAACGAACTGGCGGGCGAGCGAGTCGACATCGTGCTGTGGTCGGAAGACCCGGCGCAGTTCGTGATCGGCGCGCTGGCGCCGGCCAACGTGCAGTCGATCGTGGTTGACGAAGAGCGCCACGCGATGGACGTGGTGGTCGATGAAGAAAACCTGGCCATCGCGATCGGCCGCGGTGGGCAGAACGTGCGTCTGGCGTCCGAGATGACCGGCTGGCGCATCAACATCATGACGGCCGAGGAGTCGGCGTCCAAGCAGGCGGTCGAGTCCGACAGCGTGCGCAAGCTGTTCATCGACAAGCTCGACGTCGATGCCGAAGTGGCCGACATCCTGATCGCAGAAGGTTTCTCCAGCCTCGAAGAGGTGGCCTACGTGCCGATGCAGGAAATGCTCGAGATCGAGAGCTTCGATGAAGACACTGTCAACGAGCTGCGCACCCGTGCCAAGGATGCCTTGCTGACGATGGAGATCGCCAAAGAGGAGAACGTGGACGACGTGTCGCAGAACCTGCGCGACCTCGAAGGCCTGACTCCCGAGCTGATCACCCAACTGGCGGCCGGCGGCATTCACACCCGCGACGACCTGGCCGACCTGGCGGTGGACGAGCTGATCGAGCTCACCGCCGTTGACGAAGCCAGCGCCAAGGCATTGATCATGAAGGCGCGCGAACACTGGTTCACGGCGTGACGATGATGCGCACCCGCCCACGCAGCCTGACCCCCGACATCACCAGCTAGACCGAAGCAAGGATCAAACAATGGCCTCGACCACCGTCGCCCAACTCGCCGCCGAGCTGAATCGCTCTGCTGCGGCGCTGCTCGAGCAGCTCCAGTCGGCCGGCGTCAGCAAGGCCTCGACGGACGCTGCGCTGACCGAGTCCGACAAGGAGCGGCTGCTCGACTACCTGCGCACCACGCACGGCACGGCCGTCGGCGGCGAGCGCAAGAAGATCACGCTGACGCGCAAGTCCACCAGCGAGATCAAGCAAGCCGACGCCAGCGGCAAGGCGCGCACGATCCAGGTCGAGGTGCGCAAGAAGCGCACCTTCGTCAAGCGCGACGAAACTGCTCCGGCGGTCGAAGAGCAGGGCGAGCCGGTCGAGGACGATGCCGCGCTGAAACTCCGCGAGGCCGAAGCCGAGGCCCAGGCAGCCCAGTTGCGCCGCCAGGAAGAGGAACTGGCCGAGCAGCAACGCCAGCGCGAAGCGCAGGCCGTGCAAGAGCAGCGCGACCGTGAGGCCGCCGAAGCCAGCGCCCGTGAAGCCGCCGAAAAGGCCGCTGCCCTCGCCGCCGCCGCACTCGCTGCGGCCGCAGCCGCCGCGCCGCCGGCCAAGCCCGAGGGCAAGTCCGGCAAGGGCAGCAAGGCCAACACCGCAGCGCCGGCCGTGCCTGTGGTGCCTGTGGCGGCTGCGCCGGAAGCGCCCGCCGCGCCGGTCGAGCCGCCCAAGCCGCAACTGCGGGTGATCAAGGCCGCGGTGGCCGAAAACGAAGAGAAGCAGAAGGCCGCCGACCTGGCCAAGCGCCGCAAGGCCGCTGAAGACGAAGCCTCGGCGATCCGCGCGATGATGAACGCGCCTAAGAAGGTCGCGGTCGCCAAGAAGCTCGAAGAGGTGAAGCCGGCGGCTGCGGCCGAAGCCGGCAAGGACGGCATCAAGGGCACGATTCACAAGAAGGCCGGCACGCCGGGCGCAGCCACGGCTGCGCCAGGAGTCGCCAAGCCGGGCGACAAGAAGTCGGTCAAGTCCGAGAAGTTGTCGTCCAGCTGGGCCGACGACGCCGCCAAGAAGCGCGCTCTGAAGCCTGCGCTGCGCGGCCCCAGCGGCGGCGCGCGGCCGGGCTGGCGCGCGCCGCGCGCGGGCCGCCGTGGTGACCGCAATGACGGTGCACCGAGCTCCAGCTTCGCGGCCCCGCAGGAACTGCAGGTCCAGGAAGTGCACGTGCCTGAAACCATCAGCGTGGCCGACCTGGCACACAAGATGTCGGTCAAGGCCTCCGAGGTCATCAAGCAGTTGATGAAGCTGGGCCAGATGGTCACCATCAACCAGCAGCTCGACCAGGAGACCGCGATGATCCTGGTCGAGGAAATGGGCCACAAGGCGTTTGCCGCCAAGCTCGACGACCCGGAAGCCTTCCTCGAGGACCAGGAAGCCGAGGTCGAGCACGAAGAGCTGCCGCGCGCGCCGGTCGTCACGGTGATGGGCCACGTCGACCACGGCAAGACCTCGCTGCTGGACTACATCCGCACCGCACGTGTCGCGGCGGGCGAGGCCGGCGGCATCACGCAGCACATCGGCGCGTACCACGTCGACACGCCGCGCGGCATGATCACCTTCCTCGACACGCCGGGTCACGCGGCCTTCACGGCCATGCGTGCGCGGGGTGCGAAGGCGACCGACATCGTGATCCTGGTGGTGGCGGCCGACGACGGCGTGATGCCGCAGACCAAGGAAGCCATCGCCCACGCGAAGGCGGCCAAGGTACCCATCGTCGTGGCGATGAACAAGATGGACAAGCCTGACGCCAACGTCGAGCGCGTCAAGTCCGAGCTGGTGGCCGAATCGGT